>DATGHG010000472.1:0-15784 GCA_035308185.1 Thermoanaerobaculia bacterium | reverse complement strand
CGCCTGGGCGCGGAGGGCGAGGGGTTCAAGATCGCCATGGCCACCCTCGACGGCGGCCGCATCGGCATCGCCGCGCAGGCGGTCGGTATCGCCCAGGCGGCGCTCGAGGACGCCCTCGCCTACGCCCAGCAGCGCGAGCAGTTCGGCCAGCGCCTCGCCGAGTTCCAGGCCATCCAGTTCTACCTCGCCGACATGGCGACCGAGATCGACGCCGCCCGGCTGCTGACCTGGAAGGCGGCGTGGACCAAGGACCAGGGCAAGCGCTACACGCTGGAAGCCGCCCAGGCCAAGCTCTTCGCCTCCGAGATGGCGCAGCGCGTCACCAACAAGGCGCTGCAGATCCACGGCGGCTACGGCTACTCACGCGAGTACAACGTCGAGCGCTACTTTCGCGACGCGCGCATCACCGAGATCTACGAGGGCACGAGCGAGGTGCAGAAGATGGTGATCGCAGACTGGGTGCTCGACAAGGCCTGAGCTCGCGCCGGGAGCCTGCCGCCAGATGCCTCCTCCCCCCCCCTCGCCGCCGTCCGCCGCTGCGTCCTCATCCTCGCGCGCTGCCACTGCCACTTCTGCGGCGGCGGCCGCCGCCCCGGGCGCCGCCGCGCTCGGCCCGGCCGCGGTGCCTGGGTCGTCCGGCCCACCGCGCGCCGCGGCCGAGGCCGGCCCGAACCGGCCCGGCGGCGGGCCCGGATTCGCGCTGAGCGAGGACCAGGAACTGCTGCGCGAGCAGGTGCGGCGCTTTGCCGAGGAACGCATCCGCCCCGGCGTCCAGGAGCGCGACCGCGACCACCGCTTCCCGGTGGAGATCGTTGCCGAGATGGGCGAGCTGGGGTTGCTCGGCATGCTGGTGGCCGAGGAGCACGGCGGCGCCGGCGCCGATCTGTTGACCTACCTGCTGGCCGTCGAGGAGCTGGCCCGCGTCTGCCCGGCGATGGCGGTGACGATGAGCGTCAGCAACTCGGTCTGCTGCTGGCCGATCGGCCGCTTCGGCGGCGAGGCGCTCAAGCGCCGGGCGCTGCCGGAGCTGGCCGGCGGCGCGCTCGGCGCCTTCGGCCTCACCGAGCCGGGCGCCGGCAGCGACGCGGGCAGCCTGCGCACCGCGGCGCGCCGGGACGGCGACTCCTGGGTGCTGTCCGGCGAGAAGGCCTGGATCAGCAACGCCGGCTTCGCCCGCTGGTACGTGGTGGTGGCGCGCACCGATCCGGCGGCGGGCAAGCGCGGCCTGACGGCGTTCGCGGTGCCCGCCGAGGCGCCGGGCTTTGCGGTGGGCGAGCCCGAAGCGAAGCTGGGCCTGCGGGCGTCGCAGACGGCGCCGATCTACTTCGACGAGTGCCGGGTGCCAGCCGACCACGTCCTCGGCGAACCGGGTCAGGGCTTCAAGATCGCGCTGGCGACGCTCGACCACTCGCGGCTCGGGATCGCCGCGCAGTCGGTCGGCATTCACCAGCGGGCCCTGGAGCTGGCGATCGCCTACGCCCGCGAGCGGGTGCAGTTCGGGGTGCCGATCGTCCGCCATCAGGCGATCCGCTTCCGCATCGCCCAGATGGCGACCGAGCTGCAAGCGGCGCGGCTGCTCACCTGGCGCGCGGCGCTGGCCGCCGCCGCCGCCGCCGCCGACGACATCGAGGGCGGGCACGGCGCACCCGGGGCCGCCGCGGGCGGCGGTGCCGCGAAGCATGTAGCCGGCGAGGCCGGGCGCCTGGCCGCCGAGGCCAAGGTCTTCGCCTCGGAGGCGGCCAATCGCGCCTGCCAGGAGAGCCTGCAGATCCACGGCGGCAACGGCTTCCACGACGACTACGAGATCTCGCGACTCTACCGCGACGTGCGGGTCACCACCATCTACGAGGGCACCAGCGAGATGCAACGGCTGGTGATCGCCCGCCAGCTGCTGCAGCGCTAGCTTCGCGGTGGGGGGCGGCCTGTGAGCCTGGTCCCGATCGCGATCGCGGCCTGCGTCCTGGGCGCGGCCGCCGGCTGGCTGCTCGCCGGGCAGCGCGGTGGCGCGGCGCGCGCCACGCTCGAGGAGCGGCTGCGCGGCCGCGACGCGCGGCTGGTGGAGCAGGGGGCACTGCTGCAGGCGCGCGAGCATGAGCTCGGGGAGCGCCGGCGGGAGGCCGCCGAGCTCGGCGCGCGGGTGGCGGAGCTCGGGACCACCATCGCCAAGGAGCGCCAGGAGAGCGCCGCCAAGCTGCTCCTGCTCGAGGACGCGCAGGCCAAGCTGGGCGACGCCTTCCGCGCGCTGTCGGCCGAGGCGTTGCAGCGCAACAACCAGTCCTTCCTCGACCTCGCCAAGACCACGCTCGAGGGGTTCCAGCAAGGCGCCCGCCAGGACCTCGAGGTGCGCCAGCAGGCGATCGGCGAGATGGTGCGGCCGCTCGGCGAGTCGATCGCGAAAGTCGACCAGAAGTTGCACGAGATCGAGGTGGAGCGCGCCGCGTCCAATTCCGGCCTCAGCGAGCAGCTGCGCAGCATGCGCGAGAGCGAATCCAGGCTCGAGCGCGAGACCAGCCGGCTGGTCAACGCCCTGCGCACCCCGGCGGCGCGCGGCCGCTGGGGCGAGATCCAGCTGCGGCGGGTGGTCCAGATGGCCGGCATGATCGAGCACTGCGATTTCGTGACCCAGTCCGAGATCGCCACCGAGGAGGGCCGGCTCCGCCCCGACATGGTGGTGCGGCTGCCCAACGGCAGCCAGGTCGTGGTCGACGCCAAGGCGCCGCTCGAGGCCTATCTCGAAGCGCTCGACGTCGTGGACGAGGAGGCGCGGCGGGCGAAGTTCGCCGCCCACGCCGGCCAGATCCGCAGTCATCTCACGAAGCTGAGCGAGAAGAGCTACTGGAGCCAGCTCGGCGGCGGCGTCGAGTTCGTGGTGCTGTTCCTGCCGGGAGAGGTGTTCTTCAGCGCCGCCCTGGAGCAGGATCCGCGGCTGATCGAGTTCGGCGTCGAGCACAACGTCATCGTCGCCACGCCGACGACGCTGATCGCCCTGTTGCGCGCCGTCCATTACGGCTGGCGCCAGGACCGGATCGCCGAGAAGGCCCGCGACATCAGCGAGCTGGGGCGCGAGCTCCACGATCGCCTGCGGGTCTTCGCCGGCCATCTCGAAGCGCTGCGGCGCGGGCTCGACGGCACCGTCAAGGTCTACAACGAGGTGGTCGGTTCCCTCGAAAGTCGTGTCCTGCCCCAAGCCCGCCGTTTCCGCGAGCTCGGCGCCGCCGGCGGCGAGGAGATCCCGGTGGCCCAGGAGATCCTGCGCAATGCGCGGGTGCCGGCGTTGCAGCCCCAGCCGGACCAACCGGTGCTGCCGGGCATGCCGGCGGGTGAGGCCGAAGCCGGCGAAGGAGCCGCGCCGGCGCCGCGACCGCCGGCGGGGGAGCCCACCGCCTGAAGCGGGAGCGCTGAAGGCGGCGAGGGGGAAGGCCTTTCAGGGCGCGAGAGCGCGGCGGGTCGCCTCCAGGTAGCCGGTGCCGAAGCGATGGTCGGGCTCGAGATGCGCCCCCTCGGCCCATTCGTTCCAGGCGTTGACGAAGACCAGCCGGTGATCGGGATGTCCGAGCCGAGCCGCGGTCACCAGCGCGCGCAACCACGTCTCGTACGCCACGGGCGAGGCGCCGTGGAAGACGATGGCGCGCCGCCCGAGACGCGGCGTGTTGTCCCAACCGGCCATGGCCGTGCGGTAGAGGCGGAAGGGTGGCGGCGGCAGCCCGATCCGCCGGCTCACCACCGCCTGGAAGTCGACGACCTCGCCGCCAAACCCGGGCTCCAGCCCGTCCACGGCGCAGGCGTTCTCGGGCAGGTTCTCGCCGTGAGGCGGAAACTCCACCGCCGCGTCGAAGCCCAGCGACCGCGGGTCCTGCAGACCAAAGGTCAGGGCGGCGACGAGATGCAGGTCCGGCAACCCATGTTGCCGCGCCGCGCGCCGCCAGCGGGCGGTGGTCGCTTGCGGATCCGGGATCGCGCCCGGCCGGTAGACCACGAGGACGGGAGCGCCCCGCACGCGGAGGTAGCGACGGTCGAGGAAGTAGGGCAGCAGGTCCTCGATCAGCACGGCATCCAGCTCGGGGCCGTAGTGCTGTTCGATCAGCAGCCGTCGCTCGGCGCCGTCCCATCGGCGGGTCCAGTTCTCGTTGGCCCAGCAGAGGCAGAAGGGGAGGTCCGGCTCGCCGCCGTGGAGCATCTCGGACAGCGGCCGCTCGAGCAGCGTCTTGCTGCCGAACCAGTAGTAGTAGTAGCAGAAGCCATGGACGCCATGGCCGCGCGCCAGCGCCGCCTGGCGGGTCCGGATCTCGGGCAGGCGCAGGTCGTAGAAGCCGAGCCGTTCGGGCAGGTGGGGCTGATAGTGGCCGGCGAACTGCGGCCGCGCGCGCGCCACGCGGGACCACTCGGTGAAGCCCTTTCCCCACCAGCGGTCGTTTTCCGGGATCGGGTGGAATTGCGGCAGGTAGAAGGCCAGGACCTTGACGTCCGCTTCCGCCTCGGTCCGCCGGTTGCTCGCGGCGCGCCAGGGCCGCCGGCGGATGTGATCGGCGAGCCGGAACGTCTGCCGGTCCAGGTCGTCTTCGCCGCGCTCGACCACCGCGAACCCCTCGAAGACCTTGAGGCTGCGAATCAGCGTCCGCGAGCTGCCGGTGGCCGCCAGCAGGTCGCCCACGAGATGCGTCAGGCTCTCCTCGCCGGCCCAGACGTGGCTTGGGTCCTGGAACTCCGGCCAGTGCTCCCAGGCCCAATCCTCGACGATGTACAGGCCGCCGGGCGGCAACAGCGGAAAGAGCGCCTCGAAGCTGGCCCGCGTCGGCCGCTCCAGGTGCGAGCCGTCGTCGATCACCAGATCGAGCGCGCCGCCGAGGTCGCGCTCGACGATCTCCTGCAGTGCCGCGCGGTCCGCCTGGTCGGTGCGCCAGCGCGTCAGCACGCGGCCCTCCAAGCCGTTGGCGGCCAGATAGCGCCGAAAGTACGCGCTGTCCTCGCGGTCCTGCAGGTCGATCGCCACCAAGCGCTCGGGTTGCAGGTGTTGGTACCAGAAAGCGGCGCTGCCGCCGTCCCAGATGCCGATCTCCAACATCCGGCGCGGCCGGAAGTCGGTCGCCGACCAGAAACGGTCGAACTGATCGACCAGCTGCCGGTTCTTGTAGAAGCCGAAGCAGTCGTCGCCGATCTCCCACTGGTCGGTCCGCGACTGCTCGAGCCGGAAGACGAGATCGCCGAGCAGCGCGCGATCCGGCAGCCAGGTCAGGCTCTCGAACATGGCGCTCAGCCGCGCCTGACCGACACCGCGGTGGCGTCGCGATAGGCGGCGTGCGCCGTGCGCTGCACGATGGCGAGGCGATAGGTCCCCGGCGGCACGCTGAAGAGGTTGATCATCGCATCGAAGCCGCAGTTCGGAGGGTGGCCGGGGAATGCCGCCACCACGTCGGGTCTGGCGACGCGCTCCGCAACGCGGAAGATGCGGTCCTCGGTGCCGGTGGCCGACTCCAGGGCCAGGAAGAGGTCCACGTCGCCGGGTGAGCCGTGCACGCCGTGGGCCCAGCCTGCCAGGCTGACCTCGTCGGGAGGCAGCGGGATCGGCTCCTTGGCGCCGTAGAGCTCCGGTCTGCCGACGCCGCCGACGCGGTCGAGGGAGAAGCCGCCGCCGGAGGGGGGAAGCTGCCGGCTCGCCACCGGCACCCAGCGCAGCGTCTCGGAGCCGGAGCCGGTCGGGTGATTCCGGCCGAGCGCCGCCTCGACGGTGGCCAGCAGGCGGTCGCGCGAGTGCTCGTGCAGCGCCAGCACCTGTCCGAGCTCGCCGAGGACGGCCGCGGCTTGCCCGTCGACCTGGCCCAGCGCGTCGCGCAGCTGGCGCAGGAGCACCAGGCCGCTCGCCGGTCCACGCGCCGCCCGGCGGGTCGCGAGCAGCGCCGCGCGGCCGTCCCGATCGTCGGGCTCGAGGTACGCCCCGCGCAGCCAGTCGTTCCAGCTGTCGAGGAACACCAGGCGCTCGCCGCGGTGCCGCGTCGCGTCGACCACCGACCGCAGCCAATGCTCGTACAGCTCGCCGGCCTGCGGATCGGCGGCGTTGCGGCGGCAGAGGACGGTGCGGATGAGGCGGTGAGCTGGCCAGGGACGCGCCAGCGCCGCCGCGACCACCGCGGCGTGATCGGCGGCAGGCGGCTGGGCTTCGAGGATCGAGTCGAACGCCAGGTCCTCGGGCCGGTCGGCGGGCGCCGGCTCGGCGGCGCAGAGGTGGAGCTCGCCGAGGCCCTGAGCTGCTGCTGCGGCGCGCCAGACCCCGGCGATCACCCGCGGTTCGACGAGCCGCGCGACGTTCCGCACGACCAGCAGGAGGCGGCCTTCGACGCGCAGGTAGCGGCGGTCGCGCAGGCCGGGAGCGATGTCGTCGAGCAGCCGCCCGGCCGCCGGCGCGGAGATGGGCTCGCCGTCCTCCAGCTCCACCATCAGACAGAAGGGAAAGTCGGGGCGAACGGTGGCCACGAGATCGCGCCAGGGTGCGTCCCAGCGCGGGCCGTGCGCCCCCCATGGGTAGAGGTAGCAGAAGGCGTCGACGCCGTGCTCGCGGGCCAGCGCGGCCTGTGCCTCCCTCACCTCCGGCACGCGCGGGTCGCCGAAGCCGAGCTCGGTGGGGAGGGGGAGCGGCGGGCTGGCCGCGGCGAGGCGCGCCCAGGTGCTGCCGGCGTGCTCGCCTTTCCCGCCGGCGGTGGGGGCATAGCAGCGCGGATCGTAGAGCGCCACCAGCGCCACGTCGCGCACCACCTCGGGCGCCGGGCCGGGCGGCGAGCCCTGCTCGCTCTGCTTGCCGGGCTTGCGTGCCAGGACCAGGTCCTGGGCGAAGGCGGGACTGGTCTCGGCCGGCAGGGCCAGCAGCTCGAGGCCGGCGGCGGCAACCTCCCGCCGCGCCACCTCGGACCGGCAGAAGGCGACGCCGTAGAACGGCTCGCCGCCGTAACCGGAGGTGAGGGCGGCGAAGCCGAAGCCGTCGTCGCGCAGAGCGCGCGCCGCGGCGGCGCGCACGGCGGGCGGGTAGGAGCCGTAATGCTCCATCTCGCCGGCGAGCCAGGAGTCGACGTAACTCTCGGAAAGGAACGTGAAAGCGGCGACGCCGCCGGGCCGCAGCATGCGCGCCCAGGCGCGCAGCACGCGGCGCCAGTGCTCGAGCGGCGTGTGGGTCAGCAGCGAGACGCAGAAGACGGCGTCGAGGTCGCCCGGCAGCTGCTCCTCGTCAGGGCGCCAGCCGGTGACGATGGGCAGCGCGCCAAGCTCGCGGGCGCAGAACTGCAGGGCGTCGCGGTCGATGTCGCAGGCGTAGACGGCAGCGTGGGGGAGGGCGGCGCACAGGGCGCGCGTCAGGCGGCCGTAGTTGCAAGCGAAGTCGGCGACGGCTCGGCTGCCTGCCAGCCCCTGGTGGCCGTGCTGCCGCAAGCGGCTGTCGATCTCCGCGAGCTGCTGCAGCCCGGAGCTGAAATAGGCGCCGGGCTGGGCGGCCTCGAAGCCGGCGATGAGGGTGTCTTGCGCGGAGACGGTGCGATTGACGCGCGGCAGCAGGTCGGCCGGCCGGAGCGTCGAGCGGGCGGTGCCGGGACTGGTGGCGGCGGCGGCGGCGAGCCCATGACGCCGCGCGTCCGTCCATTCGATGCCGGCGGCGCGGACGAGCGCCACCAGCTCCGGCGCTGCGTTGGCCAGGCTCTCGCCGCGTCCGGCGTCGAGGTCATTGGTGAAGGTCATGAACTCGCCGAAGATCTCGCCGTCGAAATCGTCGCCGGCTTCCTCGAGGATCTCGCAGTAGCCGCGGACCACGGCGAGATTCGCCGGCCGGCACTCGGCGTCGAGGTAGCGGCGCAGGCGCGCGGCGGCGATGCGCCGGACGCTGGCCGGAAGGGTCGTGGGGCGCAGGCGCGCGGGCCAGGTCAGCACGTTGTAGGCCAGCCGCAGCTCGTGCTCGTCCAGGAAGCGGAGCAACCTCACCATGTCCAGCACGTTGCCGTTCTGCAGCGTGGGCACTGCCGAGAGATCGACATTGGGCACCTGGCGGAACCAGGCCAGGTTTTCGATCAGCCTGCTCCAGCTGGCCCCATGCCGCAGGTACTCGTAGAGCTTGCCATGAGCATCGATGCTCAACGACAGGTTGAAGAGTCGGAAGCGGGGCGCCAGCTCGGCGAGCCGCTCGCACCGCTGCTGGCCGTTCGACGACACGCCCACGGACAGGCGCGGCGCCACGCCGCGCGCCACGAGCGCGTCCAGCAGCCGCCAGGTGCCCTCGATGAGGAAGGGCTCGCCGCCGATCAGCGACAGGATCGCGTTGCCATCGGCGCCGCTGGCGATCATGTCCGCCATGGCGTCCACGTCCTCGAACCAGGCGGGAGTGTTCTCGGGCGTGAGCCGCAGACGCTGTGGCCGGCCCACGGGCGCGGTGGACGGCGGCGGCGGCGGCAGGTCCGCGGCCCAGGCGCTGTGAGTGGGGTCGGCGGCGATGCGCGAGCTGAAGAGGGGGCTGCAACTGCGGCACTTCAGGTTGCAGACGTTGCCGAGCTCGAGGATGAACCAGTCCGGCCGGCGATCGAGGCGGTAGGCGGTGGCAGCGCCCACCTGCGGCAGCGCTTCGACGGCGAGACCGCCGCCGAGCTGCCGGTAGACCGTGTTGTTCTGCAGCCGGCGGCTGATCCCGCCCGCCGCTTCGCGTTGCCAGCACACGCTACAGGTCGCGGGCTTCTCGCCCCGCGCCATCGCGGTGCGCACCTGCACCAGCTCGTCGGCGTTCCAGAGGTCGTCGAGGGAGTCCTGATAGAGACTGCCGAGGCGCCCGCCGACGGTCAGCGGCGCCGGGACGTCGCAGCAGAAGCTGGCACGTCCGTCCGGCCCGAGGACCAGGGTGCTCCAGGGAACGATGCAGGCAGTCTTCGACATGCGGTCAGGGGTGCACTGGCCATCTCATCTTACACTGCAACTCTCGGTGCCGCCCGCCGGCGGCGCCGTGGCTCGGCTCAGTGCGTGGCGACCCAGGCCAGGATCGGCTGCCAGAATCGGTTCTGGGCGTCGGTCGAGATGAAGATGTCCACGTGGCCGATGTCGAGAGCCCGGTCCGCCTCGGTCTGGAGACTGACGACGTGGGTCTCCACCTGGCGGCTGCCGAGGAGGGTGAGGTTGTAGAGGCCGAAACTGCCGAAGCCGCCCCCGGCGCCGACGTAGAGGACCGGCACGGTGACCTTCGCCAGGTGGTCGCCGGTGGGCAGGTCGGTCTGGCCGCAGAGGATCGAGTCGGCGTCGGCGAGCAGCTTCACCGGCTCGAAGGGTGAGGCGCCGCTCAGGAAGCTGAACCAGGCGGCCGCCGGCGTGTAGGTCAGACCGGTGGGCAACCCATGGACGTCGAAGCTGCCGCCCACGAAGTGGTAGAACGGCACGAACGCCTGGCCGGGTGGCAGGAGTGTATAGGTGGCGGCACCGGCCAGCAGCGCCGCCTGCTCGTTGGTGAGGCCGGCGAGCACGGGAGAGGCGCCGCCAGGAGCCGAGGCGGCCAGCGTCCCGAGGGCGTCGAAGAGGGTGCCGGTGGCGCTCTCGAAGGTGCCGGCGGCGAGCGTCGCCTGCTCACCTGCCAGCCGGGCGCACGCCGCCTGCTGCAGGGCGGGCTGGTCGGTCTTCAGGAAGATATCGACCGGGATGAAGCCGGAGACCTGGCGCAGCGGCGCCGGCAGCTCGGTCTCGGCGTTGAGGTAGGCGTAGCTGGTCTGGCCGCCGCGGCTCCAGCCCAGCAGGTCGATGCGCTGGGCGCCGTCGCCGGTGGCGAGGCGGGTCAGGCGGGCGATGGCCAGAGCCGCCCCCAGGTCGCCGGCATCGGTGGTCAAGCCCCAGCTCTCCATGAAGGCGAAATCGGTGGTCGTGGCCGGTACCTGCGTCCAGCGGAAATCGATCCCCCAGACGTCGATGCCGTTCGCCGCCAGGAAGACCGGCAGGGCGTGGTCGGCAGCCGCGGGCGGCGCCGCTGCCGCGAAATTGGCCAGGAAGGCGGCATCGAAGCCCCAGGCGTCGCCGTGGGCCATGAGCACCGCGTGGCGGCTGGGCCGCGGCACGAAGGGCGCGAGCTCGCGCACGACGCGATGGATGCCGATCACGTCGTGCACGCCGGTGCCAACCCGCACCCGCGCGCTGTACTCGACCACGTCGCCGTCGAGAGGCCGGCGCGACAGGTCGCCGAGCAGGCTGCCGGCGCCGGCCGTGGCGACTCGCATTCCTCCTGCCCCGGCGCCGATGCCGCCGCCGCAGACGAGTGCGGCGCTCGCGGCGAGGCTGGCCTGGAGGCGAT
The DNA here is from genome assembly GCA_035308185.1 of Thermoanaerobaculia bacterium. Lineage (GTDB taxonomy): Bacteria > Acidobacteriota > Thermoanaerobaculia > Multivoradales > UBA5704 > JASLEW01. The sequence goes on along the minus strand of DATGHG010000472.1, from coordinate 5,496 downwards.
CGTGGGCGACAGCGGCGGGTCCGCTGTAGGATGCGGACTCTCCCGCGGACAGCGCCAGCGACGGGCATACCAGGCAGAGAGTGACGACGCGGCGCAGCACTTCAAGGTTCCGCATGTACAGGACTCCTCCCGGGGAGATCCTAATCGAAGCAGGCGCCTGCCGTATATCGTGGGGCCGCGGCTTCCAGGCGGGACCAGCGCCCGGCTTTCAGCGTTCTTGCTCAGGCGGCCGTAACTCTTGAGAGTCCGCGGCGTATCTCCGGCCAGACGCTTGCAAGAGGCCCGTTCAACGAGGGAGGGAACATGAGCTCGACCCGCGATCCAGGGAGAGTGGCCGGATTCTGGTACCTGCTCCTTGCCGCCATTGGCCCGCTGCGCCTCATCTACATTCCCACCAAGCTGTTCGTGCATGGGAACGCGGCCGCTACGGTCAACAACATCGCCGCACACGAGTGGCTGTTCCGCTTCGGGATCGTAGGCGATCTGGCCTGCGCGGTGATCGTGATCTTCCTCGTGCTGGCCTTTTACCGGTTGTTCAAGGGAGTAAACCAGAACCTCGCGGTGCTGGTGGTGATCCTCGGGGGCGTGATGCCGGCCCTCATCAACTTCGTCGGCGTGGTGAGCGACGCTGCCGCGCTGAGGGTCGTGCGCGGAGGCGATTTCCTTGCCGCATTCGACAAGCCTCAGCGGGATGCGCTGGCCATGATGTTCCTGAATCTGCGTGACAATCAAAACACCGCCGCCGAGATTCTGTGGGGGGCATGGCTTTTCCCATTGGGGTTGCTGGTGTACCGGTCGCGTTTCCTGCCGCGGTTCCTGGGCGTCTGGCTCGTCGTCGGCGGCTGCGCCTATGTGACCCTGAGTCTTACGGGCGAGCTGTTGCCGCAATACCAGGGAACGGTGTTCACCTATGCCCAGCCTGCCTTCTTCGGGGAGCTGGCGATCATGCTGTGGCTCGTGATCAAGGGTGCCAAGCCCCCAGCGGATGCGACGGAGGCGCCAACGGTCTGAGGCCGGTGCGGCTCTGGCGACGGGCCGGTGGAGTGGGGGGAAGCGGCCCGACGCTCGTAGACCAGTGCTTGACCCACTTCCTCGCCTCGTACATACTCCGCCAAGTCTCAATTTTAAGCTTTCGCTTCTGCTTGGACGCACGTACCAGAGCGCACGCGGCCTCGCTCGCCGCCGCATCGACAACGGCAACCACGTCGTCATCAGGAGGTCACGATGAGCTGGGACCAGTATCCTGCACAGAAACTCGCGAACCAGAAAGCCTGGGACAAGAACCGCGCCACCTGGCTGACGCAATTGCCGGATTTCCTCCTGGTCCGGGATCTCTCGATCCCCGGAACGCACGATTCGTCAGCGCTTCAAGGCTATCTCTACAAAAATTACGAAAGATCCGTGACTCAACGATGGGGCATCGAAGATCAGTTGAAAAACGGCCTTCGCTTCCTGGACCTCAGAGTGGCATTCGACGAAAAGCCCTGGGGCCTGCGCATGGTCCATGCGTGTGATGATATCTATGACCCCACCTGCCATCCTGTGGACACCAGTAAGCCGTACCATTACAAGGCGGTGATCAGCACCTGCGCCAGGTTCCTGAAGCAGAACCCGCGAGAGGGGATCATCGTCAGCGTCAAGCTCGATTGCGGAAAGGACGGGGGCGGGGAACCGGTGGACCCATCCCGCGGATTCGGCGGTACGGTCGAGGACTGGTTCCGGCAGATCGCCAACGAGGTCGCGTTCGACAACCATACGACCTGGGACACGATGTGGGACGTCCGCCCGACCGTGAACGCGACCGTCAAGGATTTGCGTGGGAAGCTGCTGTTGTGGCGCCGTTTCGAGCGGGGCGGGAACTATAAAGGCACCTTGGGCCTGGACTTGACAGCCCTGAACTACACGTACGGCGACACCGAGGGCGCGGGTTGGACGACGCCCGACGGGGCCCACGTCTATGCCCAGGATTGCTACCAGTGCACCGCCTATAACAAGTTCATGCGCTGGTGCGCCATCATGTGGGACGCTTACAATGGTCGTAACATTGGGTCACCGAACGGCGATTCCCAGTACATCAACTTCACGACCGTCGGGGGCGTCCCCGGGATCAACCCTCCGAGCCATTACGCGAAGCCGATAAACGACGCGTTGAAGGTCTGGCTCGAGTTCTGGCATGCGCAGTGTCCCCAGCAGCAGCCCGCCTATTGTTTTCGGAGCGGGATCGGCGTGGTGCCGATGGACTTCCCGACGCATGAGAACATCGATCTGCTCATCAATGCCAACTTCGAAAAGACGCTGCGATTTGACAATGGGGATCCCAGCAAGCAGGCCTTCATGACGAACGCGATGAAAGCCCTTTAGCCGGCTTACGGCACTCGCGCTGATCGGGCCTCCTGGGCCACTGGCGGCGTTGCCGCAAATATACTCCTCGGGGGATTTCCGCGGACCAGAGCTGAGGAGGACCCCGGGATGGCGAAACGTTGGTCGGCGAGACGCTGCAGCGGCGAGTGTTGGCATGGCGAGCGCGGCAGCGGGCCGCCAGCCCGGCAGAGCAGGGAGGCGGTCCCAGGGCGATAGATCCAAACGAGCGCGGCGACGGCAGCCGGCTGAGCATCCGCGGCCGGCTGCGGCAGCTCGCCGGCGCTGTCTGCCCGCGGGCGTTCCGTCAGGCACCGTGGCCGACCGTCGGCTTCCATGCCGCGGCGGTGGCCGTCGGCCTGGTGGCCAGCGGGCTCTGTTTCCGCGAGTTCGTCATCTCCAGAGGCGAGCTCATCGCCGGTGATTTCGGCGATGCCAGGCTGAGCATTGCGGTATTGGAACACTGGTACAACGTCTTTCGCGGCCTGGACGCTTGGCTGTCACCCCCCTTCTTCTTTCCGATCCAGCACGTCCTGGCGTACTCCGTTACGCTTTTCTTGCAGTCGCTGCCGTATTCGTCATTCCGCGTCGCCGGTTGCGACCCGTATGTCGCGTTCGAGCTGACGCTGTGGCTGTTGACGCAGGTCGGCTACGCTTCGATGATCGGCTTGCTCCGCGGCCTCGGTTTTCGTCGCGGCTTTGCCATACTCGGCGCCTTGCTCTTCACCTTTTCGAACCTCTTTCATTCGCGGGTGGTGCCGCAAGCCTACACCGTCATGCTCGTGCCGCTGTGCTGCTGGTGCATGGTGAAGGGCGTCAGGGCCGGAGCGCGCCACGCCGCGAGCGCCCCAGCCTGGTCGATTGCGGCCGGCGTCCTTCTCTCCATGATTCTTTTTTCCGACTTCTATAGCGGCTGGTTCCTGATCTTCTTTGCCATCATCGCGGCGGGGATCACGCTGGTGATACCAGGGCGCGTGGCCTGGCGGGCCCTGGTGTTCGTGGGCAGCAACTGGCGATCGATTCTCTGGCTGGGGGCGGCGGCCGCATTGGCGCTGGTGCCGTTCATCGTCACCTACGGGCCGGCCATCGCCACCGGCCAGGCGCGGTCGTACGCCGAGGTGATGCGCAACGCCATGACCTTCGGAGATCTGTTCAACGTCAGCACCCGCAACGTTGCCTGGGGGTGGTTGATGCGCCGCTTGGACCCCAGATACGCGAACGCGGGATGGGACTACGGTCTGCCTCCCGGCATGCTCATCGCCTTCGCTGCCAGTTGTGGCCTTCTCTGCTCCGGCGAGCAGCGGTTGGCGCGGCGACGCGGTGAGCTGCGCGCGGTGCTGTTGGCCGCAACCGCGGCGGCGGTTTTCGCGGTCTGGTTTCTGCTCTGTAGGACCCAGAGCGGTTCGCTCTGGCACCTGGTCTGGCGCTTTGTGCCGGGGGCTGGCGCGATCCGTTTGACGTTTCGTGAAGGAAGACCCAAACCGTCTACTGTCCACCGAACCGGGGCAGGTCCAACCCCTCAGGCTGGCGGCTGGTAAACCCCACAGCGCCTGATTACCCCGACCTGGTGAAGCGCTGGTCCGTCGCTCACGGACTGTCCCAGGTCTGTACCTTGGCGCTGACGGAGAAACAGTGGCTCGAAGCGTCCCCGAGGTACCCTCAGAAGGTGTGGAAAAGCAGAAGGCGGTGTAGCCTACCTCTGACGTTCCAAAACCCGGGCTGCCAGGCCCGAGAACGAGGGAGGAACACCGCCGTGGTCGAGAAGATCACTGACAAGCGATCGACGTCAAGAGAGGCATGGGAGTCGCTCGAGAGCTGGGTGAGGGGGAAAGTGCAGGACTTCGTGCAAGTTCTGCTGGAAGAGGAAGTTACGGAGCTGCTCGGGCGTGCAAAGTCGGCGAGGAGGGCGGAGGTGGACGCTGACGCCGGCTACCGCAATGGCCATGGCAAGCCACGGCGACTGACGTTGAGCAGCGGCACGATCACGGTGCGCCGGCCGCGGGTGCGGGACCTCGAGGAGCGGTTCGAGAGCCGGGTGTTGCCGCTGTTCGCCAAGCGGACGCGCGAGGTCGACGGGCTGATCCCGGAGCTCTACCTGCATGGCTTGGCCGAAGCGGACTTCGACTTGGCGTTGCGCGGCCTGCTGGGCGAGGACGCGCCGCTGTCGGCCTCGACCGTGGCGCGGCTGAAGGCGAGTTGGCAGGTGGAGTACGACGAATGGCGGCGCCGGCGGCTCGACGGTCTCGAGCTCACGTACCTGTGGGTGGACGGCCTCTACGTGAAAGCAGGGCTCGAGAAAGACAAGGCCGCGGTGCTCGTCGCGATCGGCGGGCTGTCGGATGGACGCAAGGTCGTGCTCGCGGTGATGCCCGGCCAGCGCGAGTCCACCGACAGCTGGTCGGCGCTGCTGCGCGATCTGAGGGCTCGCGGCCTGGTCTGCCCGCGCCTGGTGGTCGCCGATGGTCATCTGGGCATCTGGGGGGCGCTCCGCAATGTCTACCCAGAAGCTTTGGAGCAGCGGTGCTGGAACCACCGCATCGTCAACGTGCTCGACAAGCTTCCGCAGCGGCTCCATGAAGAAGCCAAGCCGCTGCTCTGCACGATCCCTTACGCGGCGACCCGCGGCGAGGCCGACGCGGCCAAGCAGCGGTTCGCGCGCTGGTGCCGCACGCGCAGCCAGCTGGCGGCAGCCGAGTTGCTCGATCACGACTGGGATCGCATGGTCACCTTCTACCAGTTCCCAGAACCGCACTGGCGCCACCTGCGGACCACCAACATCGTCGAGTCGCCGTTCTGCGGCCTGCGGCTCCGTACCGGCGCCGCCAGGCGGTACAAGAAGGTCCAGCACGCGACCGCCGTGCTCTGGAAGTTGCTGCTGGTCGCAGAGCGGCGATTCCGCCGGCTCAACTCACCCGCGCTGTTGAAGGAGGTTTTCGCAGGAGTGCAGTACGTCGATGGAGTACGGGCGCGTAGCGAGGAGGCCGCCGCCTGATGCGTTTACACACCTCTTAACGGAACCTCTTCTTGGAGGGCCGCCGGTGCCAACGATCGAGGCGTCCAGCCTTGGCCAGGACCCGATACACCGAAGACGGGCTGACCGCCACCACGTTGCGATCCAGCATCATGAAGGCCAACCGT
>DATGHG010000471.1:0-8596 GCA_035308185.1 Thermoanaerobaculia bacterium | reverse complement strand
TCATGACCACTCCGCACGCGAGCGCTTCGGCTACCCGCGGGGCACCGTTTTCATGTTTCTCGAAGGCTAGAAATGCGGAGGCGTCCACCACGCATCGACCCTTCAATGAGCCCTTCACTCCTCACTCTCCCGAAGCGCCTCCTTGCGGCGGTCCGCGATCAGGTCGTCGGCAAGACTTCTTCCTGGGGCAACGTCGCGGAAGTGGCCCATGGCTTGGTTCACCACCTGCTTCAGGCTGATCATTACGACCGTGCCATCCCGCTGGGCCCTGAGCACCAGGTAATCCCCTTCCTTCACTCCAAGACTCTCGCTGACGGCCGCCGGTAGCACGACTTTGCCGCCGGATTCGACGGCGACCCGAAAGATGTCATCAGCGGTACTCGGCTGGCGGTCGTCCTCGGCGTCATGAGGCTCGATCGGTTTGGGCATGTGAGCATCGTACCAGGGGTCGGGCTCACCAATGGCGAGCACGACCTCGGTGCTGGGTGGGTAGGGCCTGCCAGGTTGGAGCATCGGAGCCTCCTTTTCAGGTTCGAGCGATCCTAGGACACTGGCGAGGCATTTGTCAACGCTTTTTTTCCTATATCAGATACGTTCTGATGTCTTGATAGTATAAATCGGGCTAGAATATGTGCTATGCCGGCCGGCGAGATGAGCGTAGCTCTGGCAGTGTTGCGGGTGGTTCGCGGCTGGAATCAGGATGACCTGGCCAAAGCCTCGGGGGTCCGCAACAGCGCCGTTTCCGACTACGAGCGAGGGCGGAAGGTGCCGGAGCTGAGGACTCTGGAGCGGCTGGTGTCGGCCATGGGGTATCCGCTTGCTGCTATAGACCAGGTCAGGATGTTCATCGAGGCGTTGCGGTCGGGCAACCGGCTCTTCGATTCAACCCTGCTGATGCCTCCGGCGGTGGAGCGTTCCGGGGACGGCCAGACGCAGGCGCCAAATGCAACGGCGCCGCTGCAGTGGGAGGTCGAGCAGGTTTCCGCCGAAGTGGGGCGCGCGGTATCCCGGATGATTCGCGTGATGTTCGCGCTGACTGCGGCCGCCCACGTCGAGGTGGCGGAAACCAACCCGCGGGCTCGAGGTCGAGACTAGTGTCCGGCCGGCCCCGGCCCGGCCGCAGGGCCGAGCCCGAACCTGCCTCCTGGGGAGGAAGTGTTGCTTGGCGGCGACTGGGGAGCTTGATGCTACCCCTCGCCGGGGTCCTTCGGGCGGCCGGCGATGGCGAGGACGAGCTCTTCTACGATCTCCTTGAGCTCGACCGTGTAGGTGGCGAGGTCGCGCAGCGCCAGCTCCAGATGGTCGGGCGACGGCCGCATCAGCGAGCCGCCGGCGCGCGGCTTGACCTTGTGGGTGAGGCGGTCGTCGAGGCTCTGCAGCCTCTGATAGGCGTCTCTGAGCCGCTGTGCGTCCATGGTCATCGCCCCGCCTTCCCCTGCGGCAGCCGCAGGACATAGTCGACCAGGCCCTCCATGTCGGCGTTTTCCAGGCGGTGGCCAAAGCCCGGCATCGCGCCATAGCCTTCGTCGATCCGCCGGTAGATCAACCCGCGGCCGCGGGCGCCGGCGCGCACCAGCGGCGAGGCAGTGAGGTCGAGATTGGGATGGAGGCCGAGCGAGCGGCGGTCGCCCCTGCCGTCGGCGCCGTGGCAACGGGCGCATTGCGTGCGGTAGAGGCTCGCCGCATCGTGATCGGTCCCGGCACAACCCGCCAGCACCGGCGCCAGGAGCAGCGCCAGCAGTGTCAGCAGCGCGGGCAGCGCCAGCAGCGCCCGAGACGGCGGCGCGACCGGTCCCGCCGGATGCCGCTCAACGGGCTTCGCGGGCTTCACGGCGAGGCGGTTCCGGCCTGCCGGTGAAGCACCCGGAGGTAGGCGACCAAAGCCTGGATCTGCTGGTCGCCGAGCTTCTCCTGGAAGGCCGGCATCAGGCCAAACGAGCCCTCGCGAATGGCGGTGGCGATCGAGGCGTCGTCGCCGCCGAACTTCCAGACGTCGTCCGTCAGATCGGCGTAGGGCTGGCCCATCTCGCGCGCGGTGTTGCCGCGGCCGTCGACGCCGTGGCAGTCGGCGCAGTTGTCGAGATACAGGCGTTCGCCCGGCGAGCGGTGCGGGAAGATCTTGTCGCAGCCGCCGAACGTCGCGAGCGCGCCGGCGATCAGGCCGAGCACGCCGGCGCGGCGGGCGGCGGCCGCCAAGCCGCCCGCGGTCCTCGATCGTCCCTTGACGCCACGGACCGCCGAGCCCGTCATGCGGTGCGCTCCTTTTCCGGCACCGGCTGCCGGTTCACGTGATGGGCGGTGGCCTGATCGCGAGGCCGCACCACGATCTCGTCGATGTCGACGTGGCTGGGACGGGTGGCCGCCCAGAGCACACAATCGGCAACGTCCTCGCCAGTCAGCGGTTGCAGGCCGCGATAGACGCCGCGCGCGCGCTCCTCGTCGCCGCCGAAACGCACCAGGGAAAACTCGGTCTCGACCAGGCCGGGGTCGATCTCGGTGACCCGCACCGGCTTGCCCAGCAGCTCGAGCCGCAGCGTGCGGCTGATCGCCCGTACCGCGTGCTTGACGCTGGTGTAGCCGGCGCCGCCGGCATAGGTCTCGAAGCCGGCGATCGAGCCCAGGTTGACGACGTGGCCATCGCCCGAGGCGAGCAGCGCCGGCAGCAGGGCGCGCGTCATGCTCATCAAGCCGAGCACGTTGACCTCCCACATGATGCGCCAGTCGTCGTCTTTCGCTTCCCCGATCGGCTCCAGCCCGTGAGCGCCGCCGGCATTGTTGACCAGCAGGTGCACCAGCGGCACCTGGGCGGCGAAAGCGGCCACGCTCGCCGGGTCGGCCACATCCAGCCGCAACGGCGTGGCGCTCCCGCCCGCGCGGCCGATCTCGTCCGCGAGCTCGCGCAGCCGGTCGAGCCGCCGGGCGCCCAGCACCACCCGGAATCCGGAGGCGGCCAGCGCGCGCGCCGTCGCCGCGCCGATGCCGGAGCTCGCCCCCGTCACCACCGCGATCTTGCCCGTCTGCGGAGCTTCCCCCATACCCTCGTCTCCTTTGCCCCCACCCCCTGCGATGGGGAATCTCGTCCTCAAACCTCGGCGGACCGTCCCAAAGCTTCGGCGGACGGACAGAGAGCGGCGACCACGCAGCTCGCGCAACGCGGCCGGCGGGCCTGGCAGACCTGGCGCCCGTGGGCGATCAGCAGGTTGGACCAGCGAGCCCAGTCGCTCTGCGGCACCAGCGGCATGAGATCGCGCTCGATCTTTTCGGGATCGGTTTCCGCGGTCAACCCCAGCCGCCGCGACAGCCGCTGCACGTGCGTATCGACGACCACCCCCTCGTTGATGCCGAAGCCGTTGCCCAGCACCACGTTGGCCGTCTTGCGGCCGACTCCCGGCAGGCGCCGCAGCTGCTCCATGGTCGCCGGCACCTTACCGCCGTGCTCGGTCATCAGCGCCTGCCCGAGACCGAGCAGGGAGCGCGCCTTGTTGCGATAGAAGCCGGTGGTGCGGACCAGCTCCTCGAGCTCGGCAAGGGTCGCCCTCGCCAGCTCGCGCGGCGTGGGAAAACGAGCGAACAGCGCCGGCGTCACCTCGTTGACCCGCTTGTCGGTGCACTGCGCCGAGAGGATGGTGGCGACCAGCAGCTCATAGGGGTTGTGGTGCGCGAGCGCGGTATGGCTGTCGGGGTATTCGCGCCGCAACCGCTCCAGGATCTCCCCGGTGCGCTGACGCCGCGCCTTCGCCGACTCGCGGCGCGCCTGTGCCGGCGTGATCCCCGGGCGCGGCTGGCGGACGGCGGCCATCTCCGCTCAGGCCCTGCTGAAGGCGCGCACCGCCCAGTTGAACACCGCGATCACCAGGCCGCCGACGATCGCCGGGCCGCAGCCCGCGACCTGCAGGTGGTGCGGCATCAACCAGGCGGCGAGGTAGAGCACCAGGCCGTTGATCACCAGGAAGAAGAGCCCCAGCGACAGCACGATCAACGGCAGCGAGAAGAAGGTGAGGAGCGGCTTCACCAGCAGGTTCAGCAGCCCGAGCAACAGCCCGGCGAGCAGCAGCCACTCGATCCCCCCGGTGTAGTGGATGCCGGGCACCAGGGTGGCGGCCAGCCACAGAGCCAGCGCGTTCAACAGCACCTGCAGCAAGGCGCGCATCGACCTCCCCTCCTCTCCCCGCTCTCAGTTCGCGGTCTCTTCGCCGTTGCCGCCGCTCGGCGTCCACGAGGGGAGCGCCGCCGGATCGACACCCACCGAACCGAGGGCCGCCGCCCACAACTTCTCGGGGTCGGGCGCGAAGATCAGGTCGCCGCGGGCCGGGGCGGTAAGCCAATCGTTGCGCAGGATCTCGTCGATGAGCTGGCCGGCGCCCCATCCGGCGTAGCCCAGGAAGAGCCGGAAGCGCGCGGGAGGCGCCTCGGCGAGGCGCGACAGATCGCCCACGTGCTGGGTCAGGAAGACGCCGGTCAGCACCTCGGTGGCGGCCTCGCCAAGGGGGCCGTCGCCGCTCTCGCCGGCAGTGGCCGCGGCGCCCGCGGCGCGGCCGGCACCGCTCTCGCCATCCGTCGCCCGGGCCTCGCCCGCGGCGGCCTCGCCGGTCGCCGCGCTGGAGGCCGCGCCGAACAGCACGGTGCCGAGATTGGGCTGCACCGGCCCGCCGAAGTAGGCCACCGCATCCTCGCGGCCCTGCCAGCTCACCTCCATCCCCTTGAGGATCTCGTCGACCTTGATCCCGGTGGGGCGGTTGACGATGAAGCCCAGGCTGCCTTCCTCCTCGTGGCGGACCAGCAGCACCACGCTGCGGTGGAAGAAGGGGTCGAGCACCTGCGGCATGGCGAGCAGCAGCACCGGAGTCGACAGCGTCGCCGAAATGTCGGCCATGCCGCCATCTTAACAGCCGCCGCTCGCCGCCGGTCGGCCGCGCGAGCCGGCTGTTCGGGCCGTGCCCGAGCTGGTATTGTCGGCGGGGAGGTGTACGAGGGTATGGCCAAAGACAGCTTCGCAAGCCGCGCGACCTTCCGAGTGGGCGGCGCGGCAGGCGGGCGCGAGCTGGGGCTGGCGCGTCTGGACGCCTTGGAAGGCTACGGGGTGTCGCGGCTCCCTTACGCGTTGCGCATCCTGCTCGAGAACCTGCTGCGGCGCGAGGACGGCAGCCTGGTGTCGGCCGGCGACATCGAGGCTCTGGCGCGGTGGCAGCCACACGCCGTGCCCGGGGAAGGCGCGGGCGAGATCGCCTTCATGCCGGCGCGGGTGCTGCTGCAGGACTTCACCGGCGTGCCGGCCGTGGTCGATCTGGCGGCGATGCGCGACGCCATCGCCGCCATGGCGCCGGCGGCGCCTGACGCCGGCGGACACCGCGGCACCGGGCTCGCGAAGCTCATCAACCCGATCCAGCCGGTCGAGCTGGTGATCGATCATTCGGTGCAGGTCGACGAGTACGGGTCGGCCGCGGCCTTCCTGATCAATGCCGACCGCGAGTTCGAGCGCAACCGCGAGCGCTACGCCTTCCTGCGCTGGGGCCAGAGCGCCCTGGCCAACTTCAAGGTGGTGCCGCCCGACACCGGGATCGTGCACCAGGTCAATCTCGAATATCTGGCGCGGGTGGTGATGACCGGCGATCACGAGGGCGTTACCTACGCCTTCCCGGACACCCTGGTGGGCACCGACTCGCACACCACCATGATCAACGGCCTGGGCGTCCTGGGCTGGGGAGTCGGCGGCATCGAGGCCGAGGCCGCGATGCTGGGCCAGCCGGTGTCGATGCTGATCCCGCAGGTGGTCGGGGTGCGGTTGGCCGGCGAGCTGCCGGAAGGCGCCACCGCCACCGACCTGGTGCTGGTGGTCACCGAGATGCTGCGCCGCCACGGCGTGGTCGGCAAGTTCGTGGAGTTCTACGGCCCCGGCCTGGCGGCGCTGCCGCTCGCCGACCGCGCCACCATCGCCAACATGGCGCCGGAGTACGGCGCCACCTGCGGCATCTTCCCGGTCGACGACGCGGCGCTCGAGTACCTGCGCTTCACCGGCCGTCCCGCCGAGCAGGTGGCGCTGGTCGAGACCTACATGAAGGAGCAGGGCCTGTTCCATTCCGCGGCCAGCCCGGAGGCCGAGTACTCCGAGCTGCTGCGCCTCGATCTCGGGAGCGTGCGGCCCAGCCTCGCGGGTCCGCGGCGGCCGCAGGACCGGGTGCTGCTCGCGGACGTCAAGAGCGGCTTCCAGCGCGAGCTGGGCACCCTGATGGCGGTGGCTCCGGGACGCGCCGTGACGCCGGCGCCGCAGTCCAAGGCGGCGGCGATGATCGCCGAAGGTGGCGCCGCCGATCCGGGGGGGACCGCGATGCTCGGGCCGGCGCCACGGGCAGCCGCGGCTGCCGTCGCGACGCTCGGCGGCCGCAGCTTCTCCCTGCACCATGGCGCGGTGGTGATCGCCGCCATCACCAGCTGCACCAACACCTCCAATCCATCGGTGATGGTCGCCGCCGGCCTGCTCGCCAAAAAGGCGGTCGAGCGCGGCCTGACCACCCCGCCCTGGGTCAAGACCAGTCTCGCCCCGGGGTCGAAGGTGGTCACCGAGTACCTGCGCGAGGCGGGCCTGACGCCCTATCTCGAGCAACTGGGCTTCCACCTGGTGGGCTACGGCTGCACCACCTGCATCGGCAACAGCGGGCCGCTGCCGCCGCCGATCGCGGAGGCGATCGAGAGCGCCGGGTTGGTGGCGGTCTCGGTGCTGTCGGGCAACCGCAACTTCGAGGGGCGGATCAACTCCGAGGTGCGCGCCAACTACCTCGCCTCGCCGCCGCTGGTGGTGGCCTACGCGCTCGCCGGCCGCATCGACGTCGACCTCACCTCCGAGCCGCTCGGCATCGGCAGCGACGGCAAACCGGTCCATCTCGCGGACGTCTGGCCGAGCCGCCAGGAGATCGCCGCGACCGTGCTGGCGTCGCTGCGCGCGGAGATGTTCCATCGCGAGTACAGCGACGTCTTCGCCGGCGACGAGCGCTGGAACGGCCTGCCGGTGCCGGCGGGCGACACCTACGCCTGGGAGGAGAGCTCCACCTACGTGCGGCAGCCGCCTTATTTCGCCGACATGCCGGCCGAGCCGCCGGCGGTCGAGGACATCCGGGGCGCCCGGGTGCTCGGCGTCTTCGGCGACAGCATCACCACCGACCACATCTCGCCGGCGGGCTCGATCAAGGCCGCCAGCCCGGCCGGCAAGTACCTGATCGCGCACGGCGTGCAGCCCAAGGACTTCAATTCCTACGGCTCGCGGCGCGGCAACCACGAGGTGATGATGCGCGGCACCTTCGCCAACGTGCGCATCCGCAACCGCATGGTGCCCGAGATCGAGGGCGGCTTCACCCTGCACCTGCCGTCGGGCGAGCCGCTGCCGATCTACGACGCGGCGATGCGCTACCAGCAGGCGGGAGTGCCGACGGTGATCTTCGCCGGCAAGGAGTACGGCACCGGCTCCTCCCGCGACTGGGCCGCCAAGGGTCCGCGCCTGCTGGGGGTGTGCGCGGTCATCGCCGAGAGCTTCGAACGTATCCACCGCAGCAACCTGGTCGGCATGGGGGTGGTGCCGCTCGAGCTGACCGGCGGCGACACCGTGCAGAGCCTGGGTATCACCGGCCGCGAGGTGGTCGAGGTCGAGGGTCTGGCCGCGGGGATCGCCGGCGGCTGGCAGGGCGGGCGGGAGGTCACGGTGCGAGCGACGCCGGACGCGGATCCGGCCGCGGCCGCGGCGCCGACGCCGGCGGCGGCCACCGTCGAGTTCAAGGCGCGGGTCCGCCTCGATACGCCCCAGGAGGTGCAGTACTACCGGCACGGCGGCATCCTTCACTACGTGTTGCGACAGTTGTTGAAGCAGGGCTGATCGCAACCTGGCAGGCTGCTTGCTCACCAGAGAGGCGGCGCGCATGAGCGCGTCGCCTCGAAAAGGAGATCCCATGGAGCTCAGGCATCGATCCCTCCCCCTCACCCTGCTGCTGGCGACGCTGGTCTGCGCGGCCGTGCTGGCGGCGCCCTTGGCGGCGCAGCCCGGCGCCAACCTGAACGTCGCGCACACCGACGGTTACGTGACGATCAGCCCCGACGGCAGCTGCGTCGTGCTGAAGGCCCACGACGGTTCGCTGCTGGCCCTGTCCGGCCGCTGGCGGGGCCTGCGGGCCAACGACCACGTGCGTCTCGAAGGGCGGCTGGTGCCCGAGAACCGCTGTGGCGCCCCGGGCGGCTTCGAGGTCACCCTGGTGCAGGCCATCTGGGCCGACGACCGGCACAAGACCACCTATTTCGACTACACCAAGGACGGCGAGTTCCGGAGCTGGGTGCAGCGCAATCGTCCCGGCGACTGGGACCGGGGCCACGAGCGGCATTGAGGACAGAGCTCCTTTTCGAAGAGAGGAGTGGGGGGCGCCCCCTTCCCCCCCGGCCGCGGCTCCGATTGTCGCCAATCGCGGCATGCCCCGCAGGTCAGAGGGGTGGGAAGGGGGTCGGGGGGATGCGGGCGGCGATCCAAACGATCGGCACTCTGATACCGTAGCGGCGCCATGACGTCAGCCGCCACCACGGCGCCGCCGGCCGGCGCGCTCACCACCGTCCGCATCGCCCA
>DATGHG010000470.1:0-7137 GCA_035308185.1 Thermoanaerobaculia bacterium | reverse complement strand
AGGCAGGCTGGCCATCTTCGTGCGCGACCCGACATCTATCACCTGGGCGGCCCCGGTGGTCTTCCTGCGCAGCCCTTCCGGAAGACTGTTCTCTCTTCCCGCACCACCAGCAGGTGTGCCAGCGGTGCCCGAGGAGATCCTTCGCTACATCATTGATTTCTCGGAGTTTATCGCCGAAAAGTCTGCTGGCTTCGTCGGCAGGAGTTGGCTCTTTGCAGCCGTTGACCGCTTCCTCGAAACCAATCCGTGCGGCTATTTCCTCCTGCGCGGCGTCCCGGGAGTCGGGTTGACGGCCTTCATGGCAGAGATGTCTCGGCGGCGGCGCTGTATTCACCACTTCAATATTCGTGCTCAAGCCATCACCAGGACTGACCAGTTCCTCGGCAGTGTCTGTGCCCAGCTCATTGCACAGTACCGCCTCGAATATCCCACCCTGCCTCCAGAGGCGAGACAGGACTCACGATTCCTCGAGCATATCCTGACAATTGTCTCCCGGCAGCTTCCAGCCGGGCAAAGAGCAGTGATCCTGGTCAGTGGCCTCGACCAGGCAGAACCGGACCCGCTCGGGGGTGCCGGCACGAACGCCCTCCATTTGCCCATAACGCTCCCTCGCGGCATTTACTTCGTGGTGTCGGCTCGCACCTTTGCGCCGGCGCTGCACATTGACACCCAGTACCAGATCCTGGAGGTTGGACCAGCTTCGTCGGATAACATGGCCGATGTGGCCGCCTTCGTCGCCGCCAAGATGGGTTCTCCATCCATTGACGCTTTTATCACTGCGCAGCACCTCGATCGTCAGTCATTCATTGCCATGATCACAGCCAGGAGTGAGGGCAATTTCCTCTACCTCCGCCACCTGCTCGCTGAAATCGAGAGCGGCGCCTTCGAGAGACAGACACTGAATTTCTTGCCGCAAGGACTGTACCATTTCTACGAAGACCTCTGGCGAAGAATGCGCGACCGTGACGAGTTACGATGGATCTCCGATCACCTCCCGGTCATGGCTATTCTTACGAACCTCGCGGAACCGGCATCGGTCAAGCGTATCTCTGCCTTCTCCGGCATTGGTGAAGGTCGTGTCCTCGCCGTGCTCCGGGACTGGGAAAGCTTGATCACCGTTTCACAGGTAGAGCTTCTCGGTCGCCACGAGCAGCGCTATCAGCTCTACCATTCAAGCTTTCGCGAGTTCATCGCCACCAGGAGCTATGACGCCTCTGAGCCCGATCTCGCGGCGGCCAGTCAACGCCTGGCCGGCGCTCTTTGGAAGGAACTCGAGAGTGGAGAGTGAACCCGTAGAAGCCGCCCGCCTCCGCCGCGGGCGCAGGACCGGATCACGGCCGCATCCTCTTCACCGCCGCGGCGCCGCTGTCGAGCGCCTGAGCAGCCCCGTCAGCGCCCCAGATTCCCGACACCTCGGGCCGGCGGTGAGAACGACCTCTCCTGGCTTGGCAGATTTACAGTCTCTCCGATATCACTCTCCCCGATCCCACGAGGAGCGGCATCTGTGTCACGTCGGTAACCGCCACCACTGAGGTGACAGCCAGCTCGATCACGATCGCCCATCTCGTTCACTCCGGCGACGAGGAGCGGCATAGCCTAGTCGGGGCAACCAGTGGTCTGTGCCCGGCGCCCCTCAGAGGCTCTCGCGCTGGGGCTCGCGCGGGTCGAGCAGGCGCTTGGCGAGCGCCAGCTCCCAGGCGCCGCCGTAGCGGCCGGTGCGATAGCGCCAGCTCGCCAGGCCGCGCAACAGGGCCTTGCCCCAGGCCGGGGTGTGGTGGTCCTGGACGGTGGGGAAACGGCAGCCCAGGACGGTGGCGAAGTCGTGCACGCGGCGCCGCAGGCGCGGGGTGAGCCATGGCGCGTCGCGGTGGCAGACGTAGTCGAGCCAGCGCGGCTCGGTCCACTCCTCGGGCGTCGACGGCAGCTCGGGCCCGTCCGGTCCGTAGCGCTCGAGCACCGGCAGGCGCCGGCCGGCGGCGCGGGTGAGCTCGGAGGCCGGCTCGCGCCGCGGCGTGGGACTGTAGAAGTAGAGCACCACCTCGCTCTCGGGATGGATCGCCTTGATCCGCCGGATGAACCGAAAGGTGCTCTCGATCTCCGCCGCCTGGTCGCCGTCCGGACCGCCCAGGATGAACGAGAGCTCCGGGATGACGCCGTGCTCGCGGCAGCGGTGCGCCACCTCGAGGGTGTGCTCGACCCGCGAGCCCTTCTTCATCCGCCGCAGCGCCTCGTCGCTCGCCGATTCGGCGCCGATGTAGGCCATGGCGAGCCGGCTGCGGCGGATCCGCTGCCAGGTGCGAGCGGAGAATCCGGCCAGGGTGTCGGCGCGGGCGTAGCACCACCAGGGCAGCCCCAAACCCTCCAGCGCCGCGAGCAGCGGGATGCTGCCTTCTTCGGTGTCGAAGAAGTTGTGGTCGTAGAACTGCAACGCGGTGGCTCCCCAGCGGTCGCGCAGCTCGGCGCCGGCCGCAGCCAATCGGGCAGCTCCCTGCAGACGGGTGAAGCCGTTCCACATCGAGACGACGCCGCAGAACTCGCAGTGGTACCGGCAACCGATCGCCGCCTGGTGGACGGCCGTTCGGCTGCCCATGAAGCTCGGCCGCAGGTACCGCGCGACGTCGCCGACCCGCTCGTAGGGCAGCGGCGGCAGCTCGTCCGGAGGCCGGAAGGCGCGGTCCGCGTTGTGGACGACCGTACCGTCCTCGTCCTTCCAGGTCAGGCCCCTGATCGCGGCCAGTGCGGCGAGGTCGCGAGCGGCCCCGTTCGGGCCGCCGTTCGGGCCGCCGTGCGGGCCGCCGCCGGCAAGCGCCGCCAGCAGCTCGCGGAAGGTGTCCTCGCCCTGCCCGCGCACCACGTAGTCGACGTAGGGCGCATGGATCGCCGCGCCGGGATAGAGCGTCGGGAAATAGCCGCCCCAGACGATCGGCACCCCCGGATGGGCGGCGCGAATCGCCGTCGAGATCGCGATCGCCGGCCCGACCTGCGGCCCCGGCATGACGCTGACGCCGGCCACCGCCTCGCCCGCCGCCGCCAGGAAGCCGAGAGCGCTGCCGCCGGCATCGGCATCGACGTTGCCGTCGAGCAGCTGATAGCGGTGTTCGCCCTCGAGCGCCGCGCCGAGGGCCAGCAGCGAGAGCGGCAGGCGGATCGACCGCCGCGAGCAGATGCGCGGATTGATCAGCAGGACGGCCGGGCGGCGGTGCCTCGGGCCGGTCACGGGCGCCACCGCGCAGCGCCGGCCCGGCCGGCGCCGGCTATGGGTTGGCCACGATCCACGGCCGGGGCGCCTACCAGGATGGCTGGCAACTCGCCGGCAGCGGCCCGGCTCGGCGGCGCTCGCCGCTCGACCGGCTCGGCTGCCTCGGTAGCCTCGGTCGGGCGCGCCCGATAGACGGTCACCACCTCGTTGCCGAAGTCGCGGCGGACGGCGACGTCGAGCGCCAGGCCGGCCTCGCCCAGACCGTGCAGCAGCGCCTCGCCCTGGCCGTCGGTCGACAGCGCCACCAGCACCTCGCCCACGGGCTGTAGCACCCCGCGCACGCCGGCCGCGAAGCGTTCGAGGACATCGGTGCTGCGCCAGGCGCGGTCGAGGTCGGACACCGGCTGGCCGCGGAAGAAAGGCGGGTTGAACAGCACGAGGTCGAAGCGCTCGCCGGCCACGGGACCGAAGAGGTCACCCTGGCGCACCTCGATCGTTCCTTCCAGCCGGTGCAGCAGGGCATTCATGCGGGCGCAGCGCACCGCCTGGGGGTTGATGTCCACCGCCATCACCCGGAAGCCGCGCCGAGCGGCAAAGACCGCGCCGACGCCGCTGCCGGTCCCGAGGTCCAGCACCCGGATGGCGGCGGCCGGGCCGTGCGCCGCCGGCGCCCAGCAAAGCACCGCCTGCGCGAGCTGGGCGCCGGTGCGGAATACCGCCGGATTGAAGACTTCGGGGAGCACCAGCAGCGGCATGCCGCCGACTTCCTCGACCACCACTCGGCCGAGCCGCCGGCGCAGCAGTGGCCGCCACAGGAGGTAGCGGACCGAGGCCGCCAACCTCGTCAGCCCATTCATGACGCGCCGGCAGCCGCGCGCCGGCGGGTGCGCGGCCGCCACGGCGCGTGGGGGAACGAAGGTTCAGGCATTGCCGGAGCGCGCGGCCACGGCGCCGCGCCGGAGCTCAGATCTGCGGCACGACCTTGAGGTAGGCCCCCGCCGCCTTGAGCGCGTTCCAGAAGGCGTTGGGCTCGCGCTGGTAGGAGCGGGTGAGGAGCTCCTCGCCCTGCCCGCGATCGCCCTTGAGGATGTAATAGGTGCCGATCTCCGCCAGCCAGTCCTCGTCGTCGGGCTTCATTTTCAGCACCTTGTCGAAGACCGGCCGCGCCTTGTCCCACTCGCCTGCCTCGTAGTAGACGCGGCCGATGCGGATCCAGTCCCCGGGATCCGACTTGCCCCCGGTGACCGTGTCGAAGATCGCCTGCCCCTCGGCCTTCTTTCCGGAGAGGTAGTAGACGCGGCCCACCGCGATGTTCTCCCAACTGCCCTTCTCGGCCAGCACCTTCGCGGCGCCGAGCAGGTTCGCCGCCGCTTCCGCCGGCGGCTTGCCGGCGAAGAGGCCCGGGCTCAGCGTCACCTTCTTCGCGGCATAGGCGCCGGTCGCCCCGCCCACCACGAACACCACCACCAGCCACCATCCCGAAACCCGCCGAGCCGACGCTTGCACGCTCATCGTTGCCCTCCTGTCATTCCATGCGGAGCCGCGCCGCCCGCGGGAGAGATCACTTCGCCGCCGGGGAACCACCGGCCGCGGGACACGGCGCGCCGCCCGCGATCCAGGCCTTGAAGCCGGCGACGAAGACGTCGTGAGGGATGGCGACCGGGGCACGGCCCACGCCCGGGTCCCAGCCCCAGAGCACCAGCTTGTCGTGGCTCACGTGCTCGAGCAGCGCCGCGAAGTCCCTGCCGCCATTGCGGCGCGGGTCCTTGATCGTCGCGCAGAGCTCCGCCTTCGACAGCCCGATGAACACCATCTTCCGCTCCGGCGGCGGCAGGCGCCAGCCAGGCGCACCGGGCGGCATGTGGGGTCCGTAGCTCGCCGGCGGGTTGCTCGCGGCGTGGCAGGTCGAGCACGGCAGGCCGGGCGCCCCCCTGCCCTCGGGGCCGCGCTGCACGTTCTGGGCGTGGGCGGTGCCGGTGTCGAGTTGCAGCGGCGCGTCGCCCGGGATGTGGCAGTTCTGGCAGCGCGGGTGCTGCAGCACGGCCTGAATGGTGTCAAAGGCGGCGAGCGCCGCCGCCCGGTCCGGCAGCTCCGCTGCCGCCAGGCCGCGGCCGCCGAGCGCCGCCGTGCCGGCGAACGGCAGCATGGCGGCGAGCAACAGCACCACGGCCGCCGGCGCTGGCGTGCTCCGCTTCCTCCCTCGCATGGCGCACATCTCCTAAGGCGTCCTCAGGCGAGCCGCAGCGGCAGGCGGCGCAGCCGCTTGCCGGTCAGCGCGAAGACGGCGTTCGCCACCGCCGGCGCGATCGGCGGCGTACCGGGCTCGCCGGCGCCGCCGGACTTCTCGCGGCTGTCGACGATATGGACCTCGACCTGCGGCATCTCGTGCAGGCGCAGGACCCGGTAGTCGTGGAAGTTGCTCTCGACGACCCGGCCTGCCTTCATCGTCAGCTCGGAGTGCAGCGCCGCCGAGAGACCGAAGACGACGGCGGACTCGATCTGCGCGCGGACGCCGAGCGGGTTGACGCAGATGCCGCAATCGACGGCGGCGGTGACCCGCCGCACCCGGATCTGACCGCCCTCGACGGCGACCTCGGCAACCTGCGCGACGATGCTCCCGAACGACTCGTGGACGGCGAGGCCGCGGCCGGTGCCGGGCGGCGGCGGGCTGCCCCAGCCGGCCTTGGCGGCAGCCAGCTCGAGCACCGCGCGGACCCGCGGCGACTTGGCGAGCAGCGCCCGGCGGAATTCCAGGGGATCCCGCCGCGCCGCGTGCGCCAGCTCGTCGACGAACGATTCGACCGCGAAGGCGGTGTGGGTGTGGCCGACCGATCGCCACCAGAGGACGGGCACCCCGTTGGCGACCGCGTGCAGGTCCACCCGATGATCGGGGATGGCGGTGACGTAAGGGCTGTCGGCGGCCCCTTCGACGCAGGTGGGGTCGACTCCGTCCTTGATCATCGCCGCGAACGGCGAGCCGGCCACGATCGACTGCGACACGATGCGCTGCCGCCAGGCGCGCGGTGCGAGCCCCGGGGGCTCCGTGGTCGATGCGTCCGCCGGTCCCAGCACCGCTTCCAGGCGATGGACCGCCATCGGGCGGTAGTAGCCACCGCGGATGTCGTCCTCGCGCGTCCACACCAGCTTGACCGGCCGGTCGAGGCCCTTGGCCACGTGGGTGGCCTCCACCACGAAGTCCGACGCGACGTTCGCCCGCCGGCCGAAGCCGCCGCCGAGGAACGTGGTATGGATCGCCACCTGCTCCGGCCGCAGACCGAGGATCGCCGCCACCCTTTGCTGATCGACGGTCTGGAACTGCGTCCCGGTCCATACCTCGCAGCCTTCGGCGGTGCGGCGCACCGTGCAGTTGAGCGGCTCCATCGGCGCATGCGCCAGGTACGGCACGGTGTACTCGGCGGTGACGGTGACCGGCGCGGACGCGGCCGGCGCGCCGGCGGCGGGGGCGAGGCTCGCCGCGCTTAGCGCGCGCTCGGCGTCGCCGGCGGCGGCGGCCTTGACGCCGGGCGTCCTGGACCGCTCGCGGTAGGTCTCGCGCAGCTCCGCCGTGTCGATGCCGGCATGCGGACCCAGCTCCCAATCGACCTGCAACACGTCGCGGCCGCGCTTGGCGGCCCAGAAATGATCGGCGGCGACGGCGACTCCCGACGGCACCGCGAACACCGCCCGCACGCCGGGCAGCGCCAGCGCCGCGGCCCCGTCGAAGCCGCGCACCGTGCCGCCGAAAGTCGGCGGGTGCGCCACGACCGCGGTCAGCATCCCCGGCAGGCGCACGTCGAGCCCATACACGGCGCGGCCGGTGATCTTCTCCGGAGTGTCGAGGCGGCGGGTCGGCTTGCCGATGACCTGCCAGTCGGCCGGCGCCTTCAGGATGACACGGTCGGGGGGCGGCAGCTTCGCCGCCGCCTCGGCCAGCGCCC
>DATGHG010000469.1:0-4986 GCA_035308185.1 Thermoanaerobaculia bacterium | reverse complement strand
GGACGGAGAACCTCGATTTTGGCAGCTGAAGCGGGCAGCTGAAGCGGGCAGCTGAGGCGCGCCGCCCTGGCCTGCTACCCCACCGCCACCGGCTCGTCGATCTCGGCGAACCGGGCGCTGAAGTGGCGCAGCACCTGCGGATCGTTGGTCATGCGCATGCCGCGGATCTCTTCGCGCCGCTCGCGGATCCTGCCCAGGACCCGCGCCACGTATTCGAGATGGGCGGCGGTGAAGACGCGCCGCGGCACCGCCAGGCGCACCAGCTCGAGCGGCGCCGCGCGGCGCTCGCCGGTGCGCGGATCGACGCGGCCGAACATCACGCTGCCGATCTCCACTCCCCGCACTCCGCCCTCGCGGTAGAGCGCCACCGACAGGGCCTGCGCCGGGAACTGTAGCGGCGGGATCGCCGGCAGCAGCCGGCGCGCGTCGACGTAGACCGCGTGGCCGCCGGGGGGCTGCACGATCGGCACGCCGAGCGCGGTCAGCCGGGCGCCGAAGGTCTGCACCTGCTCGATGCGGAAGCGCAGGTAGCGCTCGTCGAGCACCTCGCGCAACCCGCGCGCCATCGCCTCGAGGTCGCGCCCGGCGAGGCCGCCGTAGGTCGGGAAACCCTCGATCCTCACCAGGTGCTGCTTGAGGCTCTCGATCAACGCCGCGTCGCGGCTGGCGATGAAGCCGCCGATGTTGGCCAGGCCGTCCTTCTTGGCGCTCATCAGGCAGCCGTCGGCGAGGCCGAACACTTCGCGCGCGATCGCCGCCACCGTCCGCCGGCGCTGCCCCGGCTCGCGCTGCTGGATGAACCAGCAGTTCTCGGCGAAGCGGCAGGCGTCGAGGAAAAACGGCACCCCGTGCTCACGGCACAGTTCCGCCATGGCGCGGACGTTGGCGAGCGAGACCGGCTGGCCGCCGCCCGAGTTGTTGGTCAGGGTCAGCAAGGCGACCGGCACCTCGCCGCGCGGCGCCTCTTCGAGCAGCCGGCGCAGACGGCCGAGATCGATGTTGCCCTTGAACGGATGATCCGCGCTGGGCTGGTTCGCCTCGGGGATGACCAGGTCGAGGGCGTCGCCGCCGTGGGCCTCGATGTTGGCGCGCGTCGTGTCGAAATGCGAGTTGCTGGGCACGATCATGCCCGGCCGGGTCAGCAGCGACGAGAACAGCAGGTTCTCTCCCACCCTCCCCTGGTGCACCGGCAGGAAGTGCTCATAGCCGAAGACGTCCTCGATCGTCTCCGCCAGATGATAGAAATTGCGCGAACCCGCGTAGGCTTCGTCGCCCATCATCATTCCCGCCCACTGCCAGTCCGACATGGCCGAGGTGCCGGAGTCGGTGAAGAGATCGATGAACACCGCCTCGGACGGGATGGTGAAGAGGCTGTAGCCGCCGTTCACCAGCAGCCGCTCGCGCTCGGCGCGCGGCAGCAGCCGGATCGGCTCGATCACCTTGACGCGCCATGGTTCCGGCAGGGGAAGGCCCGCTGCCAGGTCGTCGTCCATATGCTTCCTCCCGAAAGCTCCTCCCGCCGCGCGTGCCCTCCGCCAGGAAACCGGCCGAGGCGCCGGCACCGGGAGATGCGAATTACGCACTGAATAGTACGCGATATTGCATGAAGATGCATACGACCACCAGGTACTGCTTTCGGCATACCACTTACCGGCGCCCGCCGCGAGGCAGCCCTCAAAGCATGGAACCCGGCCCTTTCGAGGCCCCATCGCGGCCTGCATCGAGTCGCCTCCCGAACCGTTTGCGGGCGTGCTGTACGATGGCGGTGACGATGACCGCCGCTCCACCCGCGACAGTCGCTCCCCTGATCGAGATCCGCGACCTCACCAAGACCTATGCCGAAGGCGGGCGCGAGCATGCCGTGCTGCGCGGCGCCGCGGCCACCGTCCGGCGAGGCGAGCTGGTGGTCCTGCTGGGCCGCAGCGGCTCGGGCAAGTCGACGCTGCTGAACCTGCTCGCCGGCATCGACCTGCCCACCGCCGGCGAGGTGGTCGTCGACGGCATCCCGCTGTCCCGGCTGCGCGAGCGCGAGCGCACGCTGTTCCGGCGCGATCACATCGGCTTCGTCTTCCAGTTCTACAACCTGATCCCCACCCTGACCGTCGAGGAGAACCTGCTGCTGCCGCTCGAGTTGCAGGGCCGCGCCGGGACCGCCGGGCGGCAGGGGGCGTTGGCGCTGCTGGCCGAGGTGGGGCTCGCCGACCGTGCCGCCAGCTTCCCCGACCGCCTGTCGGGGGGTGAGCAGCAGCGCCTGGCGGTGGCGCGGGCTCTCGTCCATGACCCGCCGTTGGTCCTGGCCGACGAGCCCACCGGCAACCTCGATCTCGAAACCGGCCTGCAGGTGCTCGAGCTGCTCGACCGGCTCACCCGCCGCGCCGGCAAGACCATGGTCATGGTGACCCACAGTCTCGAGGTCGTCGGCCTGGCCGATCGCGTGCTGCGCATCGAGAGCGGCCGCCTGGTCGAGGACACCGCGGGCACCGAGGGCGCCGGAGGAGCCGAGGCGAGCGCGGGCGCCCCGGCAGCGAACCCTGCGCGCCGGCCTGGCGATGACACGAGTGCGGGTGACGCCAAGGCGAACCCTGCGCGCCGGCCCGGCGATTACGGCGCGCGCGGCGCTGCCTCGCCGGCGGCCTCCGGCGGCGGCCGGGAACCCGGCGACGCGGGCGGATGATTGCCTTGAGCCCACCGCCCGCCCCTGCCCCCGCCCCTGGCGGAACCCTCCGGATGGTCGCGGCCCGCGGCGCCAACGGTGCGAGCAGCGCGAGCAGCGCGGGGGGCGCTGGGGGCCTGCTGCTGCTCTGGCGAGCTTCCGGGCGCGAGACGCTGCGGCGCCCCGGTCAGCTGTTGCTGGCGGTCGCCGGCGTGGCGCTCGGCGTCGCCGTGGTGATCGCGGTCGCCCTCGCCAGCGGCAGTGCCGAGCGCGCCTTTCAACTCGCCACCGCGGCGGCGACCGGCCGTGCCACCCATCAGATCGTGGGCTCCCCCGAGGGGTTGCCGGAATCCCTGTTGCCGCGCCTGGTCCTGGCAACCGGGGTCACCGCAGCGCCGGTCGTCGAGGATTGGGTCGCCATGCCGGCGCGAGCTGGCCAACCCCCGCGCCTGTTCCATCTGCTGGGCATCGACCCGTTCTCCGAAGGCCCGCTGCGGCCCTATCTGGCGGTCGCCGGCGGTGCCGGCAGCGCTCCCGCCGCGGCGCCCGGCACCAGCCTGGCCCGCGGCCGAGCGGCGGCGGGGGCGGCAGGGGCGGCGGGGGCGAGCGGCGCCGCCAGCGCGCCGCCCGCCGACCTGTCAACGCTGCTGCTACGCCCGGGAACCTGCCTGCTGGCGGCCACCACCGCCGCGGAGGTCGGCCTGCACGCCGGCGATCGCTTCACGGTGCGAGCCGGCGGCGCACCGCGCCAGCTCGAGCTGGCCGGCGTCATCGGCACCGCCGGCAAGGGGGCGAGCGCGCCAGAGGACGGCGACAGCGCCGCCGGCGCGATCGCGGACCTGCTGGTGATGGACATCGCGGCGGCCCAGGAGCTGCTCGGCCGGCAAGGCAGGCTCGATCACATCGACCTGCGGCTGCCGCCGGACTCCGATCCGGCCGTGCCGTCGCCGCCGGCAGGCGAACGCGCCGGGACGGCAGCGTCAACCCGTCCCACCGGCGCGATACCGGCCGGGCCGGAGGGACGAGGCGAGTTGGCCCGGATTTCGGCGCTGCTGCCGCCGGGAGCCGTCATCCTGCCGGCCTCGGCAGCCAGCCGCGACGCCCTGGCCATGACCCGCGCTTTCCGCATCAACCTGGCGGCGCTGTCGCTGCTCGCCATGGTCTGCGGCGCCTTCCTGATCTACAACACGATGACTTTCGCGGTGGTCCAGCGCCGGCCGCTGCTCGGCACCCTGCGCGCCCTGGGGGTCACCCGCGGCCAGGTGCTGGCGCTGGTGATGGGCGAAGCCGCCGCGGTGGCGGTCGCCGGCACCGCCGCCGGGCTGGTCGCCGGCGTGGTGCTGGCGCGCGGCCTGCTGCACCTGGTCACCCAGACCATCAACGACCTCTATTTCGCGGTCTCGGTCCGCGGTCTGGACCTGGCGCCGGGCAGCTTCTTCGCCGCCGCCGCGATCGGCGTCGGCGCCACCCTCGCCGCCGCCCTGGCGCCCGCCCTCGAAGCGGCCCTGACGCCGCCGCGCGCCGCGCTCAGCCGCTCGGTCCTCGAGGCGCGCCTGCGGCGGGCGCTGCCGCGCGCCACGGCGCTCGGCGGCGCGCTGTTGCTGGCGGGTGCCCTGGCGCTGGCGGTGCCGCCGCCGGCCGGCGGCGGCCTGGTGCTCGGCTTCGCCGGCCTGGGCGCGGTGATCGTCGGCTGCGCGCTGCTGGCCCCGGCGGCGACGGTCGGGCTGATGCGCCTGCTGCGGGTACCGCTCGGGGCGTTGCTCGGCGTGCGCGGCCGGATGGCGGCCGGCGGCGTCGTCGCCTCGCTGTCGCGCACCGCGGTGGCGATCGCCGCGCTGATGATCGCGGTGGCGGTGACCGTCGGGATCGGAGTGATGATCGACAGTTTCCGCCGCACCGTCGCCGTCTGGCTCGAGCGCTCGCTGCCGTCGGACCTCTACGTTTCCGCGCCGGCAGGCTTTGGCGGCTTCGGCGGCACGCCGATCGCCCCCGAGGCGGCGGCCCGCGCCGCCGCCGTGGCCGGAGTGGCGGCGGTGCACGGCGTCCGCCGGGTCGAGCTGCGCTCGGCCACCGGGCCGATCTGGCTGCTGGCCGTCGATCCCGACCGGCGCCGCTTCCGCGGCTACGAGCTGCGCGAGGGCGATGCCGTGGGCATCTGGCGCCGGGTCGCGGCGGGCGGCGAGGCGATGGTCTCGGAACCGTTCTCGCGCCGCTGGTCGGTGCACGCGGGGGACACCATCGGCCTGCCCACGGCCGATGGCGAGCGCCGCTTCCGGGTCGCCGGCGTCTTCGCCGACTACACCTCGGACCTCGGCCTGGTGCTGATCAGCCGC
>DATGHG010000468.1:0-16029 GCA_035308185.1 Thermoanaerobaculia bacterium | reverse complement strand
GCCGGTCGTGAGCGCGGCGGCACGCGACGCGGTGATCCAGCAGCACCTGCAGACGCTCAAGCTGCCGGCCTTCCGTCGCAGCTACGAAGCGCTGGCGTCGCCGCGTGACGGCGGCGACGTTCGATGGTCGGCGGCTCCGCCGGCACTCAGCACAGGCCCAGGATGCAGCCGTCTGGAGCCAGCCGAGCATCGGACTGGACGGCTCGCCTGACCGCCGGAACAATCGGCGGGCAAAATCGGCACATCGCCGACTGCCAGGCCATCAAAATTGCAATCAGGATACACATTGATATCACTAATGTCCAGCACGTTTGCTGTATAGTGATGTGATGCAGACGATTCTGGCGAGGCAACGCCGCGACTCTCGGCGAGCTCGGGCGAGGGCGGGCATTCAGCTTGCGGATGTCGCGGCGTGGAAGCGGAGCGTCATTCCATCGCTCCGTACGCCAGGGTCCAGAAGTCGCTGAACACCGGCGGCGGTTCCGGCGAGTCCATCATGCGCTGCGTGAAGAGGACGCCGATCACTCCCTCGGCGGGATCGGTGTATGCCGAGGTGCCGAGGCCGCCATCCCAACCGAATCGGCCAGGAGTGCGGAAGACCTCGTCGCGCTCGATCTCCACCGCCATGCCGAAGCCCCAGCTGCGATGCGTCCCGAAAAAGATCTCGTTGCCCACGCGCTGCGCCGGGGTGAGTTGATCCGACGTCATCAGCTCCACCGCCGCGCGTGAGAGGATCTGCTCGCGGCCGTGCCGGCCCTTGGCCAGCATCATGCGGCTGAAGGCAAAGTAGTCGTCGATCGTCGCCACCAGGCCGCCACCGCCCGACTCGAACGGCGGCGCGGACCGCCAGGCGCTGTCCGTCACGCCGTCGTACAGGTCCAGCGTGCTCGTCTGGCGATTCCAGCGATAGCACGCGGGGAAGCGAGCGATTTTTTCGGGCGGCACGTGGAATGCCGTGTCGCTCATGCCGAGCGGCTCGAAGATGCGCTGGCGCAGGAACGTGCCGAGGGACTGCCCCGACACCCGCGCGATCAGGACGCCGAGCACGTCGCCGCTCACGTGATACATCCACCGCTCGCCCGGCTGGGCCAGCAGCGGCAGCGAGCCGAGGCGCCGCAGCCATTCTTCCGTGCCCGGCGCCCGCGTGCGCCCTGTGTCTTGTGTCTCATTAAAAATCTTAGCACGCACTCTATCCATTGAACGGGAGATGGCCCGTGTGCGGGGACGCCGCGCCCGGGCCATTCTCCCATGACGGCCTGCCAAGGCCGGGAGGAAGGCGAGATGAAGAAGAGCGTCAAGAGACTGCACCTCAGCCGCGAGACCGTCCAGAACCTGAACGCCACCGATCCGGAGTTGCGCTTTGCCGGCGCCGCCGGCACCGCCGGCTCCATCTGCACCCGGCTGATGATCTGCACGCAGACCTGCGGGCATATCTGCCCGTAGCCAGCACTGCCTTTTGACCCGCGGCGGCGATGCGGCTGCCGCATCGCCGCCGCAGCACGGCGCTCCGAGACCCGGCCTGGCAGGTCGCGTTTCAGCGCGCCAGCTGGTTGAGCTGGACCTCGACCGCCTGCGGCGTGCCGCCTCGCAGCAGGTCGATGCGCACCTTGCGGCCGGCGATCGATTGCAGGAACGCCGGCACCGCCGCCGGGTCGAGGATCGCCTTGCCGTCGATGGCGACGATGATGTCTCCCTGCTGGATGTGAGCGGCCGCGGCGGGCGAGGCGTTGGTGACGAGCTCGACCACGATGCCGTCGTTGCGCATCAGCCGCGCCCTCTCCTGCACGTCCAGCGGCCGGCTCATCACACCCAGCACCGGCGGCTGGCTCTTGGCCCAATAGGTCGTCTCGTGGTCGGTCCTGGAGCGCGGTGGCAGGGTCCCGATCGTGGCCTGGGCGCCGGCGGTGTCGGCCGCCTGCCGCGCGGGCGCGCCGTCGCCGCCCGGCGGCCGAGGCCGGAACGGCAGCGGCGCCAGCGGCGCCTCGGGCACGTCCAGCACCTCGCCGTAGATCACCACCGCGGCGGCGCCCAGCTGCCGTCCCTGCTGGGCGGCCAGGCGCGGATCGGCGGCGCCGCCGGTGAACTCGGAGAGGCCCAGCGGCACGTAGTTGTTCTCGATCAAGGCGCGCTTGTCGGCAGCGTCATCGGCGCCGCCGCGGTAAAGCACCGGCGTCGCCGGCGGCGGCGCCAGGGCAAGTCCCGCCGCGATCCGCTGCGGGGCAAAGTTGTCTGCGAACGGATTGCCGGTCTTCGCGGCCTTCGGCGGCCCCAGATCGAAGGACACCCGCGAAGGATCCTTCGGGTCGAAGCGGACCGGGATGACGTTGCCGGGCTGGAACTGGGGAATCTCCAACCGGGAGACGAGGAGCCGCTTGATGGTCGCCCGGTAGGGCGGCCGATCCGCCGGCCGCACCTCGACGTCGAGCGTGATCACCGGATCGTCGTTGACCGTCAATCCGGTCTCGCCGATGGTCTGGATCTCGGCCATGGCGGGTGTGCCGACCCGCTGCAGGTCCTTGGCCTCCGACATGCCGGTATCGAACATGGCGCAGCCGAGCGCCATCCCAACGACCGGCATGAGCAACGCCAGAGCCACGCCGGCCGGTGAAAAACGTCGTTTCATGGGACTCTGCCCACATGCTGTGGACCAATTCGAGCTGGTCATGACTCCTCCCTGAGAAGTGACGCGCGACGCGGCGCGCGGCTATGCGCTTTCATAGGAAGAAGCGCGAGCGAGCCGGATCGAGCGACACCGCTCCAGTCTGTCAGTCGCCCGCCGCCGCCGCCAGCGCATGAACATGCGCGCCGCATCCCGGCGGCAAGTCGCGCACTTGCAACATTTCGGAACCTGGCGCTCGCGGTTGCCGGCGGCGCGTTTGGTCCGCCAGGCGGCACTTCGAAGGATGAGTGGCCTGGGGCGCCGGCGAGCTCGCGGCCGGCGGAGCGAGGAGGCTCGATGATCCTGTCGCGGACTGAAACGTTGCCGGTGGTGAGCTGTCACAACGAGTGGGACCCGCTGGAGGAGGTGATCGTGGGCGTCGTGGAGGGCGCCTGCGTCCCGACCTGGAATCCGGCGCTGGCGGCCACCATGCCGGAGGAGCACCATGCCTTCTTTGCCGAGCAGGGTGGCAAGCCGTTCCCGGCCCAGCTGATCGCCGCCGCCAGCCGCGAGCTGGAGGAGCTGGTCCACGTCCTCGAAGGCGAGGGGGTCACGGTGCGCCGGCCCGAGCCGGTCGATTTCTCGCGGCCCTTTGCGACCCCCGATTGGCAGAGCGCCTCGGGGCTGTACGCGGCGATGCCGCGCGACTTGCTGCTGGTCATCGGCGACGAGATCATCGAGGCGCCGATGGCCTGGCGCTGCCGCTACCACGAGATCGACTCCTATCGGCCCCTGCTCTGCGACTATTTCCGGCTGGGAGCGAGATGGTCGGCGGCACCCCGGCCGCTGCTGCGCGACGAGCTCTACGATCCGGATTGGCAGCGGCCCCGAGCGGCGGGCCAGAGCTATGTCGTCGGCGAGAGCGAGCCGACCTTCGACGCGGCCGACTTCGTGCGCTGCGGCCGCGACCTCTTCGTCCAGCGCAGCCACGTCACCAACGAGCTCGGGATCACCTGGTTGGAGCGCCATCTCGGCGACGGCTATCGCATCCACCGGCTGGCGCCCCGCGACCGGCATCCGATGCACATCGACGCTTCTTTCATGCCGCTGGCGCCGGGCAAGCTGCTGATCAACCCGGAGCGCATCGCCAGCGTCCCCAAGATGTTCCGCTCCTGGAAGGTGCTGGAGGCTCCTCGTCCCGCCCATCCCTCGTCGTTCCTGATGTGCAGCCCCTGGGTCAGCATGAATGTGCTGATGCTCGACGAGCGGCGCATGATCGTGGAGCGCGACGACGCGGATTTCATGCGTGCGGCGCGGCGCTGGGGCTTCGAGCCGATCCCGGTCGGCTTCCGCAACTTCAACCACTTCGGCGGCGCCTTCCACTGCGCCACCCTGGACGTGCGGCGCCGGGGAGAGTTGCAGTCCTACTTCTGAGGCGCCGGCGAGCGGCGGCGCAGCTCGTCGAGGTGCGGCAGGCTGGCCAGGACCTGATCGGTGCCGACGCCGAAATCGATCAGGCAGGCCACCTCGTCGACGCCGGCAGCGCGCAGCCGCTCGAGGGTGGCGGCACAGCTCTCGGGAGTGCCGATGAGGCCGGCGCCCGAGGCGACGTAGCGGTCGTAAGCGCGTGCGACCAGCAGGTCGAGCTCGGCGGCGCCCAGCTGGCGGGGGTCGCTGTCCAGACCGACGCTGGCGGCGAGGGAGCGGAGCAGGCCGAAGGAGGTCTTCAGGTAGGCGCTGAGCGGTTCGCGCACCGCCGCGTGCACGGCGGCGAGGTGCGGCGCGACGTAGGCGTGCAGCATGACGGTCACCCAGCCGGCGCCGGGGCCGTGGCCGGCTTCTCGCCAGGCGCCGCGATAGGCGGCGATCTTACCGGCGATCTCGGCGGCGTCCTGGCCTAGCAGATGGGTGAGCACCCCGGCCCCCAGCTCGCCGGCGAGGCGAAAAGTCTCCGGGCTGCCGGCCGCCGTCACCCAGATCGGCAGCTCCGCCTGCACCGGCCGGGGGTAGATGCGCACTTCCACCTCGTTGCCGGCGCCGCCCGGCAGCCGCAGCGCTTCGCCCCGCCAGAGCCGGCGGACGGTGTCGATGCCCCGACGCATGATCTCGTGGCGGTCCGCGTAGGCGCCGGGCCTGAGGACGAAGTCGTTGGCATGCCACCCTGACGCGAAGGAGACGCCGGTCCGCCCGCCGGACAGGTTGTCGACCAGGGACCACTCCTCGGCCACCCGCAGCGGGTCGTGCAGCGGCAGCACGACGCTGCCGGCGCGGATCTGCAGTCGCTCGGTGACGACGGCGATCGCGGCGGCGAGCACCGCAGGGTTGGGGAACAGGCCGCCGAATTCGTGGAAGTGCCGCTCCGGAGTCCAGATCGCCCGGAACCCCTGGCGGTCCGCGAACCGCGCCCCTTCGAGCACCAGGCGGTAGTGGTCGGCGGCCCGGCCGGCGGCGTAGTTGCCGAAGTAGAAAAGGCTGAAGTCGAGATCGCGCTCCCGGCCGCCGGCGACCGCGGGCGGGCCGAATGCCGGCCGCGCGGCGCCGGACCCTTCGCGCTCGCCCCTCGGCGTCACGCGACAGCCCCGGCAGAGGCGCCACAGCATTTCCAGGCTCCCGCCGTCCGCGCCGCCCGCGAGACCCATCGCCGCCATCCACGCGCCGGCCCCGCCGTCGCCGCCGGCGGCGTCCATGGCGGCGAAGAAATCGACCAGGTTGCCGTGGGTGAGGCGAATCATCCCGTCCCCGCCGCCAACGGGCAGCGCGCAGGCCAAAGCGTCGGACGTTGCGCCGGGCAGCTCGGCGCCGGCCTCCGGCCGCTTGGCCTCGGCGCCGGCCGCCTCGCCGAGCGCCTCCTCGAGCCACAGCACCGGCGGCAGGCGCGGCGGCAAACGCCTGGCGAGAGAGCGTTGCGCGACGATGACCGCCGGGCGGCAGGCGGCGAGCTGCTGCGCCAGCCGGCCCGGGGGGACGGCCGGGTCGAGGAGCAGATAGGCGCCCCCCGCGGCGAGGATGCCGAGCAGCGCCGCCGGCAAGTCCAGCGGGCGGTCAACCGCGACGGCGACCAGCGTCTCCGGCCCCACGCCCAGCGCGCGCAGCCGGCCGGCCACCGCTGCCGCCCCCCGCTCCACCTCGGCATAGCTGGCCTCCCGGCCGCCGCCGGCGACCGCGACGGCGCCCGGAGCCGCCGCCGCCCGCGCCGCGAACTGCTGGTGGACGGTGCGCTCGGGCATCGGAAAATTCTAGTGCCGGCGGCCGGCGGCGCCGCGCCCGGCCCGCCGGAACACGAATTGGGTCACATCGAGGAGGAAAGCTGACGCCTGTCGCCCGACCGCCGCCGCCGGGCCGGCGCCGCGGGTTGTTATATTGCGATGGTGAGCGAAGTCGCCACCGCCAATATCAAGATCACCGCCCCGGCCAGGCTCACCAATCGCAATTTCCTGCTGCTCTGGCAAGGGCAGACGGTGAGCTCGCTGGGCAACCAGGCATTCTCGCTGGCCACCGCCTTCTGGGTGATGGAGGCGACCGGCTCCGCCAGCCTCATGGGGCTGCTGCTCAGCGCTTCCGTCCTGCCGTCGGTCCTGCTGGCGCCGTTCGGCGGCGCGCTGGCCGACCGCTGGTCGCGCATCCGCATCCTGGTCGGTTGCGATCTGCTGGCCGGCCTGACGATGGCGGCGACGGCGCTCGCCATGGCGTCCGGAAGGCTGTCGCACCCGACCCTGGTGGCCGCCCTCTTCACCGCCTCCATCGTCACCGGCCTGCTCAACGGCATCTTCCAGCCCGCCTTCGCGGCGGCGATCCCCGATCTGGTTCCCGGCGAGCGGCTCACCGCCGCCAACTCGCTGGTGATGTTCTCGGCGCAGGCCGCCGGCCTCCTCGGGCAGGGCGCCGGCGGCTGGCTGGCCCGCCTGCTCGGCGCACCGCGGCTGTTCTTCTTCGACGGCCTGAGCTTCCTCTTCGCCGCCGGCAGCGAGGCGCTGGTCCGCCTGCCGCCGCCGCCTCCCCGGGTGCGCGTCGCCCTCGCCGAGAGCGCACGCCAGTTCCTGGTCTCGGTGCGCGAGGGCTTCGCCTACATCCGCCGCACTCCCGGCCTGCTGGCCTACCTCGTCGCCCCCGCCGCGTACAACGCCTGCGCCATGGCGCTCTCCGTGCTGCTGCCTTTCTTCGTGCGCATCAACCTGCACGCCGGCTATGAATGGTACGGCTTCCTGCTCGCCGCGGTGAGCTGTGGCACGATCGCCGGCTTCCTGCTCGCCGGGGTGATCAGGGTCGAGCGCTCGTCGCGCGCCCGCCTGCTGATGGTGCTCATCGCCGTGGCGCCGTTGCCGATGCTGATCGTCGGCTTCGTGCACGACCGCTATCTCAGCCTGGCGCTGGCGTTCGCCCTCGGCACCATGCTGGGCCTGATCAACGTCTACCTGACCGTCCTGCTGCAAACGACCACGCCGGACGAGCTGCGCGGCCGCGTCCTGGGGCTGTGGGCCTCGCTGGTCAACGCGGTGATGCCGCTGGGCATGGCGCTCGGCGGCTTCGCCGGCGATCTTGCCGGCAAGAACATCCCGCTGGTCTTCACGATCTTTGGCGGGCTCACCCTGCTCGTCACCGCCTTCACCCTCGGCCGCCGCTCGACGCGGCGGTTCCTGGCGAGCGCCTGAGGCCTTCGACCGTCTGTCGCCTCGGCGCGAAAAACTGACGCAAAGTTTCGCACCGGCGCCGCTCGCCGCGCCGGCCGCGCAAACGAGATTCGCGATTTGGCCTTTCGCCGTCTCCCGGCAGCCGGCGAACGACACGATTCAATTGGATAGGCCGTCAATTCCATCAGCAGGAAGGGAGAGGCTGAGAACCATGCATCAGCGGATGAGGAGCGAGGTCCTCGAGACCGGCGCCGTGGCGGAGCCTCTCGACGTCCTGGGAATCGGTTTCGGTCCTGCCAACCTCGCCCTGGCGCTCTGCCTGGAGGAGCAGCCGGCGGAGCGTCGCGGACCACGCAGTCTCTTCCTGGAACGCAAGCCGGGCTACGACTGGCATCCGGACATGCTGCTGGCCGGAGCGGAAGTCCAGGTGACGTTCTTGAAAGACCTGGTCACGATGCGGAACCCGCAAAGCCGCTTCACTTTCCTCAACTATTTGCGCCTGCACGGGCGGCTGCTCGATTTCGTCAACCTGCGGTCCTGGTTTCCCACCCGGATGGAGTTCAATCACTACTACCGCTGGGTGGCCGGCCAGCTGGCGCACCGCGTGCAGTACAGCCGCGACGTGGTCTCGGTGGTGCCGGTGCACGGCGACGACGGCCGCGTCGGCCTGCTGCGGGTCGCGGCGCGGCAGAACCAGAACGGCCATCTGGAGGAGCACCTGACGCGGAACCTGGTGGTGGCGACCGGCGGCGTGCCGTTCATTCCGCCCGGCGTAAACATCGGCGCTACGGACAGGGTGTTCCATTCGTGCGACTTCCTGCAGCGGACCAGGCGCTGCTTCCCGGATCAGGCGGCTCCCTACCGCTTCATCGTCGTCGGCTCCGGGCAGAGCGCGGCGGAGATCTTCCAGTATCTCTACTCGAACTACCCCAATGCCACCGTCACCGCGACCATGCGGCGATTCGCCTACAAGCCGGCCGACGAGAGCGAGTTCGTCAACGAGCTCTATTCGCCGCTGATGACCGACGTGATCTTCGGCCTGCCGGCAGCGGAGCGCCGCGGGCTGCAACAGGCCCACGCCGACACCAACTACTCGGCAGTCGATCTGGAGCTCATCCGTTCGATCTTCCGGGCGCTGTACCAACGCAAGGTGGCCGGCGACACCAGGGTCAAGGTGCGCTCCATGTTGGAGCTCCGGGAGGTGGAGCCCCAGGGCGACGGCATCGTGGCGACGCTGTGGGACAGGGTGGCGGCGCGGCCCGAGGTCATGGAGGCCGACGGCCTGGTGCTCGCCACCGGCTTCGAGCGGCCGCAGCACCATCCCTTGCTGCGCGACCTCGCCCCCTACCTGCTCACCACCGCGACCGGAGCGTACCAGGTCGAGCGTGACTACCGCGTGCGGAGCGCGCCGGCCTTCGCTCCCGGCATCTACCTGCAGGGCTTCTGCGAGAGCTCGCACGGCATCAGCGACAGCGTGCTGTCGGTGCTGCCGGCGCGCAGCCAGGAGATCACCGAATCGATCCTCGGCGCGCTCGCCGGCACGGCGGCCGGCGACGAAGAGGACCTTGCCGCGCCGGGGATGCGCGCCGCCGCCGGACCAGCGCCGGCGAGCCGCGCTCCGCGGCCCTGAGCCGAACTTCCAGCGAAGGGAAAGAAAGCATGACCGAAAACTTCGACGCGATCGTCATCGGCGGCGGGCCGTCAGGCTCGACCATCAGCACCAAGCTCGTCCAGCGCGGCCACAAGGTGCTGCTGCTGGAGCGCGAGAAGTTCCCGCGCTTTCACATCGGCGAGTCGATCACCGCGTTCGGCTTCACCGTCTTCCAGGACCTCGGGGTCTACGACGAGCTGGCGGCGATGAACTACGTCAAGAAGAAGGGGCTGGAGTTCGTGCGCCCCGACATCAGCTTCCCGGTCTTCTTCTTCCGCGAGAACCGCGACGAGCCGCAGAAGTGGGCCTTCCAGATGGCGCGCGGCAAGCTGGATCAGGTGCTGCTCGAAGCGGCCAGGCGCCATGGCGTCGACGTGCGCGAGGAGCACCTGGTCAAGCGCGTGGTGTTCGAGGGCCAGCGCGCCGTCGGCGTCGAGTACAAGGACTACTCCCAGGGCCCGTCGGAGGAGCTCAAGTACGCCACCGCCAAGTGGATCGTCGACGCCTCGGGCCAGGGAGCGCTGATCAATCACCAGCTCAAGGACAACTGGTTCAACGACCCGCTGCTCGAGAACAAGATGGCGGTGTTCTGCCACTGGCAGGGCGACTTCGAGGTGAGCAACGCCGACGACGAGCTCAACTTCAAGCTCTGCACGCACCACAACGAGCGCGACTGGGCATGGTACATCCCCATCGCCAAGGACACGCTGTCGCTGGGGGTGGTGCTGTCCCAGCAGACGGTGAAGCGCGAGGTGCAGACCAAGAGCCTGGAGGAGATCTTCAACGAGTACGCCGCGGGCATCCCCTTCATCTCCGAGATCCTCAAGAACCCGACGCTCAAGACGGTGGAGAAGTTCCGCTGCGTGCGCGACTATTCCTACCGTTCCAAGCGCAATTACGGCGACCACTGGGTGATCGTCGGCGACAGCGCCGGCTTCATCGACCCGATCTTCTCGACCGGCCTGCAGGTGGCGTTCAACAGCGCCTATGCCCTGGTCGATCCGCTCGACGCGCTGCTGTGCGACGACCAGGCAGCCATCGCCAGCCTGGAGCCGTATCACACGGCGGTGGACCGCTATTACCGGGTCAACTCGATGCTCGTCTACCTGTTCTACCTCTGCCGGCTCGACTACCGCAACTACAACTTCGCCTACATGTGGAAGAACATCCGCTGGGCGGGCTGGGGAGACCGCCTGCGCTGCGCCCGGCTCTACCTGCGCTACCTCGCCGGCACTCGCACGCAGAAGGCCAAGTGGTTCAACCAGATCCTGTTCGGCAACCCGGGGATGGAGAACCCCCTCGGCGACGTGGCGATGGCGCTGTCGCACAACTACGATAAGGTTTTCCGGGACCGTTCGGCGCGCGAGGAGCGCCGCAAGCAGATCGTCGAGGAACAGCTGGCCGAGGTTTAGGTCCGAGATGCGGCCGCGGCCCGGAGCCGCCGGCCGCCGTGCGGCGCGGCAAGGAGAGATGGACATGTTGCAGGATCTCAAGCTGGCCTGCCGCCAGCTCGCGGCCCATCCCGGCTACTCGCTGGTCACCGTCCTGACCCTGGCCCTGGGCATCGGCGCCAACACGGCGATCTTCAGCATCGCCCGCGGCGTGCTGCTGCGCCCGCTGCCCTACAGCCACGGCTCCTCGCTGGTGCGGCTGCTGCCGCGCTCCGGCGGCCAGACCGAGGTCAACGTCGACTTCGCGGTGCCGGAGGTGGGCGACTACCGCGCCCAGAGCCAGACCCTGGCGACGATCATGGAATACCACTCGATGGCCTTCAACCTGATCGGCCAGGGGGAGCCGGACCGGGTGGCGACCGGCGTGACGTCGGCCAACTTCTTCCGCGCTTTCGGTGTCAAACCGATCCTCGGGCGCGACTTCCGACCCGACGACGAGCGCCACGGCGCCGATCCGGTGCTGCTGCTGTCCTATGACTACTGGCGCGACCGCTTCGGCCGCGATCCGGGCATCGTCGGCCGGCGGCTGCGCATGAACGACAAACCGATCCTGGTCATCGGCGTGCTGCCGCCGCTGCCCGAGTATCCCGACAAGGCGCGCGTCTTCATGCCCACCTCGTCGTGTCCGTTCCGCTCCGCGGAGTCGACCATCGCCAGCCGCACCTTTCGCATGGTGAGCCTCTTCGGCCAGCTGAAGCCGGGGGTCACCGTTAGCCAGGCGCAGGCAGACATCGGCACCATCAACGCCCGCTTGCAGCGCGAGTACCCGGCCGCGGCGGTCGCCGGCATGACGGTGACGGTGATGCCGGTGCGCGAGCAGCTGGTGGGCGGTTTCCGGCCGACGCTCTGGATCCTCTTCGGCACCGTCGGCCTGGTGCTGCTGCTGGCCTGCGCCAACGCCGCCAACCTCACCTTCGCCCGGCTGTTGAGCCGGGAGAAGGAAGTGGTGGTGCGCGCCGCGCTCGGCGCCAGCCGCGCCCAGCTGATGCGGCAGCTGCTGACCGAGAGCGTGCTGACGGCGCTGCTGGGCGGCGTGCTGGGATGCCTGCTGGCGTACTTCGGCCTCGGCGTCTTCGTGGCCTTTGCCCACCGCTTCACGCCGCGCGCCGACGAGATCCGCGTCGACGGCCTGGTCCTGCTCTTCTCGCTCGCGGTCTCGCTCGCCGCCGGGCTGGCCTCGGGCTGGCTGCCCATCGTGCAGGCCCTGCGTCACAACCTGGCGACCGCTCTGCGGGAGGGAGCCGGTCGCTCGACGGCCACCGCCGCCAAGCGGCGCTTCCGCGACCTGATGGTGGCGGCGCAGGTGGCGGTGTCGCTGGTCCTGCTCATCGGCGCCGGCCTGATGGTGCGCAGCCTGGTGCGGCTGGTCGCCGTCGATCCCGGCTTCCGCCCGGAGCGGGTGCTGACCGCGATGATCGACCTGCCGTTCACCAAGTACGCCAGCGGCCCCCAGGTCGCCGGCTTCTATCAGCCGCTGTTGCAGCAGCTCGCCGCCGATCCGGCGGTGGTCGCCGCGGCGGTTTCCAGCGACGTGCCGCTGGAGGGGACGGACGTGCTGACGCCCACCTACCGCGTCGAGGGGCAGCCCACGCCGGCGGGTCAGCCGCCGCCGCGGGCGGAGCTCCACGTGGCGAGCG
The DNA here is from genome assembly GCA_035308185.1 of Thermoanaerobaculia bacterium. Lineage (GTDB taxonomy): Bacteria > Acidobacteriota > Thermoanaerobaculia > Multivoradales > UBA5704 > JASLEW01. The sequence continues at coordinate 4,063 of DATGHG010000468.1, read as the reverse complement.
AAGACTACCTGCGGACCCTGGGCGTGCCGCTGCTCGAAGGGCGGGGCTTCACCAGCCAGGACGATGCGAAGTCGCCCGAGGTGGCGATCGTCAACCGCGAGCTGGCCCGCCAGTGGTGGCCCAACCGCAGCGCGGTGGGCCGGCGCATCGCCTTCGACATGCCGAAGCGGACGGGATGGCGGACGGTGGTCGGGGTCGTTGCCGACGTGCGCCAGCACGGCCTCTCCGGGCAGACCCGGTCGTCGGTGTACGTGCCCTTCCAGCAGCTGCCGGGACCGGGATCGCAGATCTTCGTGCGCACCCGCAGCGAGCCGGCCGCCTTCCTCGCCGATCTGCGCGCCAAGGTGGCGGCCATCGATCCGGAGCAACCGGTGGCGGACGTGGAGACCCTGGAAGAGGTCTACAGCTCGGCGCTGGCGCCGACCCGCCTCACCACCCTCCTGCTGTCGCTGTTTGCCGCCCTCGCCCTGGTGATCACCGCCATCGGCATCGGCGCCGCCGTGTCCTTTGCGGTGGGCGAGCGGCTCAAGGAGGTCGCCATCCGCATGGCCCTGGGCGCCGATGGCGGCAGCGTGCGGTCGCTGCTGTTCCGCCGCGCCATGGGGCCGGTGCTCGCCGGCCTGGCCTGCGGCCTGGTGGCGGCGTACGCGCTCACCCGCCTGCTTGCCGGCCTGCTGTTCGGCGTCGAGCCGACGGATCCGCTCGCGCTCTCGGCGGCGCTCGTCGTGCTGCTCGGCATCGGCGCGGTGACCTGCATGCTTCCCTCTCGGCGCGCCGCGCGGCTGGACCCCGCCTCGCAGCTCAAAGCCTGATCTGGCGCGGCGATGTCCGAAGACTGGGGAGGTTGGCCGGAGCCGCCGCCGCAGCCCTCGGAGCCGCCGGCGATCCCGCGGCCGGCGGGTGGGCTGCCGGCCGACGAGGTGCTGGCCGCGGTGCGCCTGGCTGCGGCCGCGGCCCTCGACCTCGAGCCGTCGCGGCTGTCCGACGAGCGGTCGCTGATCGCTTTCGGCCTCGATTCGCTCTCGGCGATCGAGCTGGCCGGCGCCATCGAGTCGGACCTGGGGGTGGAGGTGCCGCTGGCCAGCCTGCTGCAGGGGCCCACCCTGGCGGAGCTCGTCGAGCAGGTCGCGGGCTTGTTGGCAGCGGCGCCGCCGCCGGTGATCGAGTCCCCCGTGGCGGCGGCCGCGGCGGTGCCGTCCGGCCGCGGCGCACTCTCCTGGGGCCAGCGCGCCATCTGGCTGCTCGACCGCATGGCGCCCGGCAACGCCGCCTACATCATCGCCGGTGCCGCGCGCGCCGGTCCGGAGCTCGACGTCGGGGCGCTGCGCGCGGCGATCACCGCCCTGGTGGCGCGGCACGGCGCCCTGCGCACGACCTTCGAGCTGGACGGCGAAGTGCCGATGCAGCTCGTGCACCCGGCCGGCGCCTGGGAGCTCGTCGAGGAGGATGCGACGGCGTGGAGCGCGGCGGCGCTCGAGGCGCGGATGGTCGAGGAGGCGCATCGACCCTTCGACCTCGAGCGCGGGCCGCTGCTGCGCATCGCGGTCTGGCGGCGACCGGGCGGGCACGTCGTGGTGCTGGCGGTGCATCACATCGTGGCGGACTTCTGGTCGCTCGGCGTGCTGCTCGCCGAGCTCGGCGCGCTCTACGCCGGCCGGCCGCTGCCGTCGCCGGCGACGCCGGGGGCGGGCCCGGCCTCCTATGCCGGCCACGTGTGGCGCGAGGCGGAGCGGCTGCGGGGCCAGCGGGGAGAGAGCCTGCGAGCCTGGTGGAGCGCCGCCCTGCCGGCCGATCCGCCGCCGCTGGAGCTGCCTGCCGACCGCCCGCGGCCGCCACGGCAGACCTTTCGCGGCGATGCCCGCGGCATGCGCCTCGATCCCGGCGCGGCGACCGCGGTGCTGGCCGCGGGCGCCGCCGCCGGAGCGACGCCGTTCATGACCCTGCTGGCCGCCTTCCTGGTGGTGCTCCATCGCCACAGCGGCCAGGACCAGCTGCTGGTCGGAACGCCGACCGCCGGCCGCGGCGCGCCGGAGCTGGCCGGCGTGGTCGGCTATTTCGTCAACCCGGTGGTGATCCGCGGCGACCTCGCGGGCGAGCCCAGCTTTCCGGAGCTGCTCGGCCGCGTGCGGGAGGCGGCGATCGGGGCCTTCGCCCATCAGGACTACCCGTTCGCGCTGCTGGCCGAGCACCTGGGAGCGCGGCGCGACGCCAGCCGCTCGCCGGTCTTCCAGGCGATGTTCACCCTCTACCGGGAGGCGCGCGCGGGCGAGCGCGGACTGGGCGGCTTCGCGCTCGGCGAGGCCGGGTCGCGCCTCGACCTCGGCGGCCTGCGGCTCGAATCGGTCCGCTTGCCACGGCGCGCGGCTCAGCTCGACCTGACGCTGCTGATGGCGGCGATGGACGGTGGCCTCGCCGCCTCGTTGCAGTTCAACAGCGACCTGTTCGACGGCGCCACCGCCGGGCGGCTGCTGGGGCAGCTGGCCAACCTGCTGACCCATCTTGCGCACCCTGAGGACACAGCCGGCGGCGCCGGCGGGGCGGCCCGCAACGGCGGTGAAAGCGCCGTGCCCATCTCGGCCCTGCCGCTGCTCTCCCGCGCGGAGAGCCACCAGCTGACGGTCGAGTGGAACGACACCGTTGCCGCATGGGACAGCCCTGGCCCGGTGGCCGGTGGTCGGCCGCCGGCCACCCGGTGCGCCGCGGACGAGCGGATCCACGAGCTGTTCGAGCGCCAGGCGGCGCTCCGGCCGAGCGCGGCGGCGGTGGCGGGACAGGGCGCCTCGCTCACCTACGGCGAGTTGGAGGCGCGGGCCAACCGGCTGGCCCGCTACCTGTGGCGGCTGGGCGTCGGCGCGGAAGCGCGGGTGGGGCTCTGCGTCGGCCGGTCGCCGGAGATGGTGGTGGCCCTGCTCGCCATCCTGAAGGCCGGCGGCGCCTACGTGCCGCTCGATCCCGGCCACCCGCCGGAGCGGCTGGCGTCGATGCTCGACGACGGCGCGGTCGAGGTGCTGGTCACCGAGGAGCGCTGGCTCGAGCGGCTGGGAGACGCCGCCGCCGCGGAGCGCTACGTCGTCTGTCTGGACCGGGAGGTCGATTGGATCGCGGCCGAGGATGCCGCGCCGCTCGGGCGGGACGCTCCGGGCGCCGGCGCGGAGTCGCTGGCCTACCTGATCTACACCTCGGGCTCGACCGGCCGGCCGAAGGGGGTCGGCCTGCCGCACCGGGCGGTGGTGAACTTCCTGCGCTCGATGGCGCTGCGGCCGGGTCTGGGTGCCGGCGACGTGGTCACCGCGCTGACCACCCTCAGCTTCGACATCGCCGGCCTGGAGATCTACCTGCCGCTGGCCGTCGGCGGGCGGGTGGAGGTGGTGGACCGCGACGAGGGCGCCGACGGACGGCGGCTGGCGGCGCGTCTCGCCGCCGCGGGAGTGACCGCGATGCAGGCCACGCCGGCGACCTGGCGGCTGCTGCTCGATGCCGGCTGGAGCGCCCGCGGCGCGTTCAAGGCGCTGTGCGGCGGTGAGGCGCTGCCGCGGGAGCTGGCCGCGGAGCTGCTCGGCCGCGGCGCCGAGCTGTGGAACATGTACGGGCCGACGGAGACCGCGATCTGGTCGGCGACCCGCCCGGTGGACGGCGCGGCCGGCGGCGGCGGGGTCGTCGGCCTCGGCCGGCCGATCGCCAACACGCTGCTGTGCGTGGTCGACCGCCGCGGCGAGCCGGCGCCGCTGGGCGTGGCCGGCGAGCTGCTGATCGGTGGCGCCGGCGTGGCGCGCGGCTACTGGCGGCGGCCGGAGCTGACCGCGGAGCGGTTCCTGCCCGATCCCTGGAGCGCCGAGCCGGGGGCGCGGCTCTACCGCACCGGCGACCTGGTCCGCCGGCTGCCGGACGGCGATCTGGAGTTCCTGGGCCGCCTCGACCACCAGGTGAAGGTGCGCGGCTTCCGCATCGAGCCGGGGGAGATCGAGGCCGCCCTGGCGCGCCATCCGGCGGTGCGCGACGCGGTCGTCGTGGCGCGCGGCGACACCCCGGAGACCCCGGAGAGCCGTCGCCTGGTCGCCTACCT
>DATGHG010000467.1:0-25918 GCA_035308185.1 Thermoanaerobaculia bacterium | reverse complement strand
TCTGCCTCGACGCCTATACGCACCAGGACCTCCCCTTCGAGAAGCTGGTCGAGGAGCTGGCGCCGCCGCGCGCGGCCGGGCGCGCGCCGCTGTTCCAGGCGATGCTCGTGCTGCAGAACGCACCGCTCGCGCTCGCCATGCCGGGGCTGGACCTCGACGTCCTGGAGCCCGACACGAGCACCGCGAAGTTCGACCTGGTGCTCGGCCTGCGCCCGGCGGCGGGCGGCCTCGCGGGCGGCATCGAATACCGCCGCGACCTCTTCGACCAGGCGACGGTCGCGCGCCTTGCGGGGCAGCTGCGCATCCTGCTCGCGGGGGCGATCGCCGACCCGGAGACGCGCCTCTCGCGGCTGCCGCTGCTCACCCCCGGAGAGATCGCCGAGATCGCCGCCTGGAGCGCGCCCGCTCCATCCTGGCCGGGCGCCGCCGCCGCGGCGCCGCCGCCCTCTCGCCTCGTCCATGCCCGCGTCGCGGCGCGGGCCGCGGTGGCGCCCGACGCCTGCGCGGTCCGCGGCGGCGGCGAGAGCCTGAGCTACGGCGAGCTCCTGGTGCGCGCCCGCGCGCTGGCGTCGCGCCTGCGGCTGCTGGGCGTCGGGCCCGACCTGCCCGTGGCGTTGTTCCTCGACCGCTCGCTCGACGCCATGGTGGCGGTGCTGGCCGTCCTCGAGGCGGGCGGCGCCTACCTGCCGCTCGACCCGGATCACCCTCCCGAGCGCCTGCGGCTGATGCTCGAGGACGCGGCGGCGCCGGTGCTGCTGACCTGCCGCCGGCTGGCCGCGGTGGCGCCGGTGGGAGCGGCGCGCCTCGTCGCGACCGATGCGGTCGCCGACGAGGAGGCCGGCGCCGGCCCCGCGTCCGCCCTGCCGGCTCCGCCGGTGCTGCCGGAGCACCTCGCCTACGTCATCTACACCTCGGGCTCCACCGGGCGGCCCAAGGGCGTCGCGATGAGCCATGGCGCCATCGCCGCCATGCTCGACTGGCAGCTGCGCACCTCGGCCGCGGGCGGCGGCAACACCCTGCAGTACACCTCGCTGGCGTTCGACGTTTCCTGCCAGGAGATCTTTTCCACCTGGGCGGCGGGGGGGACGCTGGTGCTGATCTCCGAGGCGGTGCGCCGGGACCCGGCGGCGCTGTGCCGGATGCTCGCCGAGCAGCGGATCGAGCGCCTCTTCATGCCCTTCGTCGCGCTGCAGCAGCTGGCCGTGGCGGCCGGGACGCCCGCCGTCCTCGAGCCGGCCGCGTTTCCGGCGGCGCTGCGCGAGGTGATGAGCGCCGGCGAGCAGCTCCACGTCACGCCCGAGATCGCGGCGCTGTTCGCCCGGCTGCCGGGAGCCGCGCTGTACAACCACTACGGTCCCACGGAGACCCACGTCGCCACCTGGCTGCCGCTCGGCGGCGACCCGCGCGGCTGGCCGGAGCGGCCGGCCATCGGCCGGCCGCTGGAGCAGGCGCGCGTGCTGCTGCTCGACGAACGCCTGCGGTGGGTGCCGCTGGGCGTCGCGGGGGAGGTCTGGGTGGCCGGCGCCGGCCTGGCGCGCGGTTACCTCGGGCGCCCCGATCTCACCGCCGAGCGGTTCCTGCCCGATCCCTTCGCGGACCTGCCGGGCTGGCAGCCGGGCGATCGCATGTATCGCACCGGCGACCTGGTGCGTCTCGATCCGCGGCACGGCGAGGCCGAGTTCCTTGGCCGGGCTGACTTCCAGGTCAAGGTGCGGGGGCACCGCATCGAGCTGGCGGAGGTCGAGGCCGCGATCGCCCGCCATCCGGCGGTGGCGCAGGCGGCGGCAGCGGTGGCGGGGGAGACGGCGGACGCGCGCCGTCTGGTGGCCTACGTCGTGCTCCGCCCCGAGGCCCCGCCGCCCTCCCCGACCGAGCTGCGGGCCTTCCTCGCGACGGCGTTGCCCGCTCCCATGGTGCCGACCGGGTGGGTGGGTGTCGCGCGGCTGCCGCTGACCGCGACCGGCAAGCTCGACCGCCGCGCTCTGGGCAGCCTGGAGGGCCTTGGGAGCTGGGGCGATGGCGGATCCGCCGCGAGCGGTCTCGCCGCGCCGAGCACGCCGGCCGAGGAGCTGCTCGCCGGGATCTGGCGCGAGGTCCTGGCGGTCCAGCGCGTCGGCGCCGAGGACGATTTCTTCGCGCTGGGTGGCCACTCGCTGCTGGCGACCCAGGTCGCCTCCCGCGTGCGCGAGGTCTTCGCCGTCGAGCTGCCGCTGCGCCGCCTGTTCGAGGCGCCGACGCTCGCGGCCCTCGCCGGTGCGATCGAGGAGCTGCGCGGTAGCACGCCGCCGGCGCCGCCGGCACCGCCGCTGCGCCGCCAGGCGCGCGCCGGCGACCTGCCGCTCTCCTTCGCGCAGGAGCGCCTCTGGTTCCTCGACCACCTGCAGGCCGGGCCCGCCTACAACCTGCTGCTGCTGCTGCGCGCCGCGGGCAGGCTCGACCGCGTCCGGCTCGCCGCGGCGCTCGCCGGCTTAGCCGACCGCCACGAGGTGCTGCGCACCGTCTTCGCCGAGCACGACGGCGTGCCGGCGCAGGTGGTGCTGCCTGCCGCGGCCGGCCTGCCCCCGGGTGCGTCGGGCCTGCCGCTGCCGGTCGCCGATCTCGGCGGGCTGCCTCCCGGGCGGCGCGCGGCCGAGGCGCACCGCGTCGCCGCGCGCTTCGGCGGCGCGCCGTTCGACCTCGCGCGCGGACCGCTGCTGCGCGTCCTGCTGCTGCCGGGCGGCGCGGCGGACGGCTGGCTCTGCGTCGGGCTGCACCACATCGCCGGCGACGGCTGGTCGCTGGGCGTGCTGGTGCGCGAGGTCAGGGCGCTCTATGCCGGAGCGGCGCTGCCCGCGCTGCCGGTGCAGTACGCCGACTTCGCGATCTGGCAGCGCGCCCGGCTCGCCGGCGACGTCCTGGAGCGGCAGCTGGCGTGGTGGCGTGAACGGCTCGCGGACGCTCCCGCCGCGCTCGCGTTGCCCACCGACCGCCCGCGGCCGGCGCTGGCGGCGATGCGCGGCGCCGAGCTGCGCTGCGACCTCGCGGCGCCGCTCGCGGCGCGGCTGCTGGCGCTCGGCCGGCGCGCCGGCGTCACCCCGTTCATGGTGCTGGCGGGCGGCCTCTTCGCCCTCCTGGCGCGCGCCAGCGGGCAGCACGACGTCGTGATCGGCACGCCGATCGCCAACCGCAACCGCATCGAGACCGAGGGGCTGATCGGCTTCTTCGTCAACACCCTCGTGCTGCGCGCCGCGGTCGGGCGCGCGGCGAGCTTCGACCAGCTGCTGCGGCAGGTGCGCGAGGCGAACCTGGGCGCCTACGCCCATCAGGACCTGCCGTTCGAGAAGCTGGTCGACGAGCTGCATCCGCAGCGCGACCCGTCGCGCTCGCCGCTCTTCCAGGTCGCCCTGGCGCTGCAGAACGCGCCGCTGCCGGCGGCCGAGCTGGGCGGCGCCGGCGGTCTCCCCGCCGTCCGCCTGTCCCCCGAGGAGCTGCCGTTGCCGGTGGCCCGGTTCGATCTCACCTGGGCCTTCGCGGCGGGCACCGGGGGCTGCTTCGAGGGAGCGCTGCAGTTCGCGACCGACCTCTTCGACGCGCCGACGGCGGCCCGCCTGGCGCGGCACTTCGCGACCCTGTTGGGCAACCTCGTCGCCGACCCGCGGGCCCGCCTGGACGAGGTGCCGCTGCTCGCCGCCGCCGAGCTCCACCAGGTGCTCCACGAGTGGAACGACCGCCCGGTGACGGCCGGCGAGCCGCCCTCGGCGCACCGGCTCGTCGCGGCCTGTGCCGCGCGCCGGCCGGCGGCGCTGGCGGTCGCGCATGGGGCGCGGCAGTTCACCTATGGCGAGATCGACGCGCGGGCCGGAGACCTGGCGCGCCGGGCGTGCCAGGCCGGGGTCGGTCCCGGCGCGCCGGCGGCGCTCTGGCTGGAGCGCTCGCCCGAGCTGATCGTGGCGGCGCTCGCCGCCTGGAAGGCGGGTGGCCCCTACCTGCCGCTCGATCCCGCCTGGCCGGTCGAGCGCGTCTGCGCGGTGGTGGCCGACGCGGGTGCGCCACTGCTGGTCACGGACCGCCCGCGCCTGGCCGCCCTGGCCGCGAGGGCCTCGGCGCTACCGGGCGTCGAGACCGTCTGCCTGGAGCTGGCGGCGCCGGCGCCCGCGGACGTGGCGCTCCCGACACCCGCGGACGTGGCGCTCCCGGCCCCGTCGCCACCGGCCGGCGTGGCCTACGTGATCTACACCTCGGGGTCCACGGGCCGGCCCAAGGGCGTCGAGATCACGCACGGCGGGCTCGCGGGCCTGGTGCGCTGGTGGGGCGCCGCCTACCAGGTGGGACCGGCGGACCGCGCCACGCTGCTCGCCTCGCCCGGCTTCGACGCGTCGGTGCTGGAGATCTGGCCGCAGCTGGCCGCGGGGGCCAGCCTGCACGTGCCCGACGAAGAGGTGCGGCTGTCGCCGGCACGGCTCCTGACCTGGTTGGCGGCCGAGGGCATCACGCTCTGCTTCCTGCCCACGCCGCTCGCCGAGCAGCTGCTCGCGGCACTGGACGAGCACGGCGTGCCGCCCGGGCTCCGGCTGCGTGCCCTGCAGACCGGCGGCGACCGGCTGCGCCGCCGGCCGCGCGGCCCGCTGCCCTTCGCCTTCGTCAACCACTATGGACCGGCCGAGTGCACGGTGATCGCGACCGGCGCCGGCGTCGCGCCGGAACCGGCCGCGGCGGCCGGGGCACCGGCGCGGCCGCCGGCCATCGGCCGCCCGGTGGCGGCCGCCCGCGCTCACGTGGTGACGGCCGGGCTCGTGCCGGCGCCCATCGGCGTGGCGGGGGAGCTGTTGCTGGGAGGCGGCGGCCTCGCCCGCGGCTACCTGGGACGCCCCGAGCTGACCGGGGAGCGCTTCATCCCCGATCCGTTCGCCGGCCCGACGGTGCCCGCGGGTGGCGCGGGTGGCCCGGGCGGCCGCCTCTACCGCACCGGGGACCTGGTGCGGGCGCGGGCGGATGGCGAGCTCGAGTTCCTGGGCCGGCTCGACCAGCAGGTCAAGGTGCGCGGCCAGCGCCTCGAGCTGGGCGAGGTCGAGGCGGCGCTCGGCCGCCATCCCGGAGTGCGCGAGGCGGCGGTCGCGGCGCACGAGGACGGCAGCGGCGAGACCCGCCTGATCGGCTACTTCGTCGCGGCCCGGCAGCCGGCGCCGGTGGCCGCCGAGCTGCGCGCGGCGCTGCTGGCGACGCTCCCGGAAGCGATGGTGCCCTGGCGCTGGGTGGAGCTCCCGGCCATGCCCCTGACCAGCGCCGGCAAGCTCGACCGCATGGCCCTGCCGGCGCCGGCGGCCGCCGGCACCGGCGGCGGTAGCCGCGGCAATGGCAGCCATGGCGGCGGCGCCTACGTGCCGCCGCGCAACGACCTCGAGCGCACGATCGCGGCGGTCTGGCGCGACCTCCTCGCGCTCCCCGAGGTCGGCGTCGACGAGAACTTCTTCGCTGCCGGCGGCAGCTCGCTGCTGATCATCCAGCTACAGAGCCGGCTCCGCCAGGCGCTGGGGCGCGAGATCCCGACCCTCGAGCTGTTCCGGCATCCCACGATCGCGAGCCTGGCGCACAGCCTGGACGGCGGCAGCGAGAGGGCGGACAGCGAGGCGGCGGCCGCGGCGGCGCGCCAGCGCGCCCGGACCGAGGTCCGCCGCGAGGCGATGCGCCAGCTGCAGCGGCCGGGCCGGCGTCCGAGCCCGCGGCGCGATCCAACCAGGAGAGACCTCCCATGACCGAGCACACCGGCCGCGCGGACGGCAGCATGCCGTCCGGCGAGCCCGCAGCCCTGCCCGCCGCCGCGGCCACCCCGCGCGGCGAGCCGGAGACCCAGCCCGCCGTCGCGGCGGGCATCGCCGTGATCGGGCTCGCCGCGCGCTTCCCGGGCGCCCCCGATGCCGCCGCCTTCTGGCGCAACCTGCGCGACGGCGTGGAGGCGATCTCACGGTTCAGCGACGAGGAGCTGGCGGCGGCCGGGATCGACGCCGCCGAGCGGCACGATCCCCGCTACGTACCCGCCAAGGGCGTGCTCGCCGGGGCCGAGATGTTCGACGCCGCGCTGTTCGGCCTGACGCCGCGCGAGGCAGAGATGATGGACCCTCAGCACCGGGTGTTCCTCGAATGTGCCTGGGAGGCGCTCGAGGACGCCGCTTGCGACCCGCACCGCTTTCCCGGCCGGGCCGGCATCTGGGCCGGCGCCGGCGCCAACACCTACCTGATGGCGAACCTCCTGCCGCACCGCGAGCGCCTGGAAGGCCAGGGCGTCCTGCCGGCGCTGCTGCTCAACGAGCCCGACTTCCTGGCCACCCGGGCCGCGTATGCGCTCGATCTGCGGGGACCGAGCGTGACCGTGCAGACCGCTTGCTCGACCTCGCTGGTGGCCGTCCACGCGGCCTGCCAGAGCCTGCTCGGGGGCGAGTGCGATCTGGCGCTGGCCGGTGGCGTCTCGATCAGCGTGCCGCTCGCCGCCGGCTACCTCCACGAGGAGGGCGGCGTGATGTCGCCCGACGGCCACTGCCGCGCCTTCGACCGCGCGGCCGCCGGGTCCGTCGAGGGCAACGGCTGCGGTCTGGTGGTCTTGAAACGGCTCGGCGACGCCCTCGCCCAGGGCGACCGCATCCACGGCGTGATCCGCGGCTCGGCGATCAACAACGACGGCGCCCAGAAGGTCGGCTTCACCGCACCGGGCGTCGCCGGCCAGGCGGAGGCGATCTCCGAGGCCCTGATGATGGCGGGGGTCGATCCGGAGACCGTCGGCTACGTGGAGGCGCACGGCAGCGGCACGCCGCTCGGCGATCCGGTCGAGATCGCGGCGCTCACCCAGGCGTTCGCCGCCGCCGCCGGCAGCCCGCGGGCGCCACGCGCGCGGTCGTGCGCGATCGGCTCGGTCAAGACGGCGATCGGCCACTGCAACGCCGCCGCCGGCATCGCCGGTCTGATCAAGACGCTGCTGGCGCTGGTCCATCGCACGCTGCCGCCCAGCCTGCACTTCAGCAGCCCCAATCCGCAGCTCGATCTCGACCGCGGTCCCTTCTACGTGCCCACCCGGGCGACCCCCTGGGTGCAGGGCGGCGCGCCGCGCCGTGCCGGCGTGAGCTCCTTCGGTCTCGGCGGCACCAACGCCCACGTGGTGGTCGAGGAGGCGCCGCGGCGCGCCCCCGGCTTGGCAAGCGCGGGGCGATGGCAGCTGCTGCCGCTCTCGGCCCGCACCCCTGCCGCCCTCGCCGCCATGGCGGCGCGCCTGGCGGACCACCTCGCGGGGGCGCCAGGCGACGCTGACGTCGCCGATCCCGACCTTGCTGACGTCGCCGATCCCGACCTTGCTGACGGCGCCGATCCCGACCTTGCCGACGTCGCCTGGACGCTGCAAACCGGCCGCCGCGAGCTCGCCTGCCGCCGGACGGTCCTGGCGCGCGATCGCCGCGGGGCGGCGGCGGCGCTGCGCGCCCTGCCGGCCGCCGCGGCCGCCGGCACCGCCGGCGTCGCCGGCGCCGCCGCGAGTGCCGGGCGGCAGGTGGTCTTCCTGTTCCCGGGTCTCGGGGACCAGTACGTGGACATGGGCCGCGACCTCTACGAGGAGGAGCCGGTCTTCCGCCGGCACCTCGACGAGTGCGCCGAGCTCCTGGCGCCGCGGCTCGGCGCCGACCTGCGCCAGCTGCTGTTCTCTCCCGGGGAGCGGCGGCAGCGGGAGGCGAGCGGCGCCGCGGCGCCCGACCTGCGCGCGCTGCTGCACCGCGGCGCCCCGCCCGCGGCCGCGGCGGCGGCGGTCGCCGCGGCCGCGCCGTCCACCGCGGCGTCCGAGATGGCGCAGCGCCTGCAGCGGACGCGCTTCGCGCAGCCGGCCTGTTTCGCGGTCGAGTACGCGCTCGGGCAGCTGCTGCTGGCGTGGGGCCTGGCGCCGCGGGCGATGATCGGCTACAGCCTGGGCGAGTACGTCGCCGCCTGTCTCGCGGGCTCGCTGTCGCTGCCGCAGGCGCTCTCCCTGGTCGCGGAGCGGGCCCGCTGGATCGACGAGCTGCCCGCGGGCGCGATGCTCGTCGTGCCGCTGGGCGAGGAGGAGGTCCGGCCGCTGCTGGCCGGCGGCGGCGCGGACCTGGCGCTGGCGGCCACCAACGGACCTCACTGCACGGTGGTCGCCGGCGACCTGGCGGCGGTCGCGGCGCTCGAGCTGCGGCTGCGCGAGGGCGGGACGGTCTGCATGCGGCCGCGGACGGGCCACGCCTTCCACTCCCGCCTCATGGCGCCGGCGGCGGCCCGCCTCACGGCGATGGCGCCGGCGATGGCGCCGCCGCGGATCCCCTGGATCTCGAACGTGACCGGGACCTGGGTGACGGCCCGCGACCTCGGAGATCCGGGCTACTGGGCGCGGCACCTCTGCGGCACGGTGCGCTTCGCCGAGGGCGTCGGCGAGCTGCTGGCCGAGCCCGAGCAGGCGCTCCTGGAGGTCGGCCCGGGCGCCATGCTGGGCACCTTCGCCAGGCAGCATCCGGCCGCTGCCGCGGGCCTGGTCACGGCCCAGGCGATGCGGCGCGCCGACGAAGATGGCTCGGACGTCGAGGTCCTGCTCGCGGCGATGGGCCGCCTGTGGACCGCCGGGAGCCGTGTCGACTGGGACCGCCTCCATGGCAACGAGCGGCGCCAGCGCGTCGCGCTGCCCGCCTACCCGTTCGAGCGTCAGCGCTGCTGGATCGATCCGCCGGCGCCGGCGGGTGCGTCCGCCGCCACGCCGGCAGCGGCCGGCCGCGCCACGGACCTCGCCGACTGGTTCTGGGCGCCGGTCTGGAAGCGGCTGCCGCCGCCGCGCACCGCCGCGTCGGGCGGTGCCGGCGGCGGGCCCGGCGCGGCGCCTGCCGGGCAGGACGGCGGCACCGCCCGACGCTGGCTCCTCCTGCTCCCCGGCGGCGATGGCGACGGTCAGGCGAGCGGCATGGCCGCCGCCGCCCAGATCGCGGCACGGCTCGCAGCGGGCCTGCGCGAGCTGGGCCACGAGGTGTCCACGGTGGTGCCGGGACCGCCCGGGACGGGCTTCGCCGTGCTGCCGGCGGGAGCCGCGGAGCGGGGCGGAGCTTTCGCCATCGATCCCGGCCGGCCCGAGGACTACGAAGCGCTGCTGCGCCACCTGTGCGGACAGGCCGGCGGCCTGCCCTTGCGCCTCGTCCACCTGGGGAGCCTGACCGCCGGCGAACCGTCGTTCGAGCAGGCACAGGCCGGCGGCCTGCTGAGCGTCGCCATGCTGGCGCGTGCCGTGGGCAGTCTTCCCGCCCACCTCTCCGGGGCGGCGGCCGGCCCCGGCCCCGGCCGCCTGATCGTGGTGGCGAGCGGTCTGGCCGAGGTGCTGGATGGCGACACCATCCAGCCCGCCAAGGCGACCGTGCTCGGCGCCCTCGAGGTGATCCCCCAGGAGGTGCCGCGTCTCGCCGCCGGCGCGATCGACGTCGTGCTGCCGCCCGCGGGACCCGCGGCGGAGCGGCTGGCCGAGCGCCTGCTGGCCGAGATCGCCGGCGCGGTCGCCGCCGGCCCGCTCGCGCCGCTGCTGGCGCTGCGCGGCCGCCAGCGCTTCGTGCGCGAGTTCGAGCGGGTGCGCCTGCCGGCGCCGCCCGCCGCGCCCGGCGCCGGCGGCGCCCCGGGCGGCCGCGGCGACGCCTGCCTGGTGGTGCTGCCGGCTGGGCCGGCCCAGGGCCCGGGGCTGGCGATCGCCGAGCACCTCCTGCGCGGCCGGCAGGCGCGGGTCTGCCTGCTGCTGCCGGCGGACTTCCCGCCGCGCGCGGCATGGGAGAGCCGGCCGCGGCCGGTGGGCACGGCCGCCGCGGCAGACACGGCAACGGCTGCCGCCATCGATCGGCTGCTGGCGCTCGAGCGCGAGGCCGGAGGCGACGGCCGCCTGCGCTACGAGCGCGCCGACCCGGAGGACGCCGCCGCGATCCGCGCCGCCGTGGCCGCGGCCCGCGGCGCCTGGGGTCCCCTCGCCACCGCCTTCTGGGCCGGCGGCGGCACCGCGAGCGGCCTGTTGCAGCTCAAGACGCCGGCGGCGCTGCTCGCTGCCCTGAGATCCGTCGAGCACGGCGTCCAGGCGCTCCTCGCCGCGCTCGACGAGGGCCAGGAGGCGGCTCCCCCGACCCTGGTGCTCTGCTCCACCACCACGGCGGTCACCGGCGGGCTCGGCCTGATCGATCTCGCCGCGTCCGGCGCCTGGCTCGCGGCGCTCGCCGAGCGGCGCGAGGCCGACCTGTCGGCCGCCGGCACGGTCGCCGGGGTGGGCGGCGCCGTGGGCGCAGCCCCCGGGCGGCCGCCCCGGGTGCGCGCCATCGCCATCCACTGGGATCCCTACCAGTGGGGCGGCTGGCTCCTCGCCGGCGTGGGGGCCGGCACGGCGGGCCTGACGCCGCAGGAGCTGGAGGCGGAGCTGCGGGCCCATGGCGCCTCGCCGGCGCGGAGCGCCGAGGCGCTCGGGCGGCTGCTCGCGGGCCCGCTCGCCGCGGCGGTCGTCTCGGCGCGCGACCTCCACGAGCTGATGGCCGAGACCGACGGCGTGACCGCGGAGTCGCTGCTGGCCCAGCTGGGTGCCGGCGGCGGCGAGCAGGCGGCCCGCCCGGCGCTGCCGACCCCCTACGAGCAGCCGCGGGACGAGCTCGAGGAGCGGCTGGCCCAAACCTGGCAGGAGCTCTTCGGCATCCAGCCAATCGGCCGCGACGACAATTTCCTCGACCTCGGCGGCCATTCGCTGCTGGCCATCCAGGTCGTCACCCGCCTGCGGCAGCTCCTGGACGTCGATCTGCCAGTAACCACCGTCTTCGAGGCGCCGACCGTGGCGCAGCTCGCCGCGCTGGTGCGGCGTGCGCGCGGCGAGCCCGACCCGGCGGAGCTCGAGGCGCTGCTCGCCCAGGTCGAGGAGCTGTCGCCGGCAGAGGCGGCGGCGCGCCTGGCGGAGTTGGGGGCCTGAGATGGGGATCGCCGAGCGGCTGGCCTCTCTCTCGCCAGAGCAGCGGGCGCTGCTCGCAGCGCTGCGCCGCGGCGCCACCGAAGGGCCGGGGCAGGCACCCTCGCCGGGGCCGGCGGTGACGCGCCTGCCGCCGCCGGTGGCGCCGGTCTCGGGCCCTCTGGGCCTGGGCGACTGGCCGCTCTCCCGCGACCAGGAGCGGATCTGGCGGCTGCACCAGGAGGACCCCGGCCTGGTGTCCTGGAACGTCGACGCCGGGAGTCGCGTCACCGGCCCGGTGGATCTGCCGGCGTTGCTTGCCGCCCTCCACGTCCTGGTCCGCCGCCACGCCGCCTGGCGCACCGTGTTCCCGCGTGCGGGCGACAGGCCGGTGCAGCGGGTGCTCGCGTTCCTGGCTCCCGCGGCGTCGCTGCTCGACCTGCGCGGCCTGCCGGCGGCGCGCCGCGAGGCCGCCGCGCTCGCCGCCGTCTACGAGCACACGCGCCAGCCGTTCGACCTCGCGCGCGGGCCGCTGCTGCGGCTGGCCCTGGTGCGGCTGGCCGACCGCGAGCACCTGTTGCTGGTCACCATCCATCACCTGGCGACCGACTGGATCAGCTTCCAGGTGTTCTATGGCGAGCTGCTGGCGGTCTACGAGGCGCTGCAGGCGGGGCACCCTGTCCGCCTGGCGCCCTTGCCGTTGCAGTATCCCGACTACGTGCTGTGGGAGCGTGGCTGGTGGCGCGGCGAGGTGCTGGCCGAGGAGGCGCGCTTCTGGCGGGCGCAGCTCGCCGGCTTCCCGCTGGTGCTCGACCTCCCCGCCGACCGGCCCCGCCCGCCGGTGCAGAGCCAGCGCGGCGGGATGCTGCGGATTGCGGTGGGCGCGGCGCGCAGCCAGCGCCTGCGCGCCCTCGCCCGCGCCGCCTCGGCGACGACCTTCATGGCGATGCTTGCCGTGGTCTACGCGCTGCTCTGGCGCCTCACCGGCCGCGAGAAGCTGATCGTCGGCTCCAACGGCGCCAACCGCGCCCGGCCGGAGCTCGCGCCGGTGGCAGGCTTGTTCCTGAACCAGATCCCCTTCGCCGCCGACCTCGGCGGCGATCCGAGCTTCCGCGAGCTGCTGGCGCGCAGCCGGCGCGCGGCGCTCGCGGCCTACGCCCACCAGAACCTGCCCTTCAGCCTGCTCGTCGAAGCGCTGGGAGGAGGCGAGGACCGCAGCCGGTACCCGGTCGTGCAGGTGCTGCTCCTGGTGCTACAGCGGCTGGGCAGCTCGTCGTCGCGCGCCGGGCTCACCTTCCGGCCGATCCATCTTTACGACGGCAACTCGCGCTGGGACCTGCTGTTCGGCCTCTACGACGATCCGGACGAGGGGCTCGGCGGCGTGCTCGAATACAACGCCGACGTCTTCGCCGGCGCGACCGTGGCCCGCTGGCTCGACCTGTTCTACCGCTTGCTCGACGCGGGCCTGGCCGATCCCGACGCTTCGCTCTCGCAGCTGGCGGCACGTACCGGCGCCGGCACGGCGGAGCCGCAATGAGCGGCATCGCGGACCGCATCGCCGGCCTCGGCCCCGAGCAGCGGGCGCTCTTCGAGCAGCTGCGCCGCCGCCAGCAGGAGGCGGCGCAGGCGCTCAGGCCCCCGCCGGTGCCGCCGGTGAGCGGCCCGACCGGTGAGGGCGACTGGCCGCTGTCGCTCGACCAGGAGCGCTTCTGGTTCATGGAGCAGCTCTACCCCGGTCACGCCGGCCTCAACCTCACCGCCGCCACGCGCATGGGCGGTCCGCTCTCGGTGCCGGCGCTCGCCGCGGCCCTGGTGGCCATCGTGGCGCGCCACGCCGCCTGGCGCACGGTCTTTCCGGTCGCCGGCGGCCGCCCGTTGCAGCGGGTGCTCGCCGAGCGCCGCCAACCGCTGCCGATCGTCGATCTCGCGGCCCTGCCGCGCGCCGTGCGCGAGACCCTGGCGCTGCGCCTGGCCGGCGCCGACTCGGCGGCACCCCTGGACGTCGAGCGCGGTCCGCTGGTGCGCTCGTGCCTGCTGCGCCTGGGTTTCGAGGACCACCTCTGCGTGCTCACCGTCCATCACCTGGTGACCGACTGGCTCTCGTTCCACATCGCCTGGGGAGAGCTGGCGGCGCTCTACGACGCCCTGCTGGCAGGCCGCTCCCCGCGGCTGCCGGCGCCGCCCTTGCACTACCCGGATTTCGCGCTCTGGCAACGTCGCTGGCTAGAGGGCAGTACCCTCGCGACGCTCGTCTCCTGGTGGCGCGAGCAGCTGTCCGGCGTGCCGCTGGTGCTCGACCTGCCGACCGACCGGCCGCGCCAGGCCGTGCCGCGCACGCGCGGCGGCCGGCGCGCGGTCGTCCTGCCCGCCGCGACGGCGGCGGGCCTGCGGGCGCTCGCCCGTGGCGAGGGAGCGACCCCGTTCATGGCCGTGCTGGCGGCGTTTGCGGCGCTCGTCCATCGCGACTCGGGGCAGGAGAGGTTGATCCTCGGGGCCAACAACGCCAACCGCATCCGGCCCGAGCTCGAAGCGGTGCTCGGCTGCTTCCTGACGCAGGTGCCCTTCGCCATCGACCTGGCAGGCGATCCCAGCTGGCGCCAGCTGCTCGCCCGCGCGCGCGGCGCGGCGCTGGGAGCGTTCGCGCATCAGGATCTGCCGTTCGGGAAGCTGGTCGAGGCGTTGCAGCCCGAGCGCGACACCGGCCGGCAGCCGCTGGTCCAAGCGCTGGTGCAGGTGCTCGACGGCCAGTACTCCAAGGCAGGACTCGCCGGCATCGCTTGCGAGTCGGTCGACGTGTTCGACGGCAGGTCGCGGTACGACCTGATGCTGAGCCTGATCGACCACGCCGCCGCGGCGCCTGGAGCCGCGAGCGCGGCGCGCACGCCGGGCACGCCGGAGCCGGGGAGCCTCTCGGGCTCGCTCGACTACGACTCCGACCTGTTCGACGCGGCCACGGCCGAGCGGCAGGTCGAGCGCCTGCTGCTGCAGGTCGCGGCGGCGGTGGCCGATCCCGACGCGCCGCTCTCGGCGCTGCCGGTGCTCTCCGCGGCGGGTCGCCACCAGGTGCTGCACGAGTGGAACGACACGGCGCGGCCGCTGCCCACCTGGACGGTGCCGGAGCGCATCGCCGTGCAGGCGGCGTGCACGCCGGCGGCGGTGGCGGTGGTCGCCGGCGGCAGGGCGCTCTCCTATGGCGAGCTCGAGCGCCGCGCCGGCGAGCTGGCGGCGCGGCTGCGGGCGTCGGGCGTCGGCGTCGAGTCGCGCGTCGCCCTGCTGCTCGGCCGCACGCTCGACGTGCCGCTGGTCATGCTCGCCGTCTGGAAGGCCGGCGGTGCCTTCGTGCCGCTCGATCCCGATGCCCCCGCGGCGCGGCTGCTGGCGCTCCTCGCCGACGCGGAGCCGGCGCTGCTCGTCCATCGCGGCCCGCTCCCCTTCACGCCGGCCGCCGGCCTCCACGCTCTCGACCTGGACGCGGCGATCCTGCCGCCTGCCGCGGCGAGCGGCGCGCCGGCGGCCGCGGGCCTGCCGGGTGCGCGGCCGGAGCGCCTGGCCTACCTGATCTACACCTCGGGGACGACCGGGCGCCCCAAGGCGGTCGCGGTCGAGCACGGCAGCCTCGCGGCGGTGCTCGCCGCCTTCGCCGGCTACCTCCGGCTGGCGCCGGGCGACCGCGTCCCCAACCTGGCGCGGCACAGCTTCGACGCGGCGCTCGGCGATCTCTTCGCGCCGCTGCTGGTGGGCGCCCAATGCGAGATCGCCGGCAGCGACGAGCTGCTCGATCCCCCCTCCCTGCTCGCTCTGCTGGCGCGCTCGACGGTGCTGCTCTTCGGGCCGCCGGCGCTGCTGCGGCAGGCGGCCGCCACTGTGCGCGAGAGCGCCGCGGCGGAGCGCTTCGCCGAGCTGGCGGCGATCAACACCGGCGCTGAGCTGGTGCCGCCCGCGTTGCAGGAGCAGCTGCTGGCGGCCTTCCCCGACAGCGAGCTGCACGTGATGTACGGGCCCACCGAGACGACGATCGTCTGTACCGGCCTGCACATCGGGCGCCACCTGCGGCCCGCGCGGGCGCTGATCGGCTGGCCGCTCGCCGGCTGCGAGGTGCGCGTCGTGGACCGCCGCCTGGGAGGCGGGGCGAGCGGGGCGCTGGTGCCGCCGGGGGTGCCGGGCGAGCTGTGGATCGCCGGCCGCGGGGTCGCGCGCGGCTACTTCCGCCGCGACGAGCTGACGGCCGAGCGCTTCGTCACCGTCGCCGGCCGCCGCTTCTACCGCACCGGCGACCTCGTGCGGCAGGTGGCCGCGGCCGGCGGCGCCCTGGAGTTCCTCGGCCGCACCGACGACCAGGTCAAGGTGCGCGGCTTCCGCGTCGAGCCCGGCGAGATCGAGGCGGCGCTCGCGGCGCACCCGGCGGTGCGCGAGGCGGCGGTGGCGGCGCGGCCGGATGCCGCCGGCGACAATCAGCTCATCGCCTGGTACGTGCCGGCCGGCGCCGGTGCGCCGGCGGCCGACCTCCATGCCCACCTGGCGGCGGGTCTGCCGCTCTACATGGTGCCGTCGGCCTTCATCGCGGTGCCGCAGCTGCCGCGCTCGGCCCACGGCAAGGTGGACCGCGGCCGCCTGCTCGCGGCGCTGCCGCCGGCCGGTGGCGGGCCGGCGCCCGGGGCCATGGACGGCAACCGGACCGCGGTGGGGAGCGCCGGGTCTGCCGCGGCGGCGCCGGCGAACGCGCTCGGCGCCGGCACCCAGGACCGTCCCCTGGAGGAGCTGGTGGCAGGCATCTGGTGCCAGGTCCTCGACCTGCCGGGCGTCGCGCGCCACGCCAGCTTCTTCGAGCTGGGCGGGCACTCGCTGCTCGCCACCCAGGTCATCAGCCGGCTGCGGGCGGCCACCGGGGCCGAGCTGCCGGTGCGCGCGATCTTCCAGGCGCCGACGGTCGCGGCGCTCGCGGCGGCGGTCGCGGCGGCCCTGGCGGCACGGCAGCAGGACGGCCTGCCCGCGCCCCCGCCGCTCGGGCGCGCCGTGCGGCCGGCCGAGCTGCCGCTCTCCTTCGCCCAGGAGCGCCTGTGGTTCCTGGACCGCCTGGCGCCCGGCGGCTCCGCCTACAACATCCCGGTCGCCCTGGTGGCGCGCGGCGACCTCTCGCTGCGCGCGCTGGCCGCGGCGCTGGCGGCGATCGTGCGCAGGCACGAGGTGCTGCGCACCGTGTATCCGATGCCTGGGGTCCCTGCCCCGGGCGTGATGCCCCGCAAGGAGGCGCGGCCGGTGCAGGTCGTCGAGCCGCCGGCGACGCGGGTGCTGCCGGTGGTGGACCTCATGGCGCTGCCCGCGGGGACGCGCGCCGCGGTGGCACGGCGCCTTGCCGGCGCCGAGGCGGTGCGCCCCTTCGACCTCGAGCGCGGCCCGGTGCTGCGCCAGCTCGCCATCCGGCTCGCCGCGGACGAGCACGCGCTGCTGCTGGTCGCCCACCACATTGCCGCCGACGGCTGGTCCGTCGGCGTGATGGTGGACGAGCTCTCGGCGCTCTACCGCGCGGCGGTCGCCGGGGTCGCCGCGGTCGCCGCGCTCGCCGCGATCACCGCGAGCGCCGCGCCGGCAGCCGCGGCAGGCGCCGGCGGGCCGGCGGAGGACCCCACCGGGGGACTGCCGCGGCTGCCGGTGCAGTATGCCGACTTCGCGCTCTGGCAGCGCGGGTGGCTGCAGGGTGCGGCGCTCGATCGCCAGCTCGACTACTGGCGCCGGCAGCTGGCCGGCGTCCCGGCGCTCGACCTGCCGATCGACCGGCCGCGCCCGCCGATGCAGAGCTACCGCGGCAGGACGCGCCTGCACGCCGTCGCGGCGCCTTTGGCGCACGCGCTGACGGCCCAGGCGCGGCGCGCCGACGCCACGCTGTTCATGCTGCTGCTCGCCGCCGTGCAGGCGCTGCTGGGGCGCTGGGCGGGGCAGGACGACGTCGTCCTGGGCTCGCCGATCGCCAACCGCACGCGGGCGGAGATCGAGCCGCTGATCGGCTTCTTCGTCAACACGCTGGTGCTGCGCGGCGACCTGGCGGGCGACCCGCCGTTTGCCGAGCTCCTGGCGCGCGCCCGGCGCGCGGCCCTCGACGCCTACTCGTTCCAGGACCTGCCGTTCGAGCGCCTGGTCGAGGAGCTGCGCCCGGAGCGCCGGCTGGCGCACAACCCTCTGTTCCAGGTCATGTTCGCGGTCCAGAACACGCCGCTGCGGCCGATCGCGTTGCCCGGCGTGACGCTGGCGCCGCTCGAGATCGGCTCGCCCTCCACGCGCTTCGACCTGGAGATCTTCTTCACCGAGGTCGCGGACGGGCTCGCCGTCCAGCTCACCTGGAGCACCGATCTCTTCGATGCGCCGACGGCGCTGCGCCTGCTGGGCCGTCTCGAAGCCCTGCTGGCGGCGGTTGCCGCGGACCCCAAGCGGCGGCTCGCCGGCCTCGACCTGCTGCCGGCCGCCGAGCGCCACCAGCTGCTGGCCGAGTGGAACGACACCGCCGCGGCGCTGCCGGAGCGCGGCATCGCGGCGCTCTTCGCGGAGCAGGTGCAGAGGCGCCCGGACGCCGTGGCAGTCTCGGCCGAGGAGGGCGAGCTGACCTACGGCGAGCTGGCAGCCTGGGCCGCCCGGCTCGCGCACCGCCTCGCCGCCGCGGGTGTTGGCCCCGAGGTGCGGGTGGCCCTGCTCGCCCGGCGGTCGCCCGCCCTGGTGGCCGCGGTCATCGCCATCCTCGCCGCGGGCGGCGCTTACGTGCCGCTCGATCCTGCCGACCCGGCGGCGCGCCTCGCCTGGCTGCTCGCCGACTCGGGGGCGAGCGTGCTGCTGGGCGACCCGGAGCTGCTCGCCGGCCTGCCGCCCGAGGTGGGCGCGCCCGTGGTGCTCGCGCTCGCCGCCGCGCGGCCTGCCTTGGGGCCGCCGGGCGGCGGGGCTCGCGACGCCCTCGCTGCCGCGGGAGACGATCCCGGCCGCCTCGCCTACGTCATGTACACCTCCGGCTCGACCGGCAGCCCCAAGGGCGTCGGCGTCAGCCAGCGCGCCATCGTCAGGCTGGTGCGGGCGAGCTTTGCCGACCTCGGACCGGGGCAGGTCTTCCTGCAGCTCGCGCCGCTCTCGTTCGACGCCTCCACCCTCGAGATCTGGGCGCCGCTGCTCAACGGCGGGCGGCTGGCGCTGTTCCCGCGGCGCCGTCCGTCGCTGCAGGACCTCGCAGCCGCCCTCTCGCGCTTTCGCGTGACCACGCTCTGGCTGACCGCCGGGCTCTTCCACGCCGTGGTGGAGGAGCGGCCGGCGGCGCTCTCGTCTCTCGGCCAGCTGCTCGCGGGAGGGGACGTGCTGTCGCCGGCGCAGGTGCGGCGGGCGCTCGCCGCGGTGCCTGGCGTGACGCTCGTCAACGGCTATGGCCCGACCGAGGTCACCACTTTCTCCTGCTGTCACGCGATCCGTGATGCGGCGGCGATCGGAGCGACCGTGCCGCTCGGCCGCCCCATCGGCAACACGCGGGTGCAGGTGCTGGGGCCGGACCAGGAGCCGGTGCCGGCCGGTGCCTGGGGGGAGCTGTGGGCGGGCGGCGACGGGCTGGCGCGCGGCTACGTCGGGCGGCCCGACCTCACCGCCGACCGCTTCCGGCCCGACCCGTTCGCGCCGCCCGGCTCGACCGGCAGCCGCCTCTATCGCACCGGCGACGTGGTCCGCCGCACCGGCGGCGGTCTCGTGGAGTTCCGTGGCCGCCGCGATGGCCAGGTGAAGCTGCGCGGCTTCCGCGTCGAGCTGGGCGAGGTGGAGGCCGCGCTCCTCGATCACCCGCGGGTCGGCGTCGCCGCGGTGGTGGCGCGCGAAGAGTCCGGTGCCGCCGGCAGACGGCTGGTCGGCTACGTCGTGCCGCATGCCGCCGCAACGCCGGCGGGCCTTCCCGCAGCCGGTGACGCGGCGGGGCCGGCGCGGCGCCGCATCGAGCAGTGGCGCGAGCTGTACGACCAGACGTATGGGCGGCGGCTGCCGGAGGAGGCGGCCGGGGACGCCGCCTTCAACGTCCAGGGATGGCACAGCAGCTATACCGGCGAGCCGATCCCGGCGGCCGAGATGCGCGAGTGGCTGGACGGCGTTGCCGGCCGCGTCCTCGCGCTGCCGCACCGGCGGGTGCTCGAGGTGGGCTGCGGCACCGGCCTGGTGCTGTTCCGCGTCGCGCCCGGCGCTGAGCGCTACTGCGGTACCGACTTCTCGGCGGTGGCGCTGGCACAGGTCCACGCCGAAGCGTCGAGCCGCGGCCTCGCGAACGTGGAGCTCGACCAGCGCCCGGCTGACGACTGGAACGGCATCGCCCCGGGCGATTTCGACCTGGTGGTCCTCAACTCGGTCATCCAGTACTTCCCGGGGATCGACTACCTGCTGCGCGTCCTCGCGCGGGCGGTCGCCACCGTGGCGGCCACGGCGGACCCGGCGCGCGAAGCGGGCGGCGGCACCGGCGCGGTCTTCGTCGGCGACGTGCGCAGCCTGCCGCTGCTGCCGGCCTTCCATGCGTCCGTCGAGCTCGCACGCGCGTCGGGCTCGCTGCCCGCCGCCGAGCTGGCGCGCCGGGTGCGGCGCCGGGTGGCGCAGGAGGAGGAGCTGGTGATCGATCCCGCCTTCTTCCATGCCCTCGCGCACCGCTGGCCCGCCATCCGCCGCGTCGAGGTGCAGCTCAAGCGCGGCCGCCGTGCCAACGAGCTGACCTGCTTCCGCTACGACGTGGTGCTCCACGTCGGGCCGCCGGCGCCGGCCGCCGCGCCCGCGGTCATGGCAGGGGGCGCCGCCGCGCCGGTCCGCCGCCTGCAATGGGAGGCGGATGGGCTCACCCTGGCAGCGCTCGAGCGCATCCTGCGCGGCGGGGCGGAGCGCGGCAGGGACGCGGCGGGCGCTGCCGCCGCGGTCGCGGTCGCCGGTATCCCCAACGCGCGGCTTGCCGCCGCGGGCGCCGCCCGCGAGCTGCTGACGGGCGGCGGGTGGGAGATCGAGGAGATGGAGACCGTCGCCGAGCTGCGCGCCGAGATCGACCGCCGCGCGGCGGCGGCGAGCCGTGATGCGATCGACCCCCAGGAGCTGTGGTCGCTGGCGGAGCGGCTGGGCTGGGGCAGAGGTTGCGTGGCCGGGAGCGACCGGGGGGGCGGACGGCCGCATGGAGGCCGTCTTCCGACAGCCGCGGCCGGCGCCGGCGGCGGCAGCACCGGCAGGGATCGCCGTGCCGGGCCTGATCGGCATCGGGGAGACCGCCGCGCCTGCCGCCGCTCCCGCCGCCACGGCAGGGACGCCGGAGACGGTTTGGAGCGCTTGGGCGAACGATCCGCTGCGTGCCGGCGAGGAGCGGCAGCTGGTTCCCGAGCTGCGCCGGTTCCTCGCCGAACGCCTGCCGGAGCACATGGTCCCGGCCGCCCTGGTGGTGCTCGACGCGCTGCCGCTCACGCCCAACGGCAAGCTCGACCGCGCGGCGCTCCCGGCACCCGAGCGCTCCGCGCCGGCCGCCGGCGGCCGGGCCGCTCCCGAGACGCCGCTCGAACAGCTGCTCGCCGGCGTGGCCGCGGAGCTGCTCGGCGTCGAAGACGTCAGCCTGCGCGACAACTTCTTCGCCTTGGGCGGGCATTCGCTGCTCGCCACCCAGCTGGTGTCGCGCCTCGGCCAGGAGCACGGCCTGCCGGTGACGCTGCAGATGGTGTTCGATGCGCCAGACCTCGGCGGCCTCGCCGACCGCATCGTGGACCGCGAGCTGGCAGAGGCCGATGCCGCGCTCCTCGACGACGCGCTGCGCGAGCTGGAGCAGGCGTGACGAAGAGCCCGGCACCGGCGCGCGAGCGCCTGGCGGAGCTCACCCGCGAGCAGCGGGCGCGGCTCTTCGAGCAGGTGCGCAAGCGCCAGCAGCAAGCGCAGCGCGCCGGCGCCCCGGCGGCGCGCATCCCGCGCCGGCCGGCGGGGCTCCCGGTACCCGCCTCTTTCGCGCAGGAGCGGCTCTGGTTCATGGACCGTCTGGTGCCGGGCAACCCTGCCTACAACGTCCCTCTGGCGCTGCGCATCGAGGGCGGCCTGGTACCGGCGGCGCTGGCGGCGGCGCTCGGCGAGGTGGTGCGCCGTCACGAGGCGCTGCGCACCACCTTCGCGGAGCGCGACGGCCAGCCGGTGCAGGTGATCGCGCCGCCGGCCGCGCGGTTCCTCCTGCCGCGCGTCGATCTCGGCGCCCTGCCCGCGACGGTGCGCGCCGCAGCTGCCCGCCGGTTGGCGCAGGAGGAGGTCGAGCGGCCCTTCGACCTGGGGCGCGGGCCGCTGCTCCGCACCGTCCTGCTGCGGCTCGGACCGGCGGAGCACGCGCTGCTGCTCGGGATGCACCACATCGTCTCGGACGGCTGGTCCATGGGCGTGCTGGTGCGGGAGGTCTCGACCCTCTACACCCGCCTGGCCCACCTGGCCGCTGGTGACGGCCTCGCCTCGCCCTCTCCCCTGCCTGGCCTCGCCATCCAGTACGCTGACTTCGCCGTCTGGCAGCGGGGCTGGCTCAGCGGTGAGGTGCTGGAGCGCCAGATCGCCTACTGGCGGCAGCAGCTGGCCGGCGCTCCTGCCGCGCTCGCGCTGCCGGCGGACCGTCCCCGGCCGGCCATGCAGACCCTGCGCGGGGCGCGGCTGCGCGCGACGTTCGACGCCGGGCTCACGCAGCGGCTGGCGCAGCTGGCGCGCCGTCACGAGGCGAGTCCCTACATGCTCCTGCTCGCCGGCTTCCAGGCGTTGCTCGGGCGGCTGAGCGGCCAGCGCGACCTGGTGGTCGGCTCGCCGATCGCCAACCGCCACCGCACCGAGGTCGAGCCGTTGATCGGCTTCTTCGTCAACACGCTGGCGATGCGGGGTGACCTCGCGGGCGACCCGCCCTTTGGCGAGCTGATCGCCCGGACCCGGCGCACTGCGCTCGCCGCCTACGCCCACCAGGACCTGCCGTTCGAGCGCCTGGTCGGGGAGCTGCGGCCGGAGCGGCACCTGTCCTCGACGCCGCTGTTCCAGGCCGTCTGCGCCATGCAGAACGCCCCGGTCGGCCGCGTCGAGCTGCCGGGCATCGCGCTGGCGCCCATCGCGGCCACGGCGCGCACCGTGCAGTTCGACCTCGAGCTGCACGCCTGGGAGGCGGACGACGAGCTGCTCCTGGTGCTCGCCTACAGCGCCGAGCTGTTCGACGCGGCGACCGCCTGCCGCCTCGCGGGGCAGCTCGAGACGCTCCTGCGCGGTGCCCTGGACCATGAGGAGCTGCCGCTCTCGGCCCTGCCGCTGCTCGGCGACGGCCAGCGGCACCAGCTGCTGCGCGAGTGGAACGACCAGCCGGGAGTGCCGCGACCGGCGACCGGCGGAGCCGCGGCCGACCGGCCAGGCGGCGGCGCACCGGGCGAGGACGTGCTGGCAGGTCTCGGGGCCTTGGGCATCGCCGGTCAGGTGGCGGCGCGGGCCGCCCTGACGCCGGCGGCGCTGGCCGTCGCGGGCCCGGATGGCGAGCTGCGCTACGGGGAGCTGCTGGCGCGCGCCAGCCGTCTGGCGCGGGAGCTGCGTGCGCTGGGCATCGATCCCGACGTGCCGGTGGGTCTTTGCGCCGGTCGTTCGCCGGAGCTGGCGGTGGGAGCGCTGGCGGTGCTGCTCGCCGGCGGCTGCTACCTGCCGCTCGACCCGGCGTACCCGGAGGAGCGGCTGGCCGCCATCGCCGCGCAGAGCGGCATGCCGGCGCTGTTGCTGGCCGGCGGCGGCGAGGAGAGACCCGCGTGGCTGCCCCGGCAGGCGCGCGTGCTGCGGCTGGCCGAGCGCGAGGGTGACGCGGCGGCGGGTGACGCGGCCGCGGCGGTCGCGGCGGCCGCAGCGGCGGCAGCGGGGAGCGCGGCGGCGGCGCTTCCGGATGCCGGTGCGGCGCCGCGGCCCGACCCGCTGCAGCTGGCCTATGTGATCTACACCTCGGGCTCGACCGGCGAGCCCAAGGGCGTCGGGGTCTCGCACGCGGGTGTCGCCGGCCTCTTGCGGTGGCACCTGCGCACCTATGGCGTGAGCGCGCGGGACCGCGCGACGCTGATCGTCTCGCCGGCCTTCGACGCGTCGGTGCTGGAGCTGTGGCCCTTCCTGGCCGCGGGCGCCAGCCTCCACGTCCCGGACGAGGAGGTGCGGCTGTCGGCGCCGCGGCTGCTCGCCTGGCTCGCGGCCGAGAGGATCACCCTCTGCCTGCTGCCGACGCCGCTTGCCGAGCAGCTGATCGAGGCCGCGGAGCGCGCCACGCCCGCGGGGCTCCGGCTGCGCGTGCTGCTCGCCGGCGGCGATCGGCTGCGCCGGGCGCCACGCCGGCCGCTCAGCTTCGCGCTGGTGAACCATTACGGCCCCACCGAGGCGGCGGTGGCCGCCACCTTTGCCCGCATCGCGCCCGCCCCGCCCCCCGCCTGCGGCCCTGCCGCGGCCGTCGCCGGGCGCCCGCCCACGATCGGGCGGCCGATCGACGGCATGCGCGCCCACGTCGTCGATGCCCGACTCGAGCCGGCGCCGGTCGGCGTTCCCGGCGAGCTGCTGCTGGGCGGCGCCGGCGTGGCGCGGGGCTACCTGGGCCGGCCGGCGCTGACGGCGGAGCGTTTCGTGCCCGATCCGTTCGCGGCCTCCCAGGGAGACGCGGGCAGCCGGCTCTACCGCACCGGCGACCTGGTCCGGGTGCTTGCCGACGGCAACCTCGACTTCATCGGCCGCCTCGACGGCCAGGTGAAGCTGCGCGGCTTCCGCATCGAGCTGGGAGAGATCGAGAGCGCCCTGCTGCGCCACCCAGGCGTCGCCGCGGCGGTCGCGGCCATGGTGGCGGCCGGGCCGGGCGCGGGCGCGGGACGGCAGCTCGCCGCCTACGTCGTCGCCCGTGCCGGGCGGGCGGGCGGGGCGAACGACGCGAACGATGCAAACGACGCGCGGCGCGCGGAGCTCGCCCGCGACCTGGTGCCGGAGCTGCGCCGCCTGCTCAAGGCGGCGCTGCCGGAGTACATGGTGCCGGCTGCCTTCGTGCTGCTCGACGGCCTGCCGCTGACGGCGCACGGCAAGGTGGACCGCGCCGCGCTGCCCGCCCCGGACCTGGCGCGGACCGCGCCGACGGCCGCCTTCACCGCGCCGCGCACGCCGCTCGAGGAGAGCCTGTGCGCGATCTGGGCCGACCTGCTGGGGGTCGAGCGGGTCGGGGTGGGCGACAGCTTCTTCGAGCTGGGCGGGCACTCGCTGCTGGCGACGCAGCTCGTCTCGCGCCTTGCCGACCGGTTCGGTATCGAGCTGCCTCTGCGGGCGCTATTCGAGGAGCCGACCGTCGCCGGTCTGGCGGAACGCGTCGCGGAGCTGCTGCCCGCGGGTACCTCGGGGCCGGGTCCACTGCCGCCGCCGCTGCTGCCGGTGGCGCGCGACGCGGCGCTGCCGCTGTCGTACGCCCAGGAGCGGCTCTGGTTCCTCGACCGCCTCGAGCCCGGCTCGACGACCTACCACATGCCGATCGCGCTCGAGCTCGCGGGGCGGCTGTCTCCGGCTGCCCTGGCGGCCGCTCTCTCCGGCGTGGTCCGTCGCCACGAGGCGCTGCGGACCACCTTCGTGGAGGTCGCGGGCGACCCGGTGCAGCTCGTCGCCCCGGCGCGGCCGCTGGCGATCCCGGCGATCGACCTCGGGTCGCTGCCCGAGCCGCGGCGCCGGCCGACGGCGCTCCGGCTGATCGCCGCGGCGGCGCTTCGGCCCTTCGACCTTGCCGCGGGGCCGCTGCTGCGGCCGCTCCTGGTACGGCTCGGCCCCGAGCTGCACGTCGCCCTGCTGGCGCTCCATCACATCGTGGCCGACGGCTGGTCGATGGGCATCCTGGTGCGCGAGCTCGGCGAGATCTACGCCGCGGCGCTCACCGGCAGGGCGCCGGCCCTCGCGCCGCTGCGGGTGCAGTATGCGGACTTCGCCGCGTGGCAGCGGCAGTGGCTGGCCGGTCCGGTGCTGTCCCGGCAGATCGCCTGGTGGCGGGAGCAGCTGGCCGGGGCGCCGGCGCTGCTCGATCTGCCGCTCGATCGGCCGCGTCCGCCGCTCCAGACCCTGCGGGCCGGGCTTCTCCCCGTGACCCTCGCGGCCGAGCTCGCGCGCGGCATCGCGGCCCAGGGGCGGGCCCGCGGCGCGACGCCCTTCATGGTGCTGCTGGCGGCGTTCGCCGCGCTGCTGAGCCGTTTCTCCGGCCAGGACGACGTGGTCGTAGGCACGCCGGTCGCCAACCGCAACCGCACTCCGATCGAGGGTCTGATCGGCTTCTTCGTCAACACGCTGGCCTTGCGGGTGAAGCTGCCGGCCGAGGCGAGCTTCGACG
The DNA here is from genome assembly GCA_035308185.1 of Thermoanaerobaculia bacterium. GTDB lineage: Bacteria > Acidobacteriota > Thermoanaerobaculia > Multivoradales > UBA5704 > JASLEW01. Next base: position 680 of record DATGHG010000467.1, on the reverse strand, counting down.
AGCACCTCGGGCGGGTGCGGGAGGTGGCCCTGGGAGGCTACGCACACCAGGACGTGCCCTTCGAGAAGCTGATCCTCGAGTTGCAGCCGCAGCGCAGCCTCGCGCACTCCGCGCTCTTCCAGGCGATGCTCTCGGTCCAGAACGCGCCGGTGGGGCGGCTCGAGCTGCCCGGGCTGTCGCTCGCGCCGGTGCCGGTCGAGCTCGGGCGGGCAAAGTTCGACCTGAGCCTCGATCTGGCGGAGCTGCCGGCAGGGCTGGCCACGCTCTGGGAGTACGACGCGGACCTGTTCGACCGGGCCACGGTCGGGCGCCTCGCGGGCGCGTTCGAGCTGCTGCTCGCGGCGGCGGTCCGCGAGCCGCACCTCCCGCTCGCGCGCCTGCCGCTGCTCGCGCCGGCCCAGCGCCACCAGCTCCTCCGGGAGTGGAACGACGAGCCAGGAGTGCCGCGGCCGGCGACCGGCGGCGCCCCGGCCGGTCTGTACGAGCTGTTCGCGGCGAGCGCCGCTCGCGTCCCGGAGGCCGTGGCGCTCTGCTTCTGCGGTGCGGCGCTCTGCCTGAGCTACGCCGAGCTGGCGCGGCGAGCGGGCCACCTGGCGCGCGCGCTGTGGCGGCAAGGCATCGGTGCCGAGGTGCCGGTGGGCGTGTGCGCCGAGCGCTCGTGCGAGGCGGCGGTCGCGCTG
>DATGHG010000466.1:0-19397 GCA_035308185.1 Thermoanaerobaculia bacterium | reverse complement strand
CAAGGCGGGGCGGCCCATTATGACGGCCCGTCGCCGCCGGCGCCAGCCAGCGCGGCCGGCCGGCACGGCCAGCGCGGTCGGCGTGGCCGGTGAGCGCCCGGCCGGAGGCAACGGAGCCTGGTGCGGCGCGGGGAGCTGCCGGCTTGGGGAGGAGCCATGTCGCGGCTGAAGGCGCGCCTGCGCCGGGCGCTGACCGCCCTCCACCTGCTGCGCCTCTATGGCGCCTGGCACCGGCTGGCCCGCCTGGACCCGCGGCGCTGGCGGCTGCGGCTCCGGTACCGCCGGTGGAACCGCGGCGCCGCGCCCGACGAGATGGTCGTCCGCCCCGGCCTGCGCCTGCGCATCGACCCACAGTCGCGGGAGCCCTTCGAATGGTTCTGCTTCCGCTCGCCGGAGATGGTGCGCGAGCTCGATGCCTTCCGGCGCGAGATGGCGGCCCGCAGGCGCTTCCTCGACGTCGGCGCCTGCCACGGCATCTTCTCGCTCGCCTTCGCCCATGGGCGGCCGGAAGCCCGGGCGGTGGCGGTCGAGCCCTCCGCGATCGCCTACGCGCTGCTGGCGGAGAACCTCCGCCGCGGGCGCTGCGACAACGTCGTCGCCAGGCAGGTCGCCTGCGGCGCCGCCGCCGGCGTGCTGCGGATGCGCCAGACCTGGCACCACCTGGAGGCAGTGCCCGACCTGCCGGAGGCCTCGCCGGCCGCCCCGCCGGCCTCCATGGCGATCTCCATGCCCTCGTCCTTGCAGGCCTCCCCGCCGGCGTCCGGCGAGACGGTGGCGGTGCCCATGCAGAGCGTGGACGAGCTCTGCTCCGACCTCGACTTCCGTCCCGACCTGATCAAGATCGACGTCGAGGGTTACGAGCTGGCGGTGGTCGCCGGAGCCCGCGCCGTGCTCGCCGGCTCCCGGCCGCCGCTCTTCCTCGAGATCCATCCCGACCGCCTGCGGGAGCTGGGCGGATCGGCTGGCGAGCTCGTGGACCTGCTCGCGGGGCTCGGCTACGGCTTTCGCGACCTGGACGGGTCGCCGCTCGACGCCGGGCGGGTCGGCAGGCGGGAGTCGGTGACGCGGGTGGTATGCACGGCGCGATGAGCCAGGGCTCGCGCCGGGGGTCGCAGCCGGCGCAAACGGCGCCGGAGCTCGGTGACGGCGAGGGCCGCAGCGGTGAGGCGCGGGGCAGCGAAGCTGCGGACCGCGACCGGCTCGCACCCGGTCTGCCGCTCGGCGAGGCGGGCGGCGATCGGCGCGAGCAGGCCGCGCACCGGGCTCACGAAGTGCAGCGCCACCTGGCCGGCGGGCGGCTCGCGGCCCGGCACCGGGATGCCCACCGCCGCGGGGTCGAGCAGCCGGCAGCCGGCAGCCTGCCCGAGCAGCGCCCAGCAGGTCTGCTCGACCCATACCGGGGCGAAACGGTATCGCGGCCGCGACAGGAACCACTCGGCGAGGTCGAGGTCGAAGAGCCGCCGGCGGAAACCGACGATGCCGGTGTTGACGCGGCCGGCAAGGCGCAGCCGCGGCTCCGCCAGCAAGTGCCAGGAGCGCACCGAATAGGCATGCTGCGGATCGCACATGAACAGCGCGCCGGCGTCCGGCGGCAGCTGGAAGAGGCCGTGGAAAGGGCGCAGGAAGAGCACGTCCGAGTCGCAGTAGGCAAGCTCGTCGCCGGCGGCCAGCAGGGGCACGTCCAGCAGCTTGAGCGCCAGCGGGTTGGCGGCGCGGAAAGCGCGCGCCGCCGGGTGGGCGGCCAGCAGACCCGCGAGGCGGTCGTCGGCCTCGCGGCGCCCGACGACCTCCGGCTCGTCCAGCCCCGCCGCCAGCCGCTCGCGATCGGCGGCGGTCAGCGTGCCGTCGTCGTGGACCCGCAGACGCAAGGGGCTCGCCGCCAGGCGCAGCAGGCTGCCGAGGCAGAGCAGCGCCATCTCGACCTGGGCGTGGCCGAGCAGGGTGCTGACCAGGAGCGGGCGCCCCTCCGGTTCGCCGCCGGCGGGATGCTGCGCTCGCGCCTGCGGCCGCTCCTGCTGCCTGCCGGCGTCTGCCTGCTGGGGCTGGTCGTGCAGTTCCATCCGATGATCCTGGCGGGTTTCGGCGCGATCTCCGGCGACCCGGGAGACTCTCGCCTGGTCAACTACCTGCTCGAGCACACCTTCCGCTGGGCGGTGCGGCGGCCGGACCATGCCTCCTTCTGGAACCTGCCCATGTTCTTTCCCGCGAAGAACGTGCTCGCCTATTCCGAGAGCCTGTTGGGGGTGGCCCCGCTCTACTGCTTGTGGCGGGGGCTGGCGGTGCCTCCGGACGCCGCCTTCCAGCTCTGGCTGCTGAGCATGGCGGCGCTCAACTTCGCCGGCTGCCATCTGCTCCTGCGCCGTACCTTCGGCTGCGAGCGCGCCGCCGCGGCCTGCGGCAGTTTCCTCTTCGCCTTCGGCAACAGCCGCACCGCCCAGCTGCATCATCCGCAGCTGCTGTCTGCGCTCGCCAGCCTGTTGACACTCTACTGCCTCGGGCGGCTGCTGCGCCAGCCGCGAGCGGCGTCGTGGTGGCTCCCGGCCGCCGTCGCCTGCATGGTGGCGCAGGTCTATGCCGGCTACTACGTCGCCTGGTCCTTCGCTTTCGGACTGGGCCTGTGCGGCTGCTTTTGCATGCTCGACCGGCGCTGCCGGGACGCCATCCTCGCCGTCCGCGTCCGCTGGCCGGCCGCGCTCCTCAGCCTGGCGGTCGCGTCGCTGGCGATCCCGTGGCTGCTGCACGGCGTCGCCGTCGTCCGCGAGGCGGGCTGGTACCCGTTCGCCGGCGCGGCGCCGCTGCTCCCCCGGCCGCAGTCGTGGTTGTACATGGGCCGGCGGTCGTGGCTCTACTTCGGGCTCAGGAACCTGTCGCTGTTCACCGCCATCCCGGCCGAGCACGAGCAGCGCCTGGGGATCGGGATCGCGACCACGGCGTGTGCCGCCCTCGGCCTCTGGCGCCAGCGCCGCCAACCCTGGGTGAAGCCCTTGGCCTTCGCCACCGCCGCGTTGATCGTGCTGACCACGCAATGGCCGTATGGCTTGACCCCGTGGCGGGTGGTGCACGCCGTGGTGCCCGGCGCCGGCGGCATCCGCGCGGTCAGCCGCCTCGGACTGCTGCTGCTGTTCCCGGCGGGACTGGGGATCGCCGGTTTCGTGCGGCCCGGCAAACGCCGCTGGCAGGCCCTGCTGGTGGCGCTCTGCCTGCTCGAACAGGGATATGCCAGCCAGACCTACTCCAAGCGGCTGTTCGCGGCCGCGGCCGCGCGCGTCGCCGCCGCCGTGCCGGCGCACTGCCGCAGCTTCTACGCCGCGGTCGCGGCCGGCGCCGGCCAGGATGCATCGGCGGTGCTCCATCAGCTGGATGCCGTCAGCGCCGAGAGCCTGCTCGGCGTGCCGACGATCAACGGCTACTCCGGCCACCAGCCGCAGGGATATGGTGAGCTGACCAACAACGTGATCGCCGGCGCGGCCGATCCGCCGCGGCTGCGCGCGGCTTTCGATCGCTGGCGGCTGGCGGGCCGGCTCGACGAGTCGTGCTTCGTGATCGTTCCGTCCTCTTATTGAGGACTCTTAAAGACCCTATGCTAGACTCCGTGCGCCGCTCCCAGAGAACCGAACCGGCCGGGCCGGCGCCTGATAGATAGATCGATCGAGGGATTGCATCTGATGGATTGGCAGCAGCAGGCCGTGCTGGTGACGGGCGGGGCGTCCTTCATCAGCTCCCACCTGATCGACCTCCTGGTCGAGCGCGGAGCGCGCCGCATCCGCGTCGTCGACGACCTTTCGAGCGGCAGGGTCGAGAACCTCCGCACCCATCTGGAGTCGGGGGTGGTGGAGCTGATCGAGGCCGATCTCCTGGCGCCCGGAGTGCCGCAGCGCGCCGTGGCCGGCATGGACGTCGTCTTCCACCTGGCGGCGATCCACGGCGGGCGCGGCTTCGTGGACCTCCACCAGGCCGCCTGCGCGCAGAACCTGGCGCTCGACGGCATGCTGATCAAGGCCGCCCACGAGGCGCGGGTGCAGAAGTTCGTCTTCGCCTCCTCCGGCTGCGTCTATCCCCTCCACCTGCAACAGGACGTTTCCCAGGATATCTATCTGACGGAAGCCATGGCCGGGCCGCCCTACGAGGCGGACAACATGTACGGCTGGGCGAAGCTGATGACCGAGATGACCCTGGCGGCCTACCACCGCGACCTGGGGTTCCGCTCGGCGTGCTGCCGCTTCTTCACCGTCTACGGCGAGCGCGGGGTCGAGAACCACGCGGTGATCGCCATGATCGCCCGCGCCTTCGTGCGCCAGGATCCGTTCGAGGTGTGGGGAGACGGCACCCAGATCCGCAACTGGACCTACGTCGGCGACATCGTCCGCGGCATGGTCCTCGCCGCCGAGCGGATCGACGACGCGACAGCGATCAACCTGGGCACCGAGGAGCGCACGCGGGTCATCGACGCGGTACGGGAAGTGCTGCGCTACACCGGCCAGCACGCCGAGATCAAGTTCCTGCCCCACATGCCTACCGGCCCGCTCAACCGGGTGGCCAGCAACCGGCTGGCCCGCGAGCTGCTCGGCTGGGAGCCCCAGGTCAAGTTCATCGACGGCCTGCACCGCACCGTCGACTGGTACTTCGCAACCCGCGAGCGGCAGCAGGTCGGCGGCTACCTCGCCGAAATGCTCACCGAGCGCTAGGGTCCCGCACCGTGCCCGGACTCCGCGACCGGGTGCTCAGGCGCTACATCGCGGCGCCGGAGCACCCCATGAAGTATCGGTTCGTCCGCTGGCTTGGCCGCCACGCCATGCCCGCCGACGGGATCGTCGCCAGCGTCCACCCCGGAGTGATGCTCTGGCTGAACCCGGTGGATTGGATCGAGTACCTGATGCTGCGCGAGGGGTCCTACGAGCCGCTCACCCTCGACTTCATCCAACGCAACCTGCGGCCCGCGGAGTCGGCGCTCGTCGCCGGCGTCAACAATGGCCTGCACGCCATCGTCGCGGCGCGAGCGGTGGGGCCGTCCGGCAAGGTCCTGGGCTGCGAGCCGCAACCGGGCGCGCTGCTCAAGGCGCGCCTGAACATGGCGCTCAACGGCATGTCCGACGGCCCCCTGCACCTGGTCGCCACCGCTCTCGGCAGCGACCGCGGCGTGGCGCCGATGGCCTGGTCGGCGCCCGACAACCCCGGCCGGGCCAGCCTCCTCACGCCCGGGCCCGGCTTCATCGCGCCGCTGCTCAGCCTCGCCGAGGTTGCCGCGGCGCTGGCCATCGATCCGCTCAGGCTGTTGCTTCTCGACGTCCAGGGGTTCGAGATGCAGGTGCTGGCCGGCCTCGGCACGCTCAGGCCGGAGATCCTGATCATCGAGGACGATCCGGCGTATGCCGCCGAGCCGGTCGCGGCGCGGCAGGCGCTCTACCGGCGGCTGCGCGAGCTCGGTTACTCGCTGCGCGACCTGCACGGCAATCCGGTGGCGGCGCCGGACGCCCAGCTGGCGGAGAGGAACCTGGTGGGCGTGCTCGAGGGCCGCGAGGTCCGCTGAATGGCGGGCGCCGGGGACGCGGTGACCGCTCCCGGGAAGGTCCACTTCCAGGGCCTGAACAGCCTGCGGTTCCTCGCCGCCTTCTTCGTCGTCATCGGTCACGTCCCGCTCAACCAGCAGTCGGTCGGCCTCCCTCACCCCAACCGCGCCGCCTTCCTCTACCGCGGCTCCTTCGCCGTCTGCTTCTTCTTCGCGCTCTCCGGCTTCCTCATCACCTACCTGCTGCTCGACGAGGAGCGGCGCACCGGCGACATCCAGGTCCGCGGCTTCTACCTGCGGCGGATCTGCCGCATCTGGCCGCTCTACTTCGCGGTCGTGCTCTTCGGCCTGGTCTTCTACCGCTGGCTGCTGCCGCTGGCCGGCATCCACTACCGCGTCGAATACGGCCTGGCGACGGCGCTGCTGCTCTATGGCGCGCTGCTCCCCAACCTGATGAACAGCCTGTACGTGGTGGGTGGCATCCTCAATCCCACCTGGTCGATCGGCATCGAAGAGCAGTTCTACCTGCTCTGGGCGCCGGCCGTGAAGCGCGTGCGCGCCAGGCTGCCGATGCTCTGCTGGGTGGTGCTCGCCGGCTCGCTGGTCCTCTACTGGCTGGCGCTGCATGGGGCCTTTGGCACCCATGAGTGGAGGCATTTCGTCGAGCAGCTCAAGTTCCATTTCATGGCGGCCGGCGGCCTCTGCGCCTGGTGGCTGTCGCGGCGGCGCGAGGCCTTCCTGCGGCTGCCGGTGTTCACCAGCCGGACGGTGCAGCTCATCCTCTTCGCGCTGCTGCTCGAGCTCTATCTGATCGCCTTCATCCCGTGGAACCGGCTGGCCCAGGAGGTGCTGCAACTCGTCCTCTACTGCTGGCTGATCGTCAACGTCGCGGCCAACCCGGCCAACGTGATACCGGTCGGCGCCCGCATGTTCGACTATCCGGGCACCATCTCCTACGGCATCTACATGCTGCACATGCCCGCCGTCTACGCGACCTCGCAGCTGTTCAAGAGCACCGCCTGGTGGCACGGCAGGCCGGCGCTCTACGTCCTCGCCTATTACGGCCTGGTCCTCGGCCTGACCCTGCTCGCCGCTCACCTCTCCTACCGCTGGTTCGAGCGGCCGTTCCTGCGCCTCAAGGACCGGCGTTTCGCGGTGCGGCAGGCGGAACCGCCGCCCTTGCCGGCCGCGGGCGGGAGGCACCGGCTGCTCTACCTCTGCGATTGGCTGCCGCCGGATTTCGGCGCCGTCGGTCAATACAGCCTGCTGTTCGCCCGGCGGCGCGCCGCCGGCGGCGAGGAGGTGACGCTGGCCGGGCTGTCGTCGACCGCCGACTCGCTCAGCGTCGAGGAAGCGGTGGGCGCCGGCGGCCGGCTGCGCGTGGTGCGCCGCCGGGCGGCGGCCTACGACCGCGCCAATTGGCGGGCGCGCGCGCTGTGGACGGCGCGCACCAACCTGGGCCTGCTCTGGCGGGCGCGGCGCTCCCTGCTCGCGGCCGACGAGATCCTGATCACCGGCAGCCCGCCCTTCCTGCTCCATCTGGTCGCGCCGCTCGCGGCTCTGCTGCGCAAGCGGCTGACCTACCGCATCACCGATTTCCATCCCGAATGCCTGATGGCGGAGATCGGCGAGTCGCGGCCGGTGCCGCGGAGCCTGCGCGCTTTCCACCGGCTCACCCTGGCGCTGCGGCGGCGGGTGGACGGCTTCGAGGTGCTGGGCGAGGACCAGCGCCGGCGGCTGCTCGACCAGGGGATCCCGGCCGAGCGCATCGCTCTCGCGCGCGACCCTTCGCCGGTCGAGATCCCGGCGGGCACGGTGCCGCTGGACCGCCCGCCGGAGCTCGCGCGGCGTTGCCTGCTGCTCTACTCGGGCAACCTCGGGGTCGCCCACGACTACCAGACGTTCCTCGCCGGGTACCGGCTCCACCACCGGCGGGGCTCCGGGCGAGTGGGGCTGTGGCTCAACGCCACCGGGACGCGGGCGGACCGCTTCGAGCAGGCGCTGCGCGGCGAAGGCCTGCCGGTGCACCGCAGCCTGCCGGCGCCGCTGGCCCTGCTGCCGCGCCTGCTGGTCGCCGCCGACGCCCACCTCATCACGCTGCGCGATCCGTTCGTCGGCTACGTGCTGCCCTCCAAGGTCTACGCCTGCCTCGCGTCGCGACGAGACGTGCTCTACGTCGGCAGCCGCCGCTCGGACGTCCATCTGCTCTGCTCGCAGGCTCTCGCGAACGGATATTTCCAGGTGGAGGTCGGCGACGCCGAGGGCCTGGCGCGGGCCCTCGAGGAGATTGCGGACCGGGCGGAGGCCGGCCTGGGAAGAGCCGGGCACGGATGAATCCGGGGAGATCGTCATGAACCTGCGGTACTGGCTCGTCCACCCCCTGCGGCTCGGCCGCCGCCTGTGGCATTTCGCTTACGAGAAGGCGCACCCGGAGGAACCTTTCCTGGCCCCCGGGGCGGTGCGCTTCCTCGACGCCGCCCTGCCGCGGGACGGCATCGGCCTGGAATGGGGCAGCGGCCGCAGCACCCGATGGTTCGCCCGCCGCCTGGGCCGGCTGGTGAGCGTCGAGTACGACCCTGCCTGGTCCGCCGTGGTGTCAAGGCAGCTCGCGGAGTCGGCGCTGTCCAACGTCGACTATCGCCTGATCGCTCTCGAGCACCCGCTCGACGAGCCCACCCGGCCGCTCTACGATCCGCTGCCCCGCTACGTCTCGTTCGTCGACGAGTTCCCCGACGGCTGCTTCGACTTCATCGAGGTGGACGGCCACTACCGGCAGGCCTGCGTGGCGGCGGGCAGGCAAAAGCTCAAGCCGGGCGGCCTGCTGCTGGTGGACGACACCAACTGGCTGCCGCTCGCCGCCTGGGGCGTGCCCGAGACCTGGCGCCTGGTGCACCAGAGCGTCAAGATCAACACCGTCACCTCGATCTGGCAGCGCCCCGCCTAGCGTTTCGCACGGCGAACGGGACACGGTGTCCCGTACGGGACACCAGCGGCCCACGGGGCCGGCCGGCGAAGCTCGGCCGGCCGCCGACGCGCTGGCCTCAACCTGCCGCGAGCCGGGCAGCGAGCGCGGCGGTGATCGGCAGGTTCGCCAGCTGCTCGATGTAGAGGAACTGGCCGGCCGGATTGACCTCGAAGAAGACGTATTCGCCTGCCGGCGTCAGGCGCATGTCGATCGCCCCGTACTCGAGGCCCAGCCGGCGCTGCAGGGCCAGCAGCCTGCTCGCCACGTCGTCGGGCAGCGCGTGCGGGCGGTAGGCGACGGCGGTGTTGAAGCGCACGTCGAACTCGTACTCGCCGGCGTCGCGCGCCTCGGCGGCGAACAATCGGTCGCCAATGGCGGTGATGCGCAGATCGAGCCCCGCCGGCACGTAGCGCTGGAAGATCACCGGCGCCAGCCGCACCGCCTCCGCCAGCGCCTCTTCCGCGCGGCGCAGCAGCCGCGTCTCGCGCCAGGCGTAGACCGTCTGCAGGAACGGCTTGTAGACCACCTCGCCGGGATAGCGCCGCCAGAACTCGCGAGCTGCCGCGGGATCGTTGGTGATCAACGTCTCCGGCAGCGTCAGGCCGACCTCCTTCGCCAGCTTGAGCTGCCAGGGCTTGTGGGCCGCCGCCGCGTCGCGGACCGGATCGTTGATCCACAGCGCCTTGGTCGACTGCCAGGCGCCGTGGAAAGCGGTGGTGGCCTCGGAGACGGCGAACTGGCGGTAGCCCGGATCGGTGAGATCCGCGGGCAGGCCGAACGGCTGCGGCCGCCGCCACCACACCGCGGTGACGTCCTCGAGCGCCACGCGCTCGCCGCCGGTCAGTCCGAGGTTGAAGTGATGCGCGCCGTTGTTGTCGAAACGCGCCGTGAGGTTCATGCGCATCGGGAAATCGGCGAGGTCGACCAGGCGCGCCGGCCTGCCGAGCCGGCCGAGCTCGGCGAGCACGGCCTGGGCGTGAGGGTCTTCGGGAGCGGAGATCACCAGGATCATGCGATTCCTCCTCGGCGGCGGGCGGGCGGCCCGGCCGGTCACGCGCCTGGCCGCGGTTCGCGGTGCCGGCGCGGAGTGAGCGGTTTGGCGGGAGGAGCGCGGCTCCTCCCGCCGGGGAGAGGGTGGCGACGGCTCAGAACTGGTTGATGCCGCCGCCGGGACCGAAGCCGCCGCCTTCCACCAGGGTGCCGCCGGTCTCGACCAGCGTCGGATCGGCGACCACTTCCTTGAGGCTGTGGTCGGTGACGACCTCCTTGAAGGTGTGGTCGGTGAAGGCGTCCTTGATGACCGACTTGAAGTTCAGGTCGGTGGTGGCGTAGGTGCCCGTCTCCGCCAGGGTGTCGAAGACCCCGTGCTTCGTCGGGTCCTGGGCGATGGTCTTCTGACCGAGGTCCGCGGCCACCGGCTTGTAGGCGAAGGGTCCGCCCACCTGCCGCTGCAGCCCCGCGGACTGCATCGCGAGCGATCCCGCGGGTGCGTGGTGCGGGGTCGCCAGGACGAAGGGCGCGAGGCCGCCAGCGCCTTGCTGGACCGGATCGCCCGGCGGTACCCGCACCGGGCCCGCCTGGTAGCGGAGATCCTGGCCGGGGTCCTGGACGACCTTGTGCAGGATGGGGTCTTTGTCCCAGGAAAAGGGACCGGCCAGGTCCGTGTGGATCACCTTGTGATCGTTGAACGGCGGCTTCTGGTAGAACCCCTCCTCCCGCAGTCCCGCCTGGACCTGCGGGACGTGGTGCGGGTCCCGTGTCCACGAATACGGGCTGGTCAGGTAGGTGCGCACGCCGCCGCCCAGGAAGAGCTCCTCGTAGCCCGCGAGCAGCGCCTCGACCTTGGCGAGCTCGGCTTCGAGCTGCACCACCAGATGGCCCGGCTCGCGGTGGAGCACGGAGTGGCCGCGCACCGCGTCCACCGGCAGCTCGACGTGCCGCCCGCCGCCGTGGGGCGTCAGGCGGAAGTGTCCCGGCTTGGGGGAGCGCGTCACCAGGCCGATCAGATTGACGGTCTCGCTCTGTGCCGGCAGCTCTTCGAGCAGCTCGGCGAAACTCTGCGGGTTCTTCGGTTCATGGGTTGCCTTGTCCGGCATCTCGACCTCCTCGGGCGTGGAGCCCAGGTTGGCGCCGGCGGCTGCAACCGCCTCGCGCGAAGAGGAGAGGCGGCCGGAAAGGCTGGATCGTTACAGCTCGCCAAGATCCGGCGTTCATGGTAATTTAGCGCTCAAACCTCGAAGCTGCGGGCCGGAGGCAGAGAAGGGCTGCACGCGAGTATGAGAACCCTGCCGTGGTACACCGCCGGCGCGGCGATCGTCGCCGCCTTCGTCACCCATTTGCTGGTTCCCGCGGTCACCAGCCTCGCCGTCAAGCTCCGGGCCATGGACCAGCCCGGGGTCCGCAAGCTGCAGGCGAGCGCCGTGCCGCGCCTGGGCGGCCTCGCGATCGTCGGCGGCCTCGGCATCGCCGCCGGTTTTGCGGCGCTCGGGCACTGGACCACCTGGGGCACGCGGATCGCCAGCCGGGAGCTGCTCGCCCTGGTCGCCGGCACCGTGCTGGTGTTCCTGGTCGGGGTCCTCGACGACCTGCGGGGAGTCGGCAGCGGCATCAAGTTCCTGGTCGAGCTGGCGGCGGCGGCGCTGCTGGTCGGCGCCGGCTGGTCGTTCGGAGTGCTGCGGCTGCCGTTCGTCGGCGGCATCGACCTGGGACTCTGGGGCGGCGTCGTCTCGCTGCTGTGGATCGTCGGCGTCACCAACGCCATCAACCTGATCGACGGCCTCGACGGTCTGGCCGGCGGCGTCGTCGCAATCATCTCGGTCAGCATGCTGGGTTATGCGGCGCTGCAGGGCAGCCCGGGCAGCGTCGTGCTGATGGCCGCGACCGCCGGCGCCTGCCTGGGCTTCCTGCGCCACAACTGGATGCCGGCGCGGATCTACATGGGCGATTCCGGAGCGCTGACCCTGGGCTTCCTGCTGGCGGCGATGAGCGTCCATTCGGCGCTCAAGGCGCCCGCCGCGGTCGCCATCCTGGTTCCCATCCTGGCGCTCGGCGTGCCGGTGATGGACACCCTGCTGGTGATGGCGGTGCGCTTCCTGGACCGCCAGCAGGCGCGGCTGCTGCGCCGCTTCCTGCGCATGTTCCACGCCGACCGCAAGCACCTGCACCACGTGCTGGACCAGGTCGGCGCCCGCCGCTCGCACGTGGTGGCGCTGATCTACGCCGTGGTGGTCGCTTTCTGTGCCATGTCCCTGGTAGTGGCGGTGACCGGCCAGACCAACCTGGGCCTGCTGCTGGTGGTGATCGAGTTCCTGGTCATCTTCGGCATGCGCCAGCTGGGCCGCTCGGCGCCGCCGATCGCCTTCCCGCGCCCCACCGCCGCCCCGCCGCTGTCCGAAGTGCGCGAGTTCCCCGCCGCGCCGCCAGCCCCGCCGCCCGCGCCAGCCCCCAAGCTGCGGGTGATGAAGGGCGGCTGAAGCTCACTGTCCTACCTTGGTGCAAGCGCAGAACCAGGTGCCGGTTACCGGGCACGTGCCGACGACGAAGCAGCCTCCGGCCCTGATCCCTTCCACACAGCTGGCTCCATCCGTTTTCCCTGTGCAGGGACCGCTGCAGGAGCCGCAGACCGTGGGGGAGAGTGGAATCGGAGCAGGAAGGGTGCCGCCGATCGACGAGGCAGACAAGAGATTCGCGCCGCAGAGCAGCGAGGCCGTGGGGAGGCCGGTAAACGGCGGCTCGGCGGCCGTTGCAGCCGTGGCGGCGAGGGCGGCGGTCAGGAGCAAGGCGGCGAGACAGCTCAGCAGGATCTTGCGTTTCATTCGCTTCTCCTCTTTTGAGTACCTCTGAGAAGAAGTTGTGCATCGACCGGGCGCGGGCGGGGCAGCCACGCCCACGCGGGCGCAAGCACGACGACGGCCGGCCCGGGGTCACCGGACCGGCCGTGGTGCTGCGTTCTGCTATGTGCAACGCGCGGGCGGAGTAACGCCCGCTGCGGAAGCGACTGCCGCTCCCTAGTACATGCCGCCCATGCCGCCGCCCATGCCGCCGCCGCCGGGCATGCCGCCGCCGCCCTTCTCCTTCTCTTCCTTGATCTCCGACACCAGCGCCTCGGTGGTGAGCATCAGGCCGGCGATGGAGGCGGCGTTGATCAGCGCCGTCTTCGCGACCTTGGCGGGATCGATGACGCCGGCCTTCACCAGGTCCTCGTGCTTGCCGGTGGCGGCGTTGTAACCGCTGTTGCCGTTGCTCGACAGCAGCTGCTTGACCACCACCGAGCCCTCCTCGCCGGCGTTGTTGGCGATCTGGCGGGCCGGCTCCTCGAGCGCCCGGCGAACGATGTTGACGCCGACCTTCACGTCGCCGGTGGCCTCGATCTTGTCGACCGCCGACACCGCGCGCAGCAGCGCCACGCCGCCGCCGGGGACGATGCCCTCCTCGACCGCCGCCTTGGTGGCGTGCATGGCATCCTCGACGCGAGCCTTCTTCTCCTTCATCTCGGTCTCGGTCGCCGCGCCCACCTTGATCACCGCGACGCCGCCGACCAGCTTGGCCAGGCGCTCCTGCAGCTTCTCGCGGTCGTAGTCGGAGGTCGTATCCTCGATCTGGTTGCGGATCTGCTTGACCCGGCCGGAGATCGTCTCACGCCGCTTGGCGTTGTCGGAGTCGGTGACGATGGTGGTGTCGTCCTTGTTGAGGACGATCTTCTTGGCGTCGCCAAGGTCCTCCCAGCGGACGTTCTCGAGCTTGATGCCGAGGTCCTCGGTGATCACCTGACCGCCGGTCAGCACCGCGATGTCCTCGAGCATGGCCTTGCGGCGGTCGCCGAAGCCCGGCGCCTTGACCGCGGCGACGTGCAGCGTGCCGCGCAGCTTGTTGACCACCAGGGTGGCCAGCGCCTCGCCCTCGACGTCCTCGGCGATGATCAGCAGCGGCCGGCCCTGCTTGGCGACCTGCTCGAGGATCGGCAGCAGGTCCTTCATCGAGCTGACCTTCTTCTCGTTGAGCAGGATCTTGGCGTTCTCGAGCACCGTCTCCATGCGCTCGGCGTCGGTGACGAAATACGGCGACAGGTAGCCGCGGTCGAACTGCATGCCCTCGACCACCTCGAGCGTGGTCTCGAGGCCCTTGGCCTCCTCGACCGTGATCACGCCGTCCTTGCCGACCTTCTCCATCGCCTCGGCGATGATGCGGCCGATCTCCTCGTCGTTGTTGGCCGAGATGGTGCCGACGTGGGCGATGTCCTTGCCCTCGACCGGCTTGGCCAGCTTGTCGATGGCGGCGATGGCGGCCTTGACCGCCAGGTCGATGCCCTTCTTGATCTCCATCGGGTTGGCCCCGGCGGTGACGTTCTTCGAGCCCTCGCGATAGATCGCCTGGGCGAGCACGGTGGCGGTGGTGGTGCCGTCGCCGGCCACGTCGGAGGTCTTCGAAGCGACCTCGCGCACCATCTGGGCGCCCATGTTCTCGAGCGGGTCGTAGAGCTCGATCTCCTTGGCGACGGTGACGCCGTCCTTGGTGATGGTGGGCGAGCCGAACTTCTTCTCGATGACCACGTTGCGGCCCTTGGGACCGAGCGTCACGCGGACCGCGTCGGCGAGCTTGTTAACGCCCCGCAGGATCGCCGCGCGGGCGTCCCCGGAGTAAGTGATTTGCTTTGCCATGGCTTTTTATGTCTCCTCGGTTTCGCGAAAGTAGAAAATCTCTGTGGGCCGCGGCGATTACTTCTTGCCGTTGACGACGGCCAGGATCTCGTCCTCGCGCAGGATGACGTAGTCCTCGTCGGCGATCTTGATCTCGCTGCCGGAGTACTTGCCCATCAGCACGCGGTCGCCGGCCGAGACGTCCATCGGGGCCCGCTTGCCCTCGTCGTTCAGCTTGCCCGGTCCGACGGCGATGACCTCGGCCTCCTGGGGCTTTTCCTTGGCGGTGTCGGGGATGATGATGCCCCCCCGCACCTGCTCCTCCTGCTCAATGCGCTTCACCACCACGCGGTCGTGCAATGGGCGAATGTTCAGCACGGATACACCTCCTTGGACTCGTTGAAGTGGAAGTTCTGCCAACTCGCCACCTTCCCTTGTTAGCACTCATGGGAGGTGACTGCTAACAGTGTAGGCCGGCGGCGACGGCCTGTCAAGCGCTCGGCGCGCTCGGCGGCGCCTGGGCCGGCCGCTTCCATGTGCTAAACTGATCGCCTTGAGTACGGAACCTCCCAGTACCCTCTCCACGCCCGTTTCCCTTCGCTCGACCGCGGCCCGGCCACGGCGGTGCCGGCGGTCGCACCGGCCATGGCGCCATCGGCCGGGAGGAGCGCGGTCATGACCCAGCTGCGTCCGGGCTGGGCGCTGCTGCTGGGCCTGCTGCTGGTGCTGCTCAACGGCTTCTTCGTCGCCGCCGAGTTCGCGCTGGTGCGGGTGCGGCCGACCCAGTTCGAGCCCTACGGCACGGGGCGGGGGCAGCGGCGGGTGCGCATCGCCCGCCGCATGACCCAGCACCTCGACGCCTACCTGTCGGCGACCCAGCTCGGCATCACCCTGGCATCGCTGGCCCTGGGCTGGGTCGGCGAGCCAGCGTTCGCCTGGCTGGTCGAGCCGCTGGTGGTGTTCTTCGCCGGCCCCAACTCGCCCCTGGTGCATTCGATCGGCCTGACCGTCTCCTTCCTGGCCATCACCATCCTGCAGGTGGTGGTCGGCGAGCTGACGCCGAAATGGCTGGCGCTGCGCCATGCCCGCGCCGCCGCCCTGCTGGTGGCGCTGCCGTTGCGGGTCTTCTACCGCGCCACCTTCCCGGCGATCTGGCTGCTCAACCGCGCCGCCCGCGGCCTGACCCGGATGCTCGGGGTGACGCCGCCGCACGGCGGCGGCGGCGTCCGCGACGAGGCGGAGCTGCGCCGGCTGCTGGTCGCCAGCGCCGACGCGGACGTCTCCGAGACCAAGCGCGAGCTGCTGGACAACGTCTTCGAGCTCTCCCACCGGATGGCGCGCCAGATCATGCTGCCACGGCAGGACGTGGTGTACCTGTCGACCACCCGCCCGCTGGCCGACAACCTGCGCCTGATCCGGCGCAGCGGCCACACCCGCTTTCCGCTCTGCGAGGGCGACCTCGACCACGTCATCGGCGTCGTGCACATCAAGGACCTCTACCGCCGCGAGCGCCCGCTCGGCTCGCTGCAGGAGGTGGCGCGCGAGATCGCCTTCGTGCCCGAGACGCTGGAGCTCGACCGGCTGCTCAAGCGCATGCGCGCCGAACGCTTCCATCTCGCCGCCGTGCTCGACGAGTACGGCGGCGTCTCGGGCGTGGTGACGCTCGAAGACGTGATCGAGGAGCTGGTGGGCCAGATCCACGACGAGTTCGACGTCGAGAAGCCGGAGCTGCAGCGCAACCCCGACGGCACCTACCAGGTGGCGGGCGGCATGCTGGTCGAGGAGCTCGAGGACGCCATCGGGCTCGAGCTGAGCGACCGTGACGACGACACCATCGGCGGCGTCGTCTTCTCCGAGCTCGGCCGCAACCCGGTGGTCGGCGACCAGGTCGAGCTCGGCCCGATCACCCTCGAGGTCCAGGAGATGCAGCGCAACCGCGTCGCCACCCTCAAGGTGACGGTCCACCAGCCCGCCGCGATGCGCGCCGACGGCGATTGACCAAGGGAAAGAGGGGGTCTGGCCGCGCCCCGCGCCGCTCCTACCCGCCCACCGTCACCCGCCCCGGCAGGCCGTCCTGGAGGCGCTCGAGCAGGGCGCCCGGCACTTGCAGCTCGGCCTCCACGAAGACCATCTGCGAGGCGGTGTCGAGGCGCGGCGCCACCTGGGAGACTCTGCCCGCCAGGGTCATCGGCAGCGAATCGAGGCGCACCGCGACCGCCGCGCCCTTGCGGATCGCCGCCGCCTGCTCGGGCGGCACCGCGAAACGCAGCATGAACTGGCCGGTGCTGATCAGCCGCACCACCGGAGCGCCGGAACGCACCAGCGCCCCGGCGTCGAGATAGCGCAGCGCCACGCGGCCGTCGATCGGCGCCCGCAGCACCGCGTGCTGCAGGCGGGTCTCCAGCTGGCGCAGGTGGCCCACCTCCTCGGCGACGCGGGCCTTGGCGCTCTCCACCGACGCCCCCGCCTCCTGCTCGGCGTTGCGCGCCGAGGCGAGGTCCTCCTCGGCATACAGCTCCGGATGCAGCTCGCGACGGGCGCGGCGATCGCGGGTGCGGTCCAGCTCGAGCTCGGTGCGCCGCTGCTCGCTGCGCGCGGCGCTCACCGTCGCCTGCACCACCGCCATCTCGTCGTGCAGCTCGTCCATGGAGAGCGTGGCCAGCTCCTGGCCGCGGTGGACCACGTCGCCCACCCGCACCGCCACCGAAGCCAGCCGCCCATCGGTCTCCGCCGCGACGGTGACCGCCTGGCGGGCGAGCACCACGCCGACGTAGCCCGCCGGCCGGGAGGTGGTCGTCGAAGCGGCGGCGCGCGACGGGGGGGGCCCCCCGGCCGCCGGCAAGCTTGCCGCATAGGCCGCCGCGGGCGCGGGCACCACCGCTGCCACCCCTGCCGGCACCGCCGGCGAGGCCGGAACCGGCGCTCCCGGCCCGGCCCGCGGCGCGGCCGGCGGTAGGGCCGGCGGCGAGACCGGAAACGTGGCAGAATCCGTAGGTTGGACGGTCGCGCCCCCGCCGGCGACCGCACCGCCGGCCGTGGGCGACCCGCCGCCGCAACCCGCCACGAGCACCGCGGCGGCAAAGACAGCGGCGAGAACCCAGGCAGGCGCGAGCGGTGCACGCGAGGCGGGAATGGCGGACTCGGCCACCCCGAGCCATGCGACCGGCACGATCGGAGCCGCGGAGAGCTCCCGTGCCGCTGCCGGCGCCGGCACTTTGCGGTAGCGGGTAGGGCCGCCGGCACGGCGGGTACCGGCCGGGCGGAAGAAATCGGCGGAGGTCCAGCGTTTCACCATCGAGGAGTACTCTAACAGGGATGTCCGACCCTCTTGCCTCCCGCCATCGGCTGGCGCCCACGACCGCACCCGCGGTCGTGGTGTTGATCGGCTTCGAGCGGCCCGACGCCGAGGCCCTGCGCACCCGGCTCGTCCGGCTGTCCCAGCAGTGGCCGCGCGGGCCCCAGGTCTCGCCGCTGCACCAGGCCGGCTCTCTGCATCAATCCGTGGGCGGCGTCGAGGTGGTGGTGAGCCCGGACCTCCCTGCCCACCATGCCGGCAGGAACGACCAGGACCCGGCGGCCATCGAGACGGTGCTGCAAGCCCTGCGCGCCGCGGTCGGCGGGCGGGCGGTGGCGGTCGTCTGCCTCGGCGAGCGGGCCGGCGGCGAGACGGCGAAACGGCTGATCGCCGGCCACGAGCTCGACGGGGCGCTTGCCTCGGGCGTCGCGGCGACCGCCGTCCACGGCGGCAGGCAAGCTGCCGTCCCCGCCGACGCGGCTCCTCGGGTGCCGCCGCTGCACATCGTCGCCGCCGCCGGACCGGATCCCGAGATCTTCCAGGAGCTGATCGCCGAGGACCGGATCTTCTACCTCAGCCAGCGCCCACCCGCAACCGAGGAGCTGGCGGCGCTGATCGGCAGCGCCGTGCTGCTCTATGAAACCCGCCGTGACGCCGCCGCGGCGGCCGCGCTCGGCCCGCCAGCCGGCGCCGCCCCTCACCCGTACCCTGCCGGCGGCGGCGGTTCCCGCTTCGACGTCGCCGAGGTGCTGCGCGCCCTCGCCCTGCAGCCGGCCCTGGGCGACCGCGCCGAGGTGCTGGCGGAGGCGGTGCGCGAGGCGGCCGATGCCCAGCGCGGCTATTGCCTGCTCCACGACCCGCAGGACGACACCCTCTGGAGCCGCGAACGGGGAAGCGGCGCCGAGCGCCGCGACAGCGCCGCCGTCGGCATCGCCAGCTTCGTGCTGCGCAGCGGCCTGAGCCTGATCGTGCCGCGCGCCGGGCGCGACTCGCGCTACGACCGGGAAGCGGACGACCCGGAGGGCGACGGCTCCGAGCGCCTGGTCGCGGTGCCGGTGCGCGACGACGATGGCCGGGTGGTGGCGGTGCTGGTGGCGGTGCGCACGGCCCGCGAGGCCGAGTTCGGCGCCGCCCAGGTCGAGCGGCTCGAGCGGCTGGCCGCCGCGGCCGCTCCCTTCCTGCCGCCGCCGCGGCCCGAAGAGGTGCTGGGCGACGACGCGCTGTTCCGCCGCGAGGCGCTGGAACGCTACCAGATGCTCGACGAGGCCCAGGACCCGCTGCGGATCTCGCCGGCCTGGACCCGCTGGACCTACTGGACGCTGCTCGCCGCGCTGGCCGGGGCGGTGCTGTTCTCGGTGCTCGGCGAGGTCAAGGAGTATGCCTCGGGGATGGCGGTGGTATGGATGGGCACCCGCGACGACGTCACCGCCGAGACCGGCGGCACGGTCAGCGCCGTCGAGGTCGCCCCCGGCCAGCGGGTGCGGCCCGGCCAGGTCCTGGTGCGCCTGCACGAGGCGCAGGAGGCGGCGGAGCTGGCCCGCCTCGATCAGGAGTTCGACCTGCAGCTGGTCAACCGCCTGCGCGACCCCGCCGACCCGGGGCCCGAGCAGGCGCTGATCGTCCTGCGCACGCAGCGCCAGCTGGCCTCGGAGCGGCTGGGCGAGCGCACCCTGCGCGCAACTTCCGCCGGCATCGCCAGCGACGTGCGGGTGCGGCCCGGCGAGTTCCTGACCGCCGGCCAGCCGGTGCTGTCCATCGTCCGCGGCCAGGACCGGCCGTCGGTGGTGGTGCTGATGCCGGGCCAGTTCCGGCCCCTGGTGCGGCGGGGGATGCCGATCCGCTTCGAGATCTCGGGCTATCGCTATGCCTATCAGCGGCTGACCGTCGACGCGGTGGGCGACGAGGTGGTGGGACCGGCCGAGGCCCGCCGCTACCTGGGCCCCGAGATCGGCGACGCCGTCGAGCTGACCGGGCCGGTGGTCATCCTCAAGGCCA
>DATGHG010000465.1:0-10556 GCA_035308185.1 Thermoanaerobaculia bacterium | reverse complement strand
AAGTCGGCTTCCTGCTGCACGGCGCCGTAGGCGTACTCGGTGAAGCCGCTGGCCGCGGCGAGCAGCAGCCCCCGGTGCCGTGGCGATTGCGCCAGCAGGCTCTCGATCGTCTTGAGACCGAACGGCACCGCCTGCCAGACCAGCTCCGGGTCGTCGTCGCTGGCATACACCGAGCCGCCCTGCGCCAGGGCGTCGCCGGCCTTGTCGACGATCAGGCTCTGCACCGAGCAACCGGCGGCGGCGAGCGCGAGCAGGAGGGAGACGGCAGCGGTGGCGGCGCGGGCGGGCGACATGCTGGGCGGATTCTATGCGGGAATGGCGCCACCCCGGAGTTGACGTGAGGAGGCCTTGGCTCCTAAGCTTGGGTAGCCACCCATGTGGCCACCTCTTCGTGGGAGTCTCGGAATGGCCGTCAGGATCGGCGTGCGGGAGTTGAAAAACCGGGCATCGGCGATCGTCCGCGAGGTGCGAGAAGCCCAGGCGTCCTATGTGGTGACCGTGCGGGGCGAGCCCGTCGCCGAGCTGCGGCCACTCGGTGTCGCGAGCCTCCGGGAGAGCCGGCAGGAAGCAGCCGATCAGGTCATGCGCGAGGTGGAAGATCTTGCTCTTCGCATCTCGCGCGCCTGGAAGACGTCCAAGACCGGCATCGAGATGGTGGAAGAGCAGCGGCGATAGCCGATGCCCGTGCTCGACGCCAGCGTTTGCGTCGCCCTCTTCCACCAAGACGAGCCTGGCCATGCGGCTGCCGCGGCCTGGCTCGCGACGGCCATCACCGCCGACGAGCCGATCGTCGCGCCGCTGCTGCTGCTCGCCGAGGTGGCGGCCGCGCTGGCACGCGCGCTACTCGACGACCGGCTCGCGATGGCCGCGGTCGAGCTGTTGCGCAACCGGCGGCTGCTGGAGCTGTTTCCGGTGGACGAAAGGCTCGCTGCCAGGGCGGCGGTCATCGCCGCCTCGCTCCGCATCCGCGGCGCGGACGCGATCTATGTGGCGCTGGCCGACCAGCTCGGGCTCACGCTCGTCACCTTCGACCGGCAGCAGCTGGAACGCGGCGGGCGGTTGGTGACGGCGCGCACGCCGGGTCCATGATCCCCGCCTGACAGCCCTACGCCACGGCGACGACCGCCGCCGCGGCCGCCAGCGGCGGCAACGGCGGGTCGCCGGCGTAGAGGACCCGCTCTAGGAACAGGCCGGACGGCGGCGCCGTCCACTCGGCAGGGTGCATGGGCGGGCCGCCAGGTCCGGCGAGGCGGGCGAGCCGGGCCGGGTCGGCGTCCAGCAGGACGGCAAAAGTCTCCAGGTCGAGCTCGCCGGCGCCGGCCCGCACCAGGGCACCCGCGACGCGGCGCACCATCTTCCAGAGGAAGTGGGAGGCGACCAGCCGGCAAAGGATGAGGGAACCGGCGGCCGCAACCTCCGCGCTGTCCACCACCACCAGGGTGCTGGGCTGCTCGGCCGGCCGCTCGCAGAAGAGGCGGAAGTCGTGCTTGCCAGGCAGCAGGCCCGCGGCCGCGGCGATCTTGTCGAGGGCGAGCTGCCGTTTCACCCACCAGACGTAGCGCTTGCCGAGCGCGGTGCGCCGGCGCGAGATCTGGTAGAGGTAGGAGCGGGCGAGAGCCGAATGGCGGGCGTGGAAGCCGGCCGCCGCCGGCGCCAGGTCGAGCAGATGGATGTCGGCCGGCAGGCGGTCGTTGACCTCGCGGCGCAGCCCTGCCGGATCGATGGCGCGAGCGAGGCGCAGATGCGCGGTCTGCGCCAGCGCATGCACTCCGGCATCGGTGCGCCCGGAGCCGCCCAGCTCCTTGACCGGGTTGCCCTCGCCGAGCGCCTCCTGCAGGGCGCGGCGCAGCTCGCCCGCCACCGAGCGTGCATTTTGCTGCTCCTGCCATCCGTGGTACCTGGTTCCTTCGTATTCCAAGGTGAGGCGGTAGGTGGCGGTCACGGACCGCGATTATGCCGCACCCAAAAAGGATCGCCCTGCGATATAAGACCTGTGCTAGACTTCGACCTCATGAATTCGGCGAGCCGCTTCAGGCTCCCTCATCCCTACCGGAGGTTCACGATGAAGAGAACGATCGCTCTGTTGGCCTGCCTGGCCGTCCTATGCCTGATGGTGGCGCCGTTGGCCGCCGCTGCGGCCGGCACTGCCGGCAGCTGGAACGGCTGGATCACCGACGAGAAGTGCGGCGCGAAGGGCGCCAACGCCGCTCACAAGGACTGCGCCGTCAAGTGCGCGGAGAAGGGCAGCAAGCTGGAGCTCTACAACACCGCCGACAAGAAGCTCTACAAGCTCGACAACCAGGACCTTGCCAAGCAGCATCTCGGCCACGAAGTGACGGTCAAGGGCACGGCCACGGGCGACAGCATCGCCGTTGCCTCGATCGACCCCGCCGCCGCGCCGAAGATGTAGCTTCGCTTTCCCCTCGCCGCACCCCGCACCATCCAGGTCACGACACACCGCCTGCCGGCCGGCGCTATGCCGGCCGGCGGTCGCCGTGCGTGAGAGGCCGGGTCAGATCTTCAGCTTCCGGCTGACCAGCGTGGTGTCTCCCTGCTGCTGGGGCACCGCGGAGGGCGGCCGCGCCGCGAGCAGGGCGGCGCCGGACGGCGGCAGGCCGGGAGTGGCGTCCATCGCGTACAGCTCGACCGGCCCGGTGTCGCCGAGCAGCATTTGCACCTCGCACCCCGCCGGCGGCAGGGTGGCATCGCTGTATGGCAACCAGTCCCCGGGTCCCCACTGCGGCTTGGCGCGGCGCCAGCCGGTGTCGGGCACGACGTGGCCCTCGATCGACACCGACTCGGGCTTCGCGCTCGCCGGCACCCAGAGGGTGGCGATCCGCGCGCCGCGCTTCGACACCAGCAGCAGCCGCAGGTGCCGCTTGCCGTCGATCACCGTGTTCTCCAGCACCTGCAGCTCCGGAGCCGGCGCCGCGGCGGCAGCAAGCGGCGGCGCCGGGGCGATCAGCGGCCGCGAACCCGGGGACGACCATGGGAACGGCGGTCCCGATCGCGCGAAGTCGCCGGCTTGCCGCAGCCCCTTGGGCACCGGCGGCAGCGCCCGCACCACCCAGCGCGCCGCTCCCGAATCGCCGTCCTGGTAGAAGGTGTAGGTGACCCCCTGCGGTGCCTGGCGCGAGTACGGCGCTTGTGGCAGCGCCACGGCCACCGCCACCAGGGTCAAGGCCAGCGCCACCGCCCATAGCCGGCGCCCGAAGCTCCCGCCGCCGGCGACCAGTGGGGCCAGGGTCGAATACAGGATGGCGAGCAGCACCGCGATGATGGTCAGCGCCGGCGCCCCGAGGCCGTCGTAGACCGGCGGCAGCACACCCCACCAGAGCACCGCCGCCACCAGCCCGGGCACGATCGTCACCGCCGCCGCTGGCGGCCACCGCGGCGCCGCCGGCCGGTCCGCCGCGGCACCTGCCGAGCCGCCGCGCCAGATGCGGCCCAGCAACCCGCAGACTGCCGCGGCGAGCGCCGGCAGCACGAAGATGTAGCTGACCGCAGGCGCGCGCAGCGCCAGCGCCACGGCGAGCGCCGACCAGACGATCCAGACCCCTGACCAGAGTCCCAGCGGCGCGGCGCGATGGCCCATTCCCAGCATCCAGGCGAGACCCGCCGCGACCGCCAGCGGCAGCAACCAGAAAGCCACCTGCGCCGGCAGCGGGTGCGCCGGCCAGCCGACCGTCAGGGCACCGGTCGCCAGCAGGGCCTGCGACAGGCACCACGCCAGCAGCGCCGCCGCCAGCGCCGTCGCCGGCAGCGCCAGCAGGCCGAGCACCAGCTCGCCGCCGCCGAGCGCGCGGCGTGACAGGGCGACGCCGGTCACCGCGACGAGCAGGACCAGCGCCGCCAGGGCCAGCGGCAGGGTCCAACCGAGGGGCCACCGCACCACCCCGAGGCTCAGCAGGTCGAAGAAGGCCAGATTGCCGCGCGGCGGGCTCGCCAGCAGCGGCGAGTCGGCCAGGCCCGCCACCGCCGCCAGCGCACCGTCGCCCTGGTGCTGCAGGCTGGCCGGCGAGCTGTTGGCGAAGCTGTCCTCGGGAGTGTGGTAGCGGGTCGCCGCGCCGATGAAGGCGAAGTTGAGCCCGGGCACATGGTGGTGGCGGAAGACCGTCAGGTCCGTGTCGTTGGGCAGCTGGGCGTAGATGAAGGCGGCAAGCGAGGTGGTGACCGGACGGGGCGCGCGCGGCGCCCAGGCGTCGATCAGCCAGGCGTCGTCGCCGCTGGTCTCGAACATGAAGCTCGGGCCTTCGGTGCCCCGCGCCTCGAGGTTGACCACCGCCTTGACCGCCGCGGCCTCCGGGCTGGTGTCGACGAAGGCCGTGGCCCCGAGCAGACCGGCCTCCTCGCCCTCGTCGAGCAGCAGCACCACCGGATGCAGCGGCGGTGGACCCGCCTTGAGAGCGCGTGCGATCTCGAGGATCGCGGCCACCCCGGCGAGGTCGTCGGAGGCGCCGGGACCGGCATCCACCGAGTCGTAGTGGGCGGCGACCGCGACCGCCGCGCCGGCTTCGCGCCCGTCGAGCCGCGCCACGACGTTGCGCACCCGCCCGCAGGTGCCGCCCCAGTGGCAGGCGAATCCCTCCTCGACCCGGGGCTGGTAGCCAAGGCCGGACAGCGTCGCCACCACCACCTGGCGCACGCGATCGTCGGCGGCGCTGCCCACCGGGTGCGGCAAGCCGTCGCCGACCAGCTGGCGCAGGACCTCTCGCGCTCGCTCGCCGGAGAACTCGGCGGCCGGCGCGCCGGCCGGCTTCGGCGCCGGCGGCCGGTGGCGCACGACCACCAGCAGCAGCGTCAGCGCCAGCAGCGCCAGCATCAGGGCGAGCGCCCCGCCGGCGCTCTCGCGCCTCATCGGCCCCACCTCGCTCGACGTTTGGCCGTGCTGTTGCGGCTCGGGCATGTCCTGGACCCTCCCTGGGGCTGGCGTAGAGGCTGCACGCTACCATTGTGCGAGGCGCGGGCGGCGCCGGGACAAGCGCCGCTCCTCACTCCGCGCGCAGGGCCTCGAGCGGATCGATGGCGGTGGCGCGGCGGGCCGGCAGCCAGTTGGCGACCAGGGCGACCGCTGCCAGGAGCAGCGGCACGCCGGCGTAGGTGAGCGGATCGGCGGCGCTGACCCCGTAGAGCTGATCGGCCACCAGCGCGGCGCCCGCCCAGGCGGCCGCCAGGCCCAGCGCCAGGCCCAACGTCACCGAGCCCATGCCCTGGGCGATCACCATCCCCTGCACCTCCCGCCGGCCGGCTCCGAGCGCCATGCGGATGCCGATCTCATGGGTGCGCTGGGCCACGGTGTAGCTCACCAGGCTGTAGATGCCGACCGCCGCCAGGATCAGGGCGAGCGCGCCGAAGAAGCCGACCAGCAGGGTCTTGACGCGGTTCTGGGCAAGCGAGGCGGCGATCACCGCGTCGAGCGTCTGCACCCGGTCGAGCGGCAGGTCGCGGTCCAGCGACTGCACCGCCTCCCGGACCGGCGCCACCAGGCGCGCCGGCGGCCACGAGGTGCGCAGCACCAGGGCCGCCTGGCCCAGCGGGCGCTGCAACTGCGGCCAATAGACCTGGGACTCGGGCTCCTTGCGCAACGCCGCGGCGCGCACGTCGCCCGCCACGCCGACCACCGTCATCCATTTCGACTTCGCGTCGGCCGGGGTGTCGAAGGTGATGCGGCGGCCGAGCGGGCTCTCGCCGGGCCAGAGCCGGCGCGCCATCGTGCGGTTGACGATCACGACCGGCTGGCTGCCGATCCGGTCCTGGCCGGTGAAGGCGCGTCCCACGAGCAGCGGGACGCCCATGGCGCGGAAGTAGTCCGGGCTGATCGCCAGGACGTCGGCGCGCGGCACCTCGGTGGGCGCCGGCGCCGGCCGGCCGGCGACCGCGAACTGCAACACGAAGCCCGAGCCCGAGAGCGGCAGCGGGAAGACGGTCGCCGCGTGCTCGACTCCCGGCAGCGCGCTCACCCG
Organism: Thermoanaerobaculia bacterium; assembly: GCA_035308185.1. GTDB lineage: Bacteria > Acidobacteriota > Thermoanaerobaculia > Multivoradales > UBA5704 > JASLEW01. The sequence goes on along the minus strand of DATGHG010000465.1, from coordinate 4,593 downwards.
CGGCAGCAACTGCGCGAAGAACTGCGCCTGGCGCGCCTCGTCCGGGTACTTGACGTCGGGCAGCGACAGCACCGCGGTCATCACGCCGCTGGGCTCGAAGCCGGGGTCGACCGACTGCAGGCGCGCGAAGCTGCGCAGCAGCAGGGTGGCGGCGATGAGCAGCGCCAGCGCCAGCGCCACCTCGCCGGCCACCAGGCCCTGGCGCAGCAGGCGCACGCGGCGGCCACCGGCCACCGCACGGCCGCCCTCCTTGAGCGAGCCATAGAGGCGCTTGCCGATCGCCGACAGGGCGGGCACCAGACCGACCAGGACGCCCGCGACGAGCGACAGCAGCAGGGTGTAGAGCAGCACGCGGCCATCCAATCCGATCCCTGCGGCGCGCGGGATGGCATCGGGGTTGACCGCCAGCAGCGCGCGGGTGCCGAAGAAGGCCGCGACGAGCCCCAGCGCGCCGCCGGCGACGAACAGCACGACGCTCTCGGCCACCACCTGGCGGACCAGGCGCCGGCGCCCGGCGCCGAGGGCGGCACGCACCGCCAGCTCGCGGCCGCGGGAGCTCATCCGCGCCAGCAGCAGGTTGGCGACGTTGGCGCAGGCGATCAGCAGCACCACCCAGACCGCCCGTTCGAGCAGGATCAGGGCAGGCTTGACGTCCGCCACCATGCGGTCGCGGAGGGGTTCGAGGATGACGCCCCAGGCGGTGTTGGTCTCGGGATAGAGACGTTCGAGGCGGGAGGCGATGGCCGACATGTCGGCCTGAGCCTGGGCCAGCGACACCCCCGGCCGCAGGCGCCCCAGCACCACCAGGTAGTGGCCGCCCCGGTGCTCCCTGGCGTAGTCGAGGGCGAGCGGCATCCAGACCGCGGCGCCGCCGGGGAAGGTCTGGCCGGGCGGCGCGATCCCGATCACCGTGCGATAGCGGCCGTCGAGCTGGATCCGCCTGCCAACCAGGCCCGGATCGGCGCCGAAGGCCGAGTGCCAGAGGTCATAGGAGACGACCGCCACCGGCTCGGCGCCCGGGCGGTCGTCCTCCGGGCGGAAGAAGCGGCCGTGGAGCGGCGCGAAGCCCAGGGTGCGAAAGAAATCGGCGGTCACGCTGGCGCCGCGCACCGCCACCGGCCGCGCCGCGCCCGCGAGGTTGAAGTGGTCCTGGCTGACCGCGTCGAGGGTGGCGAAGCAGCGGTTCTGGTCGCGCCAGTCGCGGAAGTTGAGCGGCGAGGCGGAGAACCGCGGAAAGCCGTGGCGGGGTGCGCTCTCCTGCGCCACCACCAGCCGTTCCGGGCGCGGATAGGGCAGCGGTTCGAGCAGCACGCCGCTGATGACGCTGAAGATGGCGGTGTTGGCGCCGATACCGAGGGTCAGGATGAGCAGCGCGAGGCCGGTCGTCAGCCGGTTGTGCAGCAGGGCGCGGACGCCGAAGCGCAGATCGTGCCACAAGCTTTCCATGCGAGCCCTCCGGGCGCGGATGGCGCGCCAAGCCCCTCCATACTACGTTCCGGCCGGCCCGCGGTTTCGGCGCGCCGGCGCCGCGGCTCCTGAGGTAGAGTCGCGGCATGGCCTCCGGTCAAGAGGAGCTGCTGTTCGGCCGTCTGGCCCTGCATTACAAGCTCATCACCGCCGGCCAGCTCGACGAGGTCCATGGCCTGCACGGCCTCGCCGGCGGCCGCCGCCAGCTGCCCGAGATCCTGGTCGAGATGGGTTACCTCACCCAGCGCCAGGTCGACCAGCTGCTGGTGGTGCAGCGCGACTACGTGCACAAGCAGCGGGCCAAGGCGGCCGCGGCCCCCGGCGAGGCGCCGCCGGCGAGACCGCCGCTGCCGGCGCCGGCGCCAGGCGCGGAGCGAGCGGCAGCGGGCGCCGCCACGGGGGGCGGCGATGGCGGGCCCGACGACACCGTCGCCACCGGCTCCGGCACCGCCGGCTCCAACACCGCCGCCGCCGCCACCGGCGCAGACACCGGCGCCCGGCCGTTCGCGGCCACCGCCGCCCCGGCCGGCCTCACCATGGGGGCCAGCGCGCCGGCCATCCCCGGCACCGGCGACACCGTGCCGCTGCCGCCGCTGGCGGAGGCGGCTCGGGCGGCGTCGCCGTCGGCTGCCGCGCTGCCGGCAGGACAGGCGGGAGGCGCCGCATCGCCCGCCGCGCCCGCCGGCTGGCAGCAGGTGGCCGCCGCCGCCGCGCCCTGGTCCGGCGGCGCCGCCGGCAAGCGCCAGCTCGATGCCCTGCTGGCGCTGGCGATCGAGCGCGGCGCCAGCGACGTCCACCTCCACAGCGGCGCGCCGATCGGCTTGCGCCTGCTCGGCCGGCTCGAAGACCTCGACCCGCAGCCGCTGGCGCCGGAGGTGGCGGCGCGGATGATCGAGGAGGTGCTCGACGACGAGCAGCGCGCCGCGCTCGCCCGTCACGGCCAGATCGACTTCGCCCACGCCCTGCCGGGGCGCGCCCGCTTCCGCGGCAACGCCTACCGCCAGCAGCGCGGGCTCGACGCCGTCTTCCGCAGCATCCCGTCCGAGCCGCCGACCCTGCACTCGCTCGGCCTGCCCGAGTCGCTGGCCCGCCTGGCCGACTACCACCAGGGCATGGTGCTGATCACCGGACCCAGCGGCTGCGGCAAGTCGGCGACCATGGCGGCGTTGCTCAGCATCATCAACCAGACCCGCACCGATCACGTCATCACCGTCGAGGACCCGATCGAGTTCCTCCATCCCTCGCTCCGGGCGATCGTCAACCAGCGCCAGGTGGGGCTGCACACCGGCTCGTTCGCCCGCGCCCTGCGCGCCGCGCTGCGCGAGGACCCGGACGTGATCGCCATCGGCGAGCTGCGCGACCTCGAGACCATCTCGCTGGCGATCACCGCCGCCGAAACCGGCCACCTGGTCTTCGGCACCCTGCACACCAACGGCGCGGTGCGCACCATCAACCGCCTCCTGGGGGTGTTCCCGCCCAGCCAGCAGGCCCAGATGCGGGCGATGATCGCCGAGTCGCTGCGCGCCGTGGTGTCGCAGCGCCTGCTGGCGCGCGCCGACGGCAGCGGCCGGGTGCCGGCGCTCGAGGTGTTGATCGTCACCAAGGCGGCGGCCAACCTCATCCGCGACAACAAGACCTTCCAGATCCGCTCCATCCTGCAGACCGGCGCGGCGCACGGCATGGCCCAGCTCGACGCCTCGCTCGCCGAGCTGGTCAAGAGCGGCACGGTGACCCGCGCCGAGGCGCTGCTACAGGCCGAGGACGCGGCGAAGATCCCCTAGCACGGGAACGCTCGCGAGACGACATGCCCGGAATGCAAGAGCTGCTGCGCTTCGTCAGGGACCACCGGGGCTCGGACCTGCATATCGTGGCCGGGCTCGAGCCGCGCATCCGCCGCAACGGCGCGCTCGAGCCGGTGCCCGGCTGGCCGGTGCTCGACCAGGCGCGGATGCTCGAGCTGCTGCGCGAGGTCGCCACCGACCCGCACTGGGAGGAGTACCAGCGCCATCACGACCTCGACTTCGCCTACGGCATCGAGGGCGTCGGGCGCTTCCGGGTCAACTACTTCTACCAGCAGAACGGTCCCGGCGCCGTCTTCCGCCTGATCCCCGAGGTGATCACCACCCTCGAGGAGCTCAACCTGCCGAAGGCGATCGGCGAGCTGGCCCACGTCCGTTCGGGGCTGATCCTGATCACCGGCCCGACCGGCTGCGGCAAGTCGACCACGCTGGCGGCGATCATCGATCGCATCAACTCCACCTACGCCAAGCACATCGTGACCATCGAGGACCCGGTCGAGTTCGTGCACCGCAACCGGCAATGCCGCATCTCGCAGCGCGAGGTCGGCAGCGACACCGAGAGCTTCAGCGCGGCGTTGCGCGCCGCCATCCGCCAGGACGCCGACGTCATCCTGGTCGGCGAGATGCGCGACCTCGACACCATCGCCCTGGCGCTCACCGCGGCGGAGATGGGCGCGGTGGTCTTCGGCACCCTGCATACCAACGGCGCCATCAACACCATCGACCGTCTCATCGACGTCTTCCCCGCCGAGGAGCAGCCGCAGGTCCGCACCACGCTGGCCGAATCGCTGGCCGCCGTGGTGTCGCAGCTGCTGCTGCGCAGCGCCGACGGCCGCGGGCGCTGTGCGGTGGCGGAAGTGCTGCTCAAGACCGCCGGTCTGCCCAACATCATCCGCGAGGGCAACACGCCGATGATCCAGACCCTGATGCAGGGGGGCCGCGCCCTGGGCATGCAGCTGATGGACGACGCCCTGGCGGCGATGGTCGAAGCCAAGCGCGTGGCCCCGCGCGAGGCCTACATGAAGGCGACCGACAAGGCCCGCTTCGAGAACCTAATCGAAGATTGAGCCGCATGAGCGAAAGCCAGGCGAAGGAGGAGCCGAGCCCGAGCGCCGCCGGCTCGCCGGCAGGCGAGCCGGCGGCGGCGAGCCCGCTCGAGCTCTCCGGGGCGGCGCTGCGGCGGCTGGTCGAGGCCGCGATGGACCGCATCGCGCCGCACCTCGATTCGTTGCCGCGCCAGCCGGCCGCCGACACCGAGGGCGGCGCCGCCCTCGCCCGTTCCCTGGTCGAGCCGCTGCCCGAGCATCCGGCGCCGCTCGCCGAGTTG
>DATGHG010000464.1:0-10498 GCA_035308185.1 Thermoanaerobaculia bacterium | reverse complement strand
CGGGAGGCATCGCAGGCGACGATCATCTGTGCGGTCGGAGCGATCGGCACCTCGGCCCCGGCGAGAGCTTCGCGCGCGGGGTCGAAGGGCGCCTTTTCGAGGATCGAACGGGACTCGTCGCTGGCGAACAGGAGCCGCCTGCCGTTGTGGGAGATGCTGATTTGAGCGCTGGCGCCGCATGGGGCCGTCATCGGCTCGGGCTTCCCCCGGACGCGCCCGGAGCTCTCGTCGATGCGCACCCGCCAGAGGTTCATGGCGCCGTTGCGGTCGCTGGCGAAGTAGAGGTAACGGCCGTCGGGCGACCAGACCGGGTTCCAGTCGAGGCCGGGCCCGCTGGTGACCGGGATCTCGCCGGCGCCACCGGCGCCGACCGTCGAGATGATGCGTCGGCCGGAGGAGATTCCCCAGTATGCGATGCGGGCGCCGTGCGGTGACCAACTCGGCTGGACGGCGTCGGCCGAGATGAGCAGGCGGGGCTCTCCGGTCGCCGCGTCGACGCGGTAGATCCGGCTCCGCTGCCGCCTGGTGCGAGGATGGACGATCCCTTCCGTAGCGCAGAGAATTTCACGGCCATCGGGTGACCACGCGGGGTTGAAGCCGAAGTCGGTGAGGCGGCGGACCGATTCGCCGGTGGCGCCCATCACGAAGATACCGCCCCCGTCACGCTCCGACCGGAAGGCGATCGAGCGGCCGTCGGGAGAGAAGGCCGGCTGCGTGTCGTCGGCGGGCGAATCGCGGCTGAGGTCCAGTGCGTTGCCACCCTCCACGCGTTGCAGGAAGATGTGATCGCGGTAGCCGACCGATCTGACATAGGCGAAGTAGGTGCCGTCCGGGGAGATGCTGGGGAACCACTCGCGGCCCGGCAGGTCGGTCAAGCGAGTGAAGAGGGTGGCGGCCGGCTTCTGCTCCGGGCCCTCCCGCGCCGCGCCGCCGAGCAGCAGGAAAGCCACGGCCGAGGCGGCGGCGAGGATTGCGCCGATCTGCAGGACCGCCCGGGCGCGGAAACTGGCGCGTGCGAGCGCCTCGAGGTCGGAGAGGAGCCCGTCGGCATCGTCATAGCGGTCCGCCGGATCGGGGGCGAGGAGGCGCGAGAGCAGGCGCCCGAGCCGTGACGGCACCGCTGGCGTCCGGCCGGCGGCGCGCGGCCTGTGACCGGTGAGCATCTCGTGGAGGACGACGCCGAGCGACCAGAGGTCACTGCGTCCGTCGACGGGCGCTCCCCGCGCTTGTTCGGGCGACATGTAGGCGATGGAGCCGGGAGGGTGGGGAAGCGGCGGGTCGCAGACGGTCTGGTCGGGGAGGTGAGCGACGCCAAAGTCGAGGATCTTGACGATGCCATCGGAGGTGATCATCAGGTTCGCCGGCTTCACATCGCGGTGGACGATCCCGTGGCGATGCGCCTTGGCGAGGCCGCTCGCCACCTGCGCCGCGATGCGGATGGCTTCCGCCGGCGACAGCGGGCCGCGCTCGAGGCGGCGCTTGAGGGTCTCGCCGTCATAACAGGGCATCGCGATGTAGTGCTCGCCCACGGCGGTCTCGCCGGCCTCGTAGACGGTGCAGATGTTGGGATGGTCGAGCGCCGCCGCCGCCCGTGCCTCGTTCAGGAACCGCGCCGTGGCCCCGGGCGCAGCCATCCGGGCCGACGACAGGTACTTGAGTGCCACTTGGCGCCCCAGCCGAAGGTCTTCGGCGCGGTAGACGACCCCCATGCCACCCCTCCCCAGGAGGTCGAGCAGGCGGTAGTGCGAATCGCCGTGGCGGGCGCCTTTCGCCTCGGCATGGCTCCACGGCGCGACCGCCGGGGCCTCGTGGTGGAGAGGGTCGGCACGCATCTCAATTTGCTATCGTAACATATTCCGAACGACCGCCATTGACTACGTGAATCCGCTCATCCGCAGGAGCGACTGCGATAAGATGCGATTATCTTGAATGTATGGAGCGGCCGAGCATGAAGAAGAAGGAACCGAGCAAGAAAATCACACTCCATCGTGAGACCCTGCAGCAGCTTGCCGGAGGCGGCAACGTAAGAGTGGCCAGTACCGTCAGCGATGACTCCATGTGCGACCCGCCGCACTGCCCCCTCACCGCGCTGATTTGCTGACGGCGGAGGCGGAAAGGCCGGCGGCGGTCGGAATGCCGGGTCGAGGCGACAGCCCGCGATCGCGGGTCTTGGCGCCGTCTTGCGCGCCGCGCGCCGGCCTCCCTGCCGGGCCAGCAGGCGCTCAGGCCCATCGGGTGGAGTGCCCATGACGTTGCGGACCGCACACAGCCGCGGAGGCGCGCGGGTAGCCTCCTCCCGCTGTCGCGAGCGAGCGGATGGCTGCTCAGCGGAGCCAAGGCGCGCGAGGTCGACGAGCTGCTGCGGCAGCGGGAGGCAGCTCGGCAGGAGCTGACGGCGTTGCGCGAGCTGGCGGAGGTGCGGCGGCAGCGCGCTGGCTCGGAGCTGGCAGCTGCTGCTGGCAGCACCAAGCGCGAGCCGCCTCCTGACGCGCCGCCGAGCGGGGCGAAGGTTGCGGGAGCCGTGGCCGCCGGGCGGCGGCCTGCTCGGGGCTTCCTACGCGGTTCAGCAGGTGTGGCAGTTGGTGCGGCAAACGCTCACGCAGGTGTTACAGGCTGTGTGGACGGTGCCTCCCGCCACTGCTTGGAGGCGATCCGTCGAGAGCTGACGGAGAGTCTCACGGCTCAAGACAACCTTCTTCTGTGCTGACTTCTTGTACATGCTCGGTTCCTCCTCACGGGTCGGCGGTGCGCCGGCCTCGACATGCGAGGAGTTTAAACGTCGATGCGGCTCATCGCAATAGCCACTTTGATGAATTACGTCGGAGCCACCTTGGCGCCGACCGGTGTCGCCTGTCTCGCTACCGTGCGCTGTGCACACTGGCCATAGAGGGGGGCCACCCGGCGAGAGGTTGCCGTAGTCGTCAGGCCCCCAAGGGAGCGTCCGTCATGCAGAAGAAATCCCCCAAGAAGCTCGTCCTCGCCCGCGAATCGGTCCTGATGATCGCGGAGGCCATTGCCAATCCGCATCTGATTCGAGCCCAGGGCGGGATCAGCCATAACACTGGCGGCGAATGCACCTGCGGGCTCAGCAGCTGCGGCGCCTGCTAGGCCGTTGGCACCCAGCGCACGGTAGCGCTCGCGCGGCAAGTCGGCGCCCGTAAGGTCGCCGACGTCCGCTGGGAAGACCTCGAGAAGATCCACCGCGAGCTGCGCGGCCGTCCCTACCAGGCCAACCGCTTCCTGGCCGTCTGCTCGAAGGCGTGGGCGCTGGCCCGCGCGCTGGGGCTGGTGGCCGCGCGAGATGCCGAACCCGGCCCAGGGCCACGACCGCCACCACGAGGAGCGGCGCGGCCAGGCGCTCGACATGGCGGCGCTCGGGCGACTCGGCGAGGCCCTGCGCCAGGAATCGACACCGGCGGCGGCGTTCACCTTCATGCTCCTGACCGGCTGCCGGCCGGGCGAGGCCCTCAACGCCCGCTGGGCAGCGATCGGCCTCGACGCGCGCATCTGGCACCTGCCGGCGTCCAAGGCGGGGCCGCGGTCAGTTTACCTGGGACGCCCGGCGATCGATCTGCTGCGCGCGCTACCCTGCTGCGGCGACCTCGTCTTTCCCGGCCGGAGCTCCGGCCCCATGTCGGATCTCAAGCGGCTCTGGGAGCGCCTGGCGGCGCGGATGCGCCTCCACGACGCAACGCGCCACACCTTCAACAGCACCGCCGCCTACTTCGGCTTGCCGCGCGAGATCCGGATGCGCCTGATGGACCATTCGCTGGGCCGCGACGTGCACGGCATCTACACCCACCTGCGGCCGGAGCAGCTGCTCGCGGCGGCCGACCTGATCGCCGGCGGCCTGGCCGCGGCCCTGCGCGGTGAGCGCCAGGAAGGCCGCGTGCTGCGGTTCGAGCCCCGGCCCTTGCCGTAGGCCCGCGCCGGCGACGCCAGGATCCCCCATGCGCAGCGAGCAGGATTCTACCAACCCCGCGTCCCTGCCCCCCGGCCTCGACCTCGAGGTAAGGGCGCGGCGCAAGGCTGCCTCCTATGAGCCTCCGCCACCGGCGCGTATCCGAGCCCGGTCCGGGTGCTCAGCCGCCGAGGCTCTGGTACAGTTGAGGACGACTCGCCCGGGAGGGGAAGGAGGACAGTATGGCTGTGGTGACGATCGACCTTCCTGAAGAGCTCTACGCCACGTTGCGCAGGTCACCGCGCGAGCTGACGCGTGACGTTCGCCTTGCGGCGGCGATCGAATGGTACCGGAGCGGCTTGATCTCTCAGGGAAGAGCCGCTGAGGTCGCAGGAGTGCCCAGAGCAGATTTCATCGACGCGCTCGCGGCGCGCAAGGTCGATGTCGTGCAAGTCGATCTCGATGCGCTGGACCAGGATCTGGAGCATGCCTGAAGCTGCGGCGGTGATCGACGCCTCGCCGCTCTGGCACTGCTCGATGACATGGAGGCTCGCCGCTGCGCAGAGTCGCAGGGAATTCCGCTTCTCGGCACCGCAGGGCTGGTGCTGCTGGCGAAGCGTAGAGGTTTCATTGCTGCCGCGCTTCCCGTCTTGCGCGAGCTGGTCGCCGGAGGCATGTATCTCTCTGAGCCGATTTTACCGAGTTGCTGTGCCGAGCGGGCGAATGAACGCCGGAGAGTGGAGGCGGTGCCGTGAACCTAGAGAAAGGATGACAACTCATCAGAGGATATCTGACCTGGAAAGGAAGCTCGACGAAGACAACCGCTCTCGGAATGCCCGCGCTCTCCGTCTCGTCGGTGAGTGGCTCGCCTAAGACCCTGGCTACGACGCGCAGGTCCTCCCTGTTCTCTCAAGGCAGAGTTGCAAACCGACCAACTTTCCCATCGGCGACGCTTTGAGGGGTAGCTGCCATGAACAGCGTGCCGGTGGCCGAGCTACTGGAGTTACCGATCGTAGAGTGCATCCGCCTGGTTGAGATCCTTTGGGACAGCACCGCCGCCGTGCCCGAAGCGGTTCCGATTCCAGATGAGCTGATAGCCGAGCTGAGCCGGCGCCTTGACGAGTTCGAGGCGGACCCGGAGGCCGGACCGAGCTGGGACGAGGCGCGCAGCCGTATCGGCCGCGAATGACCCGTCGGCGAAGGCGAAGAACGACAGCACCAGCGCCGCTAGCCCGTTGGCTTCGGCTCGATGCTTGCTCAGCGCCCTGGGCGGCTTATCTCCTGCCCACCGGCCGCCAGCCGCGCCGCCTGGTGGGTCCACCGCCTTCGCCTGCAGCGCGTCGCTGCCCGTTTCGCCGGCATCCAGGAGGAGAGGGGCCGCCTGGCTCCGCCGGCCTGCTCGGCCGCAACCCTTGACGAGGACGGCCGGGGAGAGACCGCGACCGGGACGTCGCGACCGGGGAGGCGGGTCAGGAGGGAGATGACGCGCTACGCACTACCCGCAGTCGATGTCGGTTGGATGGTTTTGGCGCACGACCGTATTGCGATGGATGCACACGCTGGAGGCATCGCCCTCGACGAAGATGCCACCGCCGCGTCCATCCGGGCTGCCATTGCCCGTGATGACACTGCCGCCGAGCTGGCAACCGCGAGGCGCCGCGAAGTAAATGCCGGCGCCCGCGCACGACGCTGCATGCAGAGCGTTGTCTGTAACCCGGCTACGCCAGATGCGGAGCGTGCTGCGCTCGCACCAGATCCCACCGCCACGGGCGGCGCCCAGCGCATACACCGCGTTTGTCTGGATGGTGCTGCCGGCGATCTCGGCGTGGCAATTGCACAAGAAGAGTCCGCCGCCGCCGGCTGTTGCCGCGGTGCCGCTGTTCGCGACGTTGCCAGCGATAGTGGACTTCTGGATGCGCACCCTGGAGTCGCGGCAAAGCATGCCGACGCCGCAGGGTTCGTCAGCATCCTCGCCGACGTGGTTGCCGGCAACGATGCACTCCTGAAGGCTGATCGACGAATTCACTGCCAGCATGCCGCGGCTGCGGCCGTTTGAACGAATTTCGATGCCGCTCAGATGAAGGGTGGACCGCTCGACGCACAGGACCGCCAGCCCGCCGTCACCGCTGATGGTCACGCCCCGCCTGGACAATCGGGCGCTTTGAATGACCACGCATGGTTTATCGATGATGCGCAGGGCCTCGGTGTACAGCTTGGGTGCGGCCACGATCGTCGCGGGACCGCTCGCCGCGTCGAGCGCTGCTTGCAGCGTAGGAAACTGTTGCGGGACAAAGAGAATCTCGGGTGCGGTGGTCGCTGTCACCGGCCGCACTATACCAAGCTGGCGCCGGTTGGGGCTTGTGCCAGAAGGCTTACACGCTCCGCAGCGCCGGCCGGCGGGCCTGGGGGACGAGCGAGGCCGGGCCGCCGGCACCGACAGGGGGCGGTCGAGGAGGCCCCCACGGGGAGTGGACGATCACATGAGCGCGGCGGAGCTGCTCGCCGCCTTGAGTCAATTAAGGTGTATCGGTTGATGTGGTCACGGCCGGCGATCTTCCCGCCAAGGTCCGCAGCCGGGCCTTGCGCGAAGCCAGGGCGCCGAGGTCTACCTGCGTCGGGGCCGGGTCAGCGCGCTCCTCCGGGATTGCTGTGCTGCATAACGTTGATGACCACTCCGTTGGGATCACGCACGAAGAACCGCCGCACACCCCAGGGCTCGGTCGTCAGCGGGTGGACGATTTCCAGCCTGCGAGCGACGACGATGGCGTGGACCGCATCGACATCAGCGACCTCCACGCTGAAAGCCGGGGACACTAGTGCCGAAGCGTCGCTGTGCAACACGTTGATCTGTGCCGTCGGTTGGGTAGGTGAGACGAAGGTCATGATCCAGCCCATGTCCATCGCTAGGTCGAAGCCCAGGACATTCGTGTAGAACTCCCTGGATTCCTCGGGTTTGTCCGACGCGACGTCGGGTACGACTCTCCGGATATCCATTGGATCCTCCCAAAGCCCGAATGCTAGCAGTTCTTCAAGCGCTTAGCACGGGTAAGCAACAGTTCAGCCGCCGGGAAATTGAGCGGCGCCTTGCCCGGGAGGGAGCCGGCATCGACACCAACCGCATGCTCGCCGCTCGCGTTCTTCTTGGACGGCGGCGGCGACTGCACATCAAGTCCAACGTGTCGGCCCTTGGGCCGGCGATTGGTTACCGGGTCGACGAGAGCAGATTCTCCTGGACCGGCGAGAGCCGGCTGACGGCTGCCGACCTGCTGGCAGCCGAGAGTGCCGGCGACGAGAGGGCGGCGGACGAGGAAGCGCGTACGTTCCTCCGCGAGGTGCTGGCGGACGGGCCGCTAGCGGCGCGTAAAGTCTTCGCGGAAGCGAGAAAAACCGGGATCAGCGAGATCACGCTGCGGCGGGCAAAAGCTCGGGAGGACGTGCGGGTACAGAAGGTGGGATTTCAGGATGGGGCGAAGTGGCTATGGAGCATTCCTTCAACAAGCGGCACCCGATCATCAAGGGGCAAAGAGTTGCGGCGGCACCGAGGCTGGAAAGCAACCCCTACGTGTGCCCCGGCGAGAAGGCCGGGCATCATTTCGTCGGTCTGCCCCGCGTCTGGCAGCGCATCCGCCAGCGCGCCGGCCTGGATGACGTTCGGCTGCACGATCTGAGGCACAGCCATGCGTCGGCCGCCGCTGGCTTGGGCACGCCGCTGCAAATCATCGGCGCCTTGCTCGGACACTCCGGGCCGCAAACGACGGCCCGTCACGCGCACCTCGCGGATTCGCCCGTCCGCGCCGCCGCGCACCAGGTCACAAGCCATATCGCCGCCGCCCTGGACGGGCAGCCGGCGGGAGAGCTGATCGCCTTCCACAAGCCTTGAGACACGGCGGGGCGGCACCGTGCCGCCCCATTCCCTACAAGCGGCCCCGGCGACGAGCGCAAGCTGCAAGTCGAGGTGCTGCCGCGGTGGGGCGCACGCCGTGTCACGGAGATCCGGCGCGCCGATGTGCTGCGCCTGATCGAGGAGGCGCGCGAGCGCGGCGGCGTGTCCTCGAATCGCACCCTGGCGCTGGTGCGGGTCGCTTTCCAGTACGCCGTGGACCGCGAAGAGCTGGACGCGAACCCGGCCTTGCGCATCCCCCGTCGCTACCTCTACGCCGAGCAGCCCCGCGAGCGCGTCCTGAGCCGTGGCGAGCTGCACGCCATCTTGGGCGCCGTCGATGGGCTCGGCCCGATTGTCGGCAACGTGTTCCGCCTGGTCCTGCTGACCGCGCAGCGCCCCGGCGAAGTCCTCCGCTTCCGGTGGGAGGAGATCGGCCGCGACGAGGGCGGCTCGTTCTGGCAGCTCCCCGACCATCTGGCGAAGAGCGGGAGGGGACACCGCGTCCCGCTCTCCCGGCAGGCCATGGCCGTGCTGGAAGTGCTCCGGCCGCTCACCGACTCGACGCCCTGGGTCTTCGCCTCGCCCTCGCCGATGGTGGACGACGGCCCCGTCCAGTGGCTTTCCCATGCGGTGGTGCGGCTCCGGCGCAACTCGGGGGTGGCGGACTTCACACCGCACGACTTACGGCGCACAGCCGCAACGCTCATGGGCGAGCGCGGAGTAAGGCCCGACGTGATCGAGCGAGTTCTGAATCACACCCCGGCGAAGATCGCGCGGACCTACAACCGTGCCGCCTACGATGCGGAGAAGCGGCAAGCGCTGGCGATCCTCGGAGACCTGATCGACGCCGCCGCTCGGGGCGAGGAAGAACGCTCGAACGTCCTGCACCTCGCGTGAACCTGGCGCCTGTGACGAGCAACGAATCGGGTAGCCCGGTGCCCCTGGGTGACGGGCAGTGGGCAGAGTTGGTGCGCCCGCTGCGCCAATACTCCGCCGCTGCTGGCTCGGCGGCCACGTGGGAGGGCGATTTCCGGCGACAGGTTGATGCGGTCGTGGCCTTGTTCCGGGACAGGGAGACGCCTGCCGACGAGTGGCTGAAACGTGCTATGCCCTTCCTGGAGTTGGCGATCAAGACCGCCGGCTCGGAGCGTCGGTTGCGCGAGGTCGCAGCGTCCATGCATCACCTCCTGAGCGCCCGCACCAAGAGTCAGCCGCGCCGGGGCAGTGCATTGTCGGCGCTACGAGAAGTCGAGGCCCAGGCGGCGAGGCTCGGCGCGGCGCTTGACGCGGCGATCCGGGACCCGTGGCTCAGCGTGGCCGCGGGCTCGGAGGTCATCAGGGCTGAGTTTCGGAAACACTCAGTGGAGCAACGCCAGCCGACAGGATCGGCCCGCCGCCCCGCCGAATCAGCGATAGAGACCGTGTTCGGCGAGACGAGGGATACTTTCCTGGAAGGCGCCGCGCACGTAGCGCGACTTCGCGACGCCGCAAGGCAGAGCGTCAACAGCCTGCAAGGGCATCAGCTACGCGGGCGTCCTCCTGAGACTGCCGCCCGCATGCCCGGTGAATTCCTTTGCGCCGTGGCAAAGCACCATGCACCCTCTCCCGGCCGTGGCTGCCCGCCCGCGTCCTCCTCGGACCGAACGCATCCGGCTGGTTCAGGGAAGACCTGGACGGATTCCTTGAGACGCGGCCCCGCGGCAGTCGCCAGCCAGAGCTGGCCGACTCGCAATAGATCACACACCCCGCCTTGCATCGGCGCCTGCGGCGCCTCGCGCGGCGGGGCCGTCCGAGATCCATGCCTCGGCCGTTGCCCCGGACCCGCCGCGCTTCCCCTCCCTCACACACCAGTCCGCGGGGTCAGCAAGACGACCCTGGACCGGGCGCGCAAGCACCTGGGAATGGACTGGCGGCGGACGGGCTTCGGCCTGGCTCCAAGATCCTCTGGTCCGAGCTGCGGGAGGGCGAGAAAAACGGCGACCGCCGCAACCAGCTCGACTACACCGCGGCGATCGGCGGCCGGGACAAGGCGCCCTTCTGATGGCCGCTTGGTATCTATGGTGATCTATGGTCCCAACACCCGACTGCCCGGTGCTCCATGGATAACAACGTTGGTATCTATGGCAAATGCTTCCGTTTAAATGACATGCGGCAGCGCGTCGCCATACACACCAGGTCACCGCCTATGGAACCCCTGCATAGCTACAGTAAGGGACTGTAAGGGCTCCAAGACTGAAAAGCACAGACAGGGACTGGCAGGGACGTGCCAGCGCCCGAGGAGGCCGAGATGGGCTTGCCCTACCCGGTCGAGAGAAAGGCGGACCTGCTGGTGCTTCTCCTGGAGCTGCCCGGCTGGCGCGCCACCGCCCGCGGGAACCGGGTTACTTCGGCCCCTGGTCCCTACCCCGGACGAGGCGCAGGGCGCGGCCTGGTGATCGGCCCGCCGGGGTCGAACGCGCTGCCGGAAGACGCATGACCCGGCCGGCAAGTATTGCCAGCGCCAGTCCCTGACATTGCAGCGCGCGCCGCGGACCGCGTAGCCGGCCCTTGGAGGCTCGGAAGGCGGACGGGGGGTAGTCCCGGGGCCAGGGTCGGTCGGGATCGTGCCTTGGAGCAGCGTCCTGACGCTTCAGAGCGGGCCGCGACCGGCGCACCGCTCACCTACCCTAGCGGCGGTCCAAGGTCGCCCTCTGCTTTCCGTCGCGTTCAAAGTG
>DATGHG010000463.1:0-37105 GCA_035308185.1 Thermoanaerobaculia bacterium | reverse complement strand
GGGCGTCATGGTCGGCCACCGATCCCTGCTCAACCACGTCATCTGCGGCATCCGCCGGGACCGGCTCGGGCCGGGCGATCGGATGCTACAGTTCGCCGCGCTGAGCTTCGACGTCAGCGCCGAGGAAATCTACACCTGCCTGGCCGCGGGAGCCACGCTGGTGCTGCGCGAAGCGGCGATGCTCGAGTCCCCGGCCCGCTTCTTCGACGCCTGCCGCCAGCACGAGATCACCGTGCTCGACCTGCCGACCGCTTTCTGGCACGAGCTGGCCGGCGCCCTGGCGCCGCCAGCCACCCTCGAGCTGCCGCCGGCGCTGCGTCTGACCCTCATCGCCGGCGAGCAGGCGATGCCGGAGGCAGCGGCCCGCTGGACGGCCAGGTTGGGGCCGGCCGCCCGCCTGGTCAACCACTACGGGCCCACCGAAGGCACGATTGCACCGACCTCGGCGGAGATCGCCGCGCCGGCGCGCGGCGGGCACCCCGACACGGTGCCGATCGGCCGCCCGATCGGCAACACCACGGCGCTCGTGCTCGGCCGCGAGATGGCGCCGGTGCCGCTGGCGGCGCCGGGCGAGCTCTACCTGGGGGGAGCCTGCCTGGCGCGCGGCTATCACGGCCGGCCGCGGCTCACCGCCGCGAGCTTCGTTCCCGATCCCTACAGCGGCGTGCCCGGAGCGCGCCTCTACCGCACCGGCGATCTTGCCCGCCGGCGCGCGGATGGCGAGCTCGAGTTCCTGGGCCGGATCGACCAGCAGGTGAAGGTGCGCGGCTTCCGCGTCGAGCCGGGGGAGATCGAGGCGGCGCTCGCCGAGCATCCCGCGGTGGGCGCCTGCGCCGTGGTGGCGCGCGGCGGCGCCGGGAGCCACCTGCGGCTGGTGGCCTACGTGACGCCGGGCGCCGCCGGGCCGCCGGTCGAGACGGCGCAGCTGCGCCGGTTCCTCGCGGACAAGCTTCCCGACTACATGGTGCCGGCCCTGTTCGTGGCTCTCGACAGCCTGCCGCGCAACGCCAACGGCAAGGTCGACCGCCAACGCCTGCCGGCGCCGGATCTCTCCCGCCGCGAAGCCGGCGGCGCCGTGGCGCCGCTCGACCCGGTCGAGGAGCGCCTGGCGGCCATCTGGCGCGAGGTTCTGGGGGTCGAGCGGGTGGGCGTTCACGACAGCTTCTTCGAGCTCGGCGGCGACTCGATCCTGAGCATCCAGGCCAGCTCCCGGGCGCGCGCCGCGGGCCTCCACGTCACGCCGCAGCAGATCTTCGAGCGGCGCACGATCGCCGCCCTGGCCGCGGTCGCGCGGCCGCCGCGGGAACACCCCGCCGCCGCCGGGCCGGTCGGCGGGCCGGTGCCGCTCACCCCGGTCCAGCGCCGCTTCCTGGAGAGCGAGCCGCCCGATGCGCACCACTTCAACCAGGCGCTGCTGCTGGCCCTGGCCCGGCCGCTCCCGCCGGGGCGCCTGGCGGCCGTCGCCGCTCGCCTGGCGGAGCGCCACGACGCGCTCCGGCTGCGCTTCCGGCAGACGCCAGGCGCCGGCTGGCAGCAGGAATGCGGGCCGGCGGCAGGCAGCGCCGTCGCCGCCTGCGTCGACCTCGCCGCGCTGCCGCCGCGGCGCTGGCGCCAGGCCCTGGCGAGCGCCGCGGCGCAGGCGCAGGCCGCGCTCGGGCTCGAGCACGGGCCGCTGCTCCGGGCTCTCCTGCTGCGCGGTCCCGCGGCCTGCGGCGACCGGCTGCTGCTGGTCGTCCATCACCTGGTCGTCGACGGCGTCTCGTGGCGCCTGCTGCTGGCCGACGTCGAGGCCGGCTGCACCGCGGCGGCCATGGCGGAGCCGCCGGGCACCTCCTTCAAGGAGTGGGCCGAGCGGCTGCAGGCCTATGCGCAGGGCGAGGAGCCGGCACGCGAGCTGCCCTACTGGCAGGCGGAGCTGGGCCGGGAGGTGCCCGCGCTGCCACTCGACGGCGGCGGCGCCAACACCGTCTCCTCGGCGCGCACGGTGACCGTCGGGCTGAGCGCGGCGGACACCGCGGCCCTGCTCCGCGAGGCGCCCAGGGCGTACCTCACCGAGGTCAACGACCTGCTCCTGGCGGCGCTGGCGCGGACCCTCGCCCGCTGGACCGGCGCCGCCGTCTGCCGGATCGAGCTGGAAGGGCACGGCCGCGAGGAGATCGTCCCCGGGGCCGACCTGTCGCGCACCGTCGGCTGGTTCACCACCATGTTCCCGGTCTGCCTCGAGGTGCCGGCGCGCGGCGGCGACGGGGAGCTGATCAAGACGGTCAAGGAGAAGCTGCGGCGCATCCCGCGGCGCGGCATCGGCTGCGGCGTGCTGCGCCATCTGGCGGCCGGCGACGGCGGCCGGCGCGCGCTGCCGGCGGTGGTTCCCGAGATCGTCTTCAATTACCTGGGTCAGCTCGACCGGGCGCTGCCGGCAGACGGGCTGCTGCGGCCGGCCGCCGAGCCGCCAGGACCGGTGCGCAGCCCGCGGCAGCGGCGCGAGCACCTGCTCGAGATCGACGGCGCCATCCAGGAAGGCTGCCTGCAAATGGCCTTCCGCTACAGCGCCAACCGGCACCACGAAGCGACGATCGCCTCCCTGGCAGACGGCTACCGCCGCGCGCTCGCCGAGCTGATCGAGCACTGCCGCCAGGCCCGGGCGACCCGGCACACTCCCTCGGACTTTCCGCTGGCGCGCCTGTCGCAGCCGGAGATCGAACAGCTCGAGCGCGGCCTCGAGGGCGAGCTCGCAGACGTCTATCCGCTCTCGCCGTTGCAGCGCGGCATGCACTTCCATGCCCTGCTCGATCCGGACACCGGGATCTACCTCAGCCAGGTCGCCGCCACCCTGGTCGGCGATCTGGACGGCGCCGCCCTGCGCCGCGCCTGGGAGACGGTGGTGGCGCGCCATCCGGCGCTGCGCACCTGCTTCGCCTGGGAGGTGGGGGACGAGCCGTTCCAGATCGTGGTGCGGCGCGTCGCGATCCCCTGGCAGGAGCTCGACTGGAGCGGCCTGCCGGCCGGCGAGGTCGCCGAGCGCTGGGCGCGGCTGCTTGCCGCCGACGCCGAGCGCGGCTTCGACCTCGCCCGCGCGCCCCTGCTGCGCTTCACCCTGGTGCGCACGGCGCCCGACCGGCACCTCTTCGCCTGGTGCGTCCACCACCTGCTGGTCGACGGCTGGAGCCAGGCAAGGATCTTCGCCGAGGTGTTCGGCCTCTATCTGGCCGCCGGGCGCGGCGAGGACCTGGCGCTCGAGCCCGCGCCGCCCTACCGCGACTACATCGAGTGGCTGCACGGACAGGACCTGGCGGCGGCAGAGGCCTACTGGCGCGGCGAGCTGCGCGGCTTCAGGGCGCCCACCCCGCTGGCCCTCTGCCGCCCCGCCGCCGCCACCGTCCCGGCGGGCGCGGCGCTGCCGGTCGAGCGCGAGCGCCGCCTCGGCGGCGCGCTCACGGCCGACCTCGCCGGCCTGGCGCGCCGCGGCGACCTGACGCTCAACACCATCCTGCTCGGCCTCTGGGGATTGCTGCTCAGCCGCACCAGCGGCGAGCCGGAGGTGGTGTTCGGCGCCGCCGTCGCGGGCCGGCCGGCCGACATACCGGGAGTCGCCGCGGCGGTCGGCCTGTTCCTCAACACCCTGCCGGTGCGTCTCGCCGCGCCTGCCGAGGCGGAGCTGCTGGGCTGGCTGCAGGCGCTGCAGGCGCGCCAGGTGGAGGCTCGCCGCTTCGAGCACAGCCCGCTGGTCGAGGTGCAGGGATGGAGCGAGGTGCCGCGCGGCCAGCCGCTGTTCGAGAGCCTGCTGGTCTACGAGAACTACCCGCTCCCGGCGCTGCTGGCGCCGGCCGCCGCGGCCGGGCGGCCGGCCGGGTCCGAGCTCGAGATGCACGACCTGCGCAGCCGCGACCGGGTCAACTATGCGCTGCGCCTCGAGATCCTGCCGGGGGAATCGTTGCTCCTGCGCCTGACCTTCGATCCCGGCCGCTTCGCGGCCGCGGCGGTCGACGAGCTGCTGCGTCAGCTGGCGGGGCTCTGCCGCCAGGTCGTCGCGGAGCCGCGCCAACCCCTCGGCGCCCTGTCGCTGGTCACTCCCGAGGCCCTGCTCCCGGACCCGGCGGCGCACCTGGAGCGGCCGCACTTCGACCCCGTTCCCGAGCTGTTCCTGGCGGCAGCCCGGCGCTGGCCGCAAGCCGCGGCGATCTGCCAGGCGCCGAGGAGCTGGAGCTACGGCGAGCTCGCCGGCGCGGCCGAGGAGCTGGCGGCGCAGCTTGCCGGCCGCGGCCTGCCGCCGGGGTCCACCGTCGCGGTCCAGGGCGAGCGCAGCTTCGGCCTGGTGGTGGCGTTGATCGCGGTGCTGCGCAGCGGCGGCGTGCTGCTGGCGCTCGATGCGCGCCTGCCGCCGGAGCGCCGCCGCCGGATGCTCGAGGAGGCCCAGGCCCGCCTGGTGCTGGTGGCAGGCGGCACGGTGCCGGCCAGTGGGGCGGGCGCGCCGCCGGTCCCGGAGTGGCGACTCGAGCCGGCGAGCGGGTGCGTGATCAGCCGCGCCGCGACGCCCGAGGGCCCGGCGGCGCTCGACCCGGCGGTCATGGAGCACCTCGCGGCAGCGGCGCAGCCGGCACCGGCTGACCCGGCCTACGTCTTCTTCACCTCCGGCACCACGGCGCTGCCGCGCGCCGTGCTCGGCCGTCACCAGGGGCTCAGTCATTTCCTGGCATGGCAGCGGGAGATCTGCGGCGCCGGACCCGGCGACCGGGTGCCGCAGCTGACCGGACTGTCCTTCGACGTGGTGCTGCGGGAGATCTTCCTGCCGCTGACCAGCGGCGGCACCCTCTGCCTGCCGCCCCGGGGCGAGGACCCCGCGCCTGGCGAGGTTCTTGGCTGGCTGGCGGCGGAACGGGTCACCCTGCTGCACGCCGTGCCGGCGCTGGCCACCGCCTGGCTGGACGCCGCTCCCGAGGCGCCGCCCCTCGGCGAGCTGCGCGCGGTCTTCTTCGCCGGCGAACCGCTCCACGACTCCCTGGTGCGGCGCTGGCGCCGCGCGGTCTCGGAGCAGGCCAGGATCGTGAATCTGTACGGACCGACCGAGACCACCCTGGCCAAGTGCTGGTATCCGGTGCCGCCCGATCCTCTCGCCGGCGTGCAGCCGGTCGGCTGGCCGCTGCCGCAGACACAGGCTCTCGTCCTCTCGCCGGCGGGGCGGCGGTGCGGAGTCGGCGAGCCGGGAGAGATCGTCCTGCGCACCCCGTTCCGCACCCTGGGCTACCGCAACGACGCCGCGGAGAACCGCCGCCGCTTTGCCGCCAACCCCTGGAGCGGCGAGGCGGACGACCTGCTCTATTCCACCGGCGACCGCGGCAGGCTGCGGCCCGACGGGGCGCTCGAGATCCTGGGGCGGCTCGACGATCAGGTCAAGATCCGGGGTGTCCGGATCGACCCCCACGAGGTCGCGGCGGTGCTGCAGGAGCACCCCGCGGTCAGCGCGGCGGCCGTGGTCGCAGGCAGCGACCCGCGCGGCGAGACCGCGCTGGTCGCCTACGTGGTGGCGGCGCCCGGCCACGAGCTGTCGCCGGCCGAGCTGCGGGTCTTTGCCGCGCAGCGACTGCCGGCGGCGATGGTGCCGGCGCTGCTGCTGCCGTTGCCGCGTCTCCCCATGACCCCCAACGGCAAGGTCGACCGTCCCGCCCTGCCGCCGCCGGTCTGGCCGGCGGACGGCGTGGCGGCGGCCACCCCGCCGGCGCTTCCCACCCCGGCCGAGGAGATCGTGGCGGCGATCTGGGCCGAGGTCCTCGGGCGCCAGCAGGTGAGCCCGGCAGACAACTTCTTCGATCTGGGCGGCCATTCGCTGCTGGCCGGCCAGATGATCGCGCGCGTGCGCCGCGCCTGCGGCGTCGAGCTGACGCTGCGCCAGCTCTTCGCGGCGCCGACGGTGAGCGGCGTGGCGCGGGCGGTGTCGGAGCTGCTGCGGCAGGGGCCCGAGGCGGCCCCGCTGCCGCTGACGCCGGCGCCGCCGGATGCCGCGCCGGTGCTCTCCTTTGCCCAGGAGCGGCTCTGGTTCCTCGATCAGCTCGACCCCGGCAGCGCGCTCTACAACGTCCACGCCGGCGTCCGGCTGGGCGGCAGGCTCGACGCCGCCATCCTCGAGCGCAGCCTGGCAGCCGTGGTGCGGCGACACCAGCCGCTGCACACCGGCTTCGTCACCGCCGGCGGACGCTGCCGGCCGGTGGTGCGGGCGCGGGCCGAGCTCGCCATGCCGCGGGTGGACCTCGCCCGGCTGCCGGCGGCGGCGCGGGCGGCCGCGCTGGGCCGCCTCGGCGCCGCGCAGTCGGGATGGCCCTTCGACCTCGCGCGCCCGCCGCTGCTGCGCGCCTGGCTGGTGGTGCTGGGAGCCGGCGAGCATGCGCTGCTGCTGACCTTCCATCACATCGTCGCCGACGGCTGGTCGATCGGCCTGCTGACCCGCGAGGTTGCCGCGCTCTACGCCAGCTTTCTCGCCGGCGGCGACGAGGCCGCCGCGGCGCTGGCGCCGCTCGCCATTACCTACGGCGACTTCGCCAGCTGGCAGCGGCAATGGCTGGCGGGCGAGGTGCTGGCCGCCGAGCTGGCCTTCTGGCGCCGGCGTCTGGCCGGGGCCCCTGCCCTCCTCGACCTGCCGTCGGACCGGCCGCGCCGGGGCCGCCGCGGCTCCGGCTCGGGGAGGCTCACCCAGCTCTGGCCGGCGGCGCTCGGCACGGCCGTCGGCCGCCTGGCGCGCGGCGCCGGAGCGACGTTCTTCATGGCGCTGCTGGCCGCCCTTGCCGCAGTGCTGCGCCGCTACACCGGCGGCGACGACCTGGTCGTGGGCACTGCCGTCGCCGGACGCAGCCAGGTGGAGCTCGAGCCGCTGATCGGCCTGTTCGTCAACTCGCTGGTGCTGCGCGCCGACGTGGGCGGCGATCCCGGGTTCGGCGAGCTGCTGGACCGCATGCGGACCGTGGTGCTCGAGGCGCACGCCCACCAGGAGCTGCCTTTCGAGAAACTGGTGGAGGAGCTGGAACCGCAGCGCGATCTGAACTCGAATCCGCTGTTCCAGGTGATGCTGGTGGTCCAGAACATGCCGCCGCCGGCGCGCCCCGGCGGCGAGCTGGTCCTCGAACCGCTGGGCCAGGAGCTGGGTACGGCGCGGCTCGACCTCACCTTCTCCGCCAGACAGCAGGGCGACGGCCTGTCGCTGCTGGTGGATTTCGCGGCCGACCTGTTCGATGCGGCAACCGTGCGCCGGCTGATCGGCCACCTCGGCGAGCTGCTGGCGGCCGCCGCCGCCGGCGCGCACCGCCGGCTCTCGGAGCTGCCCCTGCTCACCCTGCCCGAACGGCACCAGCTGGCCACGGAATGGAACGACACCGCGGCGCCGATCCCCACCGGCCTCTGCCTGCACCAGCTCTTCACGCGCCAGGCGCAGCGCACGCCGCAGGCGCCGGCAGTGCTCTGGGACGGGCAGGTCGCGAGCTACGGCGAGCTGGCGCGGGCGGCGCTCGACCTGGCGCGCCGGCTGCGCGCCCTCGGGGTCGGCCCCGACGTCCTGGTCGGGCTGGCGCTGCCCCGTTCCCCGGCGATGCTGGCCGCGGTGCTCGCCGTCCTCACCGCCGGCGGCGCCTTCGTGCCGTTCGATCCGGAGTATCCGACCGAGCGGCTGGCCCGCATGCTGGCCGACGCCCGGCCGGCCGTGCTGATCGCCAGCGGCGCCGCCGCGGACCTGCTGCCCCCGCTGCCGGCCGCGACCCGGCTGCTGCTGCTCGACGGCGACCAGGTGGTGGGTGCGGGGAACGCGGCGGATCCAACGGCGCCGGCGACCGCGGCCGATGGGCTCGCGGCCCTGTCCGTCGGGAGCCTGCCGGACAGCCTGGCGTACGTGATCTACACCTCGGGCTCCACCGGCCAGCCGCACGGCGTGATGGTCCCCCACCGGGCGGTGGTCGACACCCTCTGCTGGCGCCGGCTGGCCTTCCCGCTGGCAGCCGGCGACCG
The DNA here is from genome assembly GCA_035308185.1 of Thermoanaerobaculia bacterium. Classification (GTDB taxonomy): domain Bacteria; phylum Acidobacteriota; class Thermoanaerobaculia; order Multivoradales; family UBA5704; genus JASLEW01. The sequence continues at coordinate 29,122 of DATGHG010000463.1, read as the reverse complement.
CATCCTGCAGAGCATCTCGCTGTCGTTCGATCCGTCGATCTGGCAGATCTTCGGCGCCTGGACGAGCGGTGCCGCACTGGTGCTGCCGCGTGCGGAGGGGCACAAGGATCTGACCTACCTGGCGGCGCTCATCGCCAGCGCGCAGGTCACCGTCGCCGACTTTCCCCCCTCGGTTCTGCGGCGGCTGCTGGCCGAGCCGGCGCTCGCCGACGGCCGGCTGCGGCACGTCTTCGCCGGTGGCGAGGCGCTCGGCACCGAGCTGCGCGACCGCTTCCTGGGCCGCCTCGACGCGGCGCTGCACAATGTCTACGGGCCCACCGAGGGCGCCATCGACGCCACCTGGTGGACCTGCCGCCGCGACGACGAGGGCCCTGCCGTGCCGATCGGCCGGCCGATCGCCAACAAGCAGGTCCTGCTGCTCGACGACCAGCTCGCGCCGGTGCCGATCGGCCTGGCGGGCGAGCTGGCCATCGCCGGCGCCGGCCTGGCTCGGGGTTATCGCGGCCGCCCGGAGCTGACCGCGGAGAGGTTCCGTCCCCACCCGTCGAGCGCCTCTCCGGGGACCCGCCTCTACTGCACCGGCGACCTGGCCCGGCTACGCCCGGACGGCCGCATCGACTTCCTGGGGCGCATCGATCACCAGGTCAAGGTGCGGGGAGTCCGGGTCGAGCCGAGCGAGATCGAGGGCGCGCTCGCCGCGCACCCCGAGGTGGCGGAGGCGGTGGTGATGCTCGACCGCGGCAGCAACGGCGACGGTCGGCTGGTGGCCTACGTCGCCGCCGCCGGCGGACCACCTCCCCCCGCCCGCGAGCTCTCGTCGTTCCTGCGCCAGCGGCTGCCAGCGGCCATGGTGCCCGCCGCCTTCGTCGCGGTGGCGGCGATCCCGTACACGCCCACCGGCAAGGTCGACCGCCAGGCCCTGGCTCGGCTGGGCGTCGCGGAGTCCCGGGAAGAGCCGGCCCGCGTGCCACCGCGCACGCCGCGCGAGGCGCTGCTGGCGCGGGTCTGGTGCGAGGTGCTGGGACTCGACGCGGTGGGGGTCGAGGACAACTTCTTCGCGGCCGGCGGCGACTCGATCCTGAGCATCCAGATCGTGGCCCGCGCCGCCCGGCTGGGTCTGCGCCTCTCCCCGCGGCAGCTGTTCGAGCAGCAGACGATCGCCGAGCTGGCGGCGGTGGCGCAGGAAGCAAGGCCCGCGAGCGAGCAGGGGCCGGTGACCGGCCCGCTGCCGCTGACGCCGATCCAGCACTGGTTCTTCGAGCGCCAGCCGGCCGAGCCGTGGCACTTCAACCAGTCCCTGCTGCTCGAGCTGCTGCGGCCGGTCGCGCCGGCGGTGCTCGCCGGCGCGGTGGGCCGGCTGCTCTGGCATCACGACGCCCTGCGCCTCCGCTTCGCCCCGGGTGCGGCGGGGGTCGAGCAGCAGGTCGCGGCACCGACGGCGGACGTCCCTTTTTCGGTGGTCGATCTCTCGGCCCTGCCGGAGAGCGCCTGGCGGGCGGCCGAGCGGGAGCGGGAGGCCGTCCAGCGCAGCCTCGACCTGGGCCGCGGGCCGCTGCTGCGCGCCACGCTCTTCGACCGCGGCGAGCGGGCCGCCCCGCTGCTGCTACTGGTCGTCCACCATCTCGCGATCGACGGCGTCTCGTGGCGCATCCTGATCGAGGATCTGGAGGCCGCGTGCGAGCAGCTGGCGGCCCACGGCGTGGTCGAGCTGCCGCCCAAGACCAGCTCGTTCCAGCACTGGGCGCGCCGGCTGCCGGAGCTCGCCGTCTCTTCCGACCTGGAGCGCGAGCTGGACGGGTGGTCGGCCCTGGGCAACCGGCCCGCGCCGCCGCTGCCGCGCGATTTCCCGCCGGCGGGCGGCGCGGACCTCGAGGCGGCTGCGGCGGCCGTGGCCGTGACCCTTGGCGCCGACGAGACCAGGGCGCTGCTGCACGAGGCGCCAGCCGCCTGCCGCGCCCGCAGCGACGAAATCCTGCTGGCCGCGCTGGCGCTCGGTCTCGTCCGCTGGACCGGCGAGGCATCGCTGCTGCTCGAGCTCGAGGGGCACGGGCGCGCCGACGAGCTGATCCCCGGGGTCGATCTGTCGCGCACCGTCGGCTGGTTCACCAGCATCTTCCCGGTGCGGCTCGAGCTGCCCCCGGACCTCGGGCCGCTGGCGACACTCGCGGCGGTCAAGGAGCAGCTGCGGGCGATCCCCAACCGGGGGATCGGCTACGGCATCCTGCGTTACCTGGGCCGGCCCGCCGCGGTGCAGCGGCTGCAGGCCTTGCCGGCCCCGGAGATCAGCTTCAACTACCTGGGTCAGATCGATCGCTCGGCGGCAGCCGGGAGGCTGCTGCGGTTCGTCGGCGATGCCGCTGGGGCGCCGCACAGCCCGCTGTGGGTCCGCCCGCACCCGCTCGCGATCGAGGCCGCGGTGGCGGGCGGCTGCCTTCACCTGCGCTGCGGCTACGACCCGGCGCGCCACCGGCGCGCCACCATCGAGCACCTGGCCGGTAATTTCCTGGAGGCCGTCAACGCCATCGTCACGGCGTCGCGCTCCGCGGCGGCGAGAGACGAGGGCTCGACGATGTCGGACTTCCCTCTGCTGCGCGGCAAGCGGGAGCAGCTGCAGCGCCTGCTGCAGCGCTTCGGCCAGGACCGGCAGCCGGAGGGCCGCGCATGAACCGGCGGCAGGTCGAGGACGCTTATCCGCTGTCCCCCATGCAGCAAGGGATGCTCTTCCATGCGCTCTCCGCTCCCGGCTCCGGCGCCTACTTCGAGCAGCTGACCTGCGAGTTGGCCGGGGACCTCGACGTGACGCTGTTCGAGCGCGCCTGGCGCCAGGTGCTGGCCCGCCATCCGGCGCTGCGCTCCGCCTTCGATTGGGAGAGCATGGACGAGCCGGTGCAGGTGGTGATCCAGCAACCGGACCTGCCGTTCGAGCAGCAGGACTGGCGCGGCCTCGACGCCGGCGAACAGCGCTCGCGCCTGCGGTCGACGCTCGCGGCCGACCAGGCGCGCGGCTTCGATCTCGCGGCCGCGCCGCTGGTGCGCATCGCGCTCTTCCAACTGGGCGAGCGGCGCTTCCGCCTGGTCTGGAGCCATCATCACCTGATCCTCGACGGCTGGTCGATGCCGATCCTCTTCCGGGAGTTCTTCACCTGCTACCGCGCCGCCAGGGCGGGAGCCACGGCGGCGGCGCTGCCGCCGCCGCGTCCCTACCGCGACTACATTGCCTGGCTCGAGCGCCAGGATCTGGCGGCCGCGGCGGCGTTCTGGCGCCGCCAGCTGGCGGGGTTCGCCTCGCCGACCCCGATCGGCCGCGGCCGGCGCGCCCCGGGGGACGGGCCGCCAGGGGCTTACGCGGAGCGCGAGCTGCGGCTGTCAGCGGTGTCGACCGCCGCGCTGCAAGCGCTGGCGCAGCGCCACCAGGTCACGGTCAACTCGCTGCTCGAGGCCTGCTGGGCGCTGCTGCTGAGCCGCCACTCGGGCGAGCGGGACGTGCTCTTCGGCGTCGTGGTCTCGGGCCGCCCGGCCGAGCTTGCCGAGGTCGAATCGATGGTCGGGCTGTTCCTCAACACGCTGGCGCTACGCCTCGAGCTGACGGACCGCGAGCCGCTGATGCCGTTCGTGCGCCGCGTCCAGGCGAAGCTCACCGAGCTGCTCGGCTTCGAATGGAGCCCGCTCGCGGACGTGCAGGGGTGGAGCGACGTGGCGCGCGGCCTGCCGCTGTTCGAAAGCATCGTCGTGTTCCAGAACTACCCGGTCGAGGCGATCGGCGGCGAGCGCGACGGCGGCCTGGCGATCCACGACTACCAGGTCCGGGAGCACACCAACTACCCTCTCAACCTGCTGGTGGGCCTGGCGGGGGCCCCCGCAGCCAATCCATCGGGGGCCGGGCCGGCCGCGGGGCTCGTACTGGCCATCAGCTACGACACCCTCCGCTTCGACGGCGCCACCGTCGACGAGATGCTGCGCCAGCTCGGCGGCCTGCTCGAGCAAGCCACGCGGAGCCCCGACGCGCCCCTCGACAGCTTCTCGCTGATCACCCCGGAGGCGCGCCGCTGGCTGCCCGATCCGGCGATGCCGATCCCGGCGCCACACCACGACCCGCTGGCGCGCCAGTTCCGAACCGCCGCGGCGCGCTGGCCCGCGGCGCCGGCCGTCGAGCAGGGGGACCGGGCCTGGAGCTATGGCGAGCTGGCCGCCGCCGCCGAGGCGCTGGCGCTCCGGCTCACCAGCACCGGGATCGCACGCGGGGAACCGGTGGCGGTGCGGGGCGTGAGGTCCTTCGGGCTGGTGGCCGGTGCGCTCGGCGTGCTGCTGGCGGGCGGCGCCCTGCTGCCGCTCGACCGCCGGCTGCCGGCCGAGCGCCAGCGCCGGATGCTCGAACAGGCGGGAGCACGGCGACTGCTGCGGGTGGGAGAGCCGGCGGCGGCCGACGACGGGCTGGACGGGTTGGCGCTCGCGGTCCTGGCGGTCGACCCCGACAGCGGCCGGCCTACCTGCCCTCCGGGCGGGGCCGCGGCGGCGGCCGGCCCCGGCGCGAGCGGGCCGCTGCCCGAGCCCGCCCCTGACGATCCGGCCTACGTGTTCTTCACCTCGGGCACGACCGGAGTGCCCAATGCCGTGGTCGGCCGCCAGAGCGGTCTGGGGCATTTTCTCGACTGGCAGCGCACCACCTTCGACGTCGGCCCGGGGGACCGCGTGGCGCAGCTGACCGGGCTGTCTTTCGACGTCGTGCTGCGCGAGCTCTTCCTGCCCCTGACCAGCGGCGCGGTGCTCTGCCTGCCGGACGAGGATCTCGCGGTCGCCGGCGCCGCGGCGCCGGCCTGGCTGGCGCAAAGCGGCATCACGCTGCTGCACACGGTGCCCTCCCTCGCACTGGCCTGGATCGCGAGCGGAGCCGGCGAGGTGCGCCTTCCCCGCCTGCGCTGCGTGTTCTTCGCCGGCGAGCCGCTGACCGGCGAGCTGGTGAACCGCTGGCGCGCGGCCTTCGACCATCACGGCGAGGTGATCAATCTCTACGGGCCGACCGAGACCACGCTGGCCAAGTGCTGGTACCGCGTGGCGCCGGAGCCGCGGCCCGGCGTCCAGCCGCTCGGAGCGCCGTTGCCGGACACCCAGGCGCTGATCCTGGCCGACGGCGGACGCCGCTGCGGCGCCCTCGAGACGGGTGAGATCGTGGTGCGCACGCCGTTCCGGACTCTCGGCTTCCTGCAGCCGGAAACCGGCGGGCAGCACCGCTTCGTCGCCAATCCCTTCCGCGACGACCCTGCCGACCTGCTCTATCGCAGCGGCGATCTGGGCAGGTTCGGCGCCGACGGGCTGCTGGAGATCCTGGGGCGGCGCGACGGTCAGCTCAAGATCCGCGGCGTGCGGGTCGAGCCGGCGGAGATCGAGCGTGCCTTGCGGCGCCATCCCGGCGTCCGCGAGGTGGCGGTGGTGGCCGACGGTGCGGGCGGCGGCCGCCTGGTGGCCTGCGTGGTGCCCCAGGTGAGCGACGGGAGCAGCCCCTCGCCCGCGGAGCTCGGCCGCCTGGCGCGCGAGTCGCTTCCCGCACCGATCGTCCCCTCGCACTTCGTCCTGGTCGCCGCGCTGCCGTTGACCGCCAACGGCAAGCTCGACCGCGCCCGGCTGCTGGAGATCGCCGGATCCCGGCAGGCTGCCGATGCGCCCGCGGTACCGCCGCGTGATCCGATCGAGCTCGAGATCGCCGCGATCTGGGAGGAGATGCTGGGCACGCCGGTCGGGGTCACGGAGAGCTTCTTCATGCTCGGCGGCCACTCGCTGCTGGTGGCGCCGATGCTGGCGCGCGTCGAACGGCGCTTCGACCACCGGCTCTCGCTCGCCGGCTTTCTGCCGGCGCCGACGGTCGAGCATCTGGCATCGGCGCTGCGCGCCAGGCCGGCGGAGATCGCGCGCTCGCCGCTCCTACCGCTTCGCCCGCAGGGCTCCGGCACGCCGCTGTTCTGCGTGCACCCACTCGGCGGCAGCGCGCTCTGCTACCAGGCGCTGGCTCGCGCCCTGGCGGAGCTCCTGCCGGAGCAGCCCTTCTACGGCCTGGACGAGCAGTTCCAGCCGGGCAGCAACCGACGCTTCGAGGACCTCGAGGAGATGGCGGCGACCTATCTCGCCGCCGTCCGTCAGGTCCGTCCGGCGGGCCCGTATCTGCTGGCCGGCTGGTCCTTTGGCGGGTCGGTCGCCTTCGAGATGGCCCGCCAGCTGGCGGGCAGGGGCGAGGAGGTCGCGATGCTCGCGCTGTTCGACAGCTTCGCGCCGGCCGCGTCCGCACCGTCGCACGATGCGGCGCTGGACGACGCGGCGATCATCCTCGAGCTGGTCGGCCCGCAGGTCGAGCTCACGCCGGAGATGCTGCGCGGCCTCGCCCCCGAGGCGCAGCTGCGCCGCCTGCTCGAGCTCGGCAGGAGATCCAACCTCCTGCCTCCCGACTACGACGTGGAAACCCTGCGCGAGCTCGTCGCCATGGTCCGCATGAACGGCCGCCTGGCGCAGCAATATCGGCCGCGCGCCTACCCCGGGCGCTTGACCTTCTTCAAGGCCGAGCTCGACGCCGACGCCGATGGACGGCAGGCGCGCAACCTCGAGGGGTGGCGTGCCCTGACGACCGGGGAGCTGGCGGTGAGGCCGGTCGCCGCCACGCACCGCGCCATGGTCTATGCACCACAGGTCCAGCAGCTGGCCGCGGAGCTGGGCCGCTGCCTCGCCGCGACCACGATGGACGCTGCCGCCTCGCCGGCGGCGCTCATGCCCGGCTGAGACCTCGGGACGCGACCCGCTGCCATGTGTGGATTCGTCGGTTACCTGGACCTGCGCGCCGAGCGCCCGGCGGACCGGGAGCTGTTGGCGAGGATGAACGACCGGCTGATCCACCGCGGCCCGGATTCGGCCGGCTTTTTCGTCGAGGCCGAGGTCGGCCTCGCCTTCCGCCGGCTGAGCATCATCGACCTCGCGACCGGCGATCAGCCCATCTACAACGAAGACCGCAGCCTGGTGCTGCTCTGCACCGGCGAGATCTACAACTTCCAGCAGCTGCGGCGGGAGCTGGAATGCAAGGGGCACCAGTTCAGCACGCGCAGCGACGTCGAGGTCCTGGTCCATCTCTACGAGGAGAGCGGCCCGGAGCTGTTGCACCGCATCAACGGACAGTTCGCCTTCGTGCTCTACGACCGCCGCCGCCGCCGGCTCCTGCTGGCGCGCGACCACTTCGGCGTGACGCCGCTCTTCCACGCCACCCACGACGGCTATTTTCTCTTCGCCTCGGAGATCAAAGCGCTGCTCGAGCATCCGGCGGTGCCGCGGCGGGTCGACCTGACCGGGCTCGACCAGGTCCTGTGCCTGCCGGGACCGGTCGCTCCGCGGACGCTGTTCGAGGGCATCGAGAGCCTGCCGAGCGGTCATCAGATCGTGGTCCAGGACTCGCGCGTGCAGGTCTCCGAATACTGGGACCTCGACTACCCGCCGGCCGGCGAGCCGGCGAGCCGGGAAAGCGAGCGCCACTACGTGGAGCGGCTCGGCGCACTGCTGGAGCAATCCGTTGCGCTGCGGTTGCAGGCCGACGTGCCGATCGGGCTGTACCTGAGCGGCGGCCTCGACTCCTCGCTGGTGACCGCGCTGGCCTGCCGTCTGCGCGGCGCCGGCCAGCACACCTTCTCGATCCGCTTCGCCGACCAGGCGATCGACGAGACCCGCTTTCAGCGGCTGCTGGCCGGCCGCCTCCACACCCGGCACCACGAGATCTGCTTCGACCGCGAGGAGATCGCGACGCGGATGAGCGACATGGTCTACCACGCCGAGTGCCCGGTCCGGGAGACCTACAACACCTGCTCGCTGGCGCTGTCGCAAGCGGCGCACCAGGAGGGGATCAAGGTGATCCTGGGCGGCGAGGGGGCCGACGAGCTGTTCGCCGGCTACCCCGGATACCTGTTCGATCAGCTCGGTCCGCGGCGCGCGCCGGCCGCCGATCTCAACGCCCTGCGCGAGGCGAAGCTGCGCGAAAAGCTCTGGGGCGACGCCAGCCTGTTCTACGAGACCGATCTGTACGCCTTCCGCAAGAGCCGCGCGGCGCTCTACTCCGACGACCTCCGCGCCAACCTCGACAGCTTCGATTTCGTGAACTTCGCGCTCGTCAACCACGACCGCTTGCGCGGCAGGCATCCCCTTCATCAGCGCTCCTATCTCGACTTCAAGCTTCGCCTGGCCGATCACCTGCTGGCCGATCACGGCGATCGGATGGCACTCGCCAACTCGGTCGAGGGGCGCTATCCGTTCCTCGACGTCGAGGTCGTCGACTTCGTGCGCCAGATTCCTCCCGATCTCAAGCTCCACGATTTCACCGAGAAATACATCCTCAAGCTCGCGGCCGCCGACCTCGTGCCGTCCGAGATCGTGACCCGCGAGAAGTTCGGCTTCCGCGCGCCGGGATCGCCCTTCCTGCTGGGCCAGCGGATCGAGTGGATCGAGGATCTGCTGTCGCACGATCGGATAAGGCGCCAGGGGTATTTCAAACCCGACACGGTCGACGCTCTGCGCGCCCGCTGCCTGAGCCGGGAAACCGATCTGAACCCCCACCAGGAAACCGACTTCCTGATGGTGGTCCTCACCCTTGGCCTGCTGGCAGATCGCTTCGGCCTGCCCGCGCTGGCGTGAGCCTCCCTGGCGCTCGGCCCTTGCCGCACTTGACCCCCGGCAGGAAGCTGGCTACGATCCAGCGCGTAATGATCGCAACTAATCCCCTAAGCAATATAGATGATCCGTGCGACACAGGAGGTTCCCGGTGACCAGGCGAAACGTGTTCTCTTTCCTGCTGCTCGCGACGCTCGCCGCCCAGATCGACGGCGCTGCCGCCGCACCGGCCGGCGGCGCCGTCGCGCCCAGCACCGGCGCGGCCGTCGCTCCGGCCACTCCCGCCTCGGCACCCGGCGCCACCGCGGCGGCGGCCACGGCGAAGCGCTATCCGATCGATCGCAATCATTCGACGGTCGGCTTTGCCGCTGCTGTCCTCAAGGTGAGCAAGGTCACCGGCAAGTTCGCCGACTTCTCGGGCAACGTCGTGGTGCTCGACCCGAAAGATCCCACCACCGCCTCGATCGACGTCAAGATCGACGCCGCCAGCATCGACACCGGCATCGCCGAGCGCGACCAGGATCTGCGGAGTCCGCGGTTCTTCGACACCGCCAAGTATCCGACGGTGACCTTCAAGAGCGCGCGGGTGCGGCGCGACGGCGACAACTACGTGCTCGACGGCACGTTCTCGATGCACGGCGTCGCCAAGCAGATCTCGATCCCGTTCCGGTTGCTGACGCTGGACCGGGTGGTCGGCGCCGAGGCCCATTTCACGCTGAACCGGCAGGACTATGGCATTGCCTGGGAACGCAAGATGGAGGATGGCTCTCTGTTCGTGGCCGACGAGGTCGGGATCGACCTCTACCTGTTGACCCGGCTCGCCGAACCCTACGTGCCGGGGACGCCCATTCCCGAGAAGGACAAGACCAAGCCCGATTGACGGTCGGCCACCGGGGGCATCGTCATCGAGGTCGGTTCTCCCGCACCAGCTCAACCCTGAGCTGCTCCAGGCCCCAGGTGAGGTCTCGCGGATAGTGGCCGGGCGCGCCGGCCAAAGCTACGTCCACGGTCTTCAACGCCTCCGCGGTCCGGTGCAACTTGTGTAGGATCCGCGCCTTGACGTCGTAGGCGAAGACGGATTGCTCCATGGCCAGGGCTCTGTCGATCCAGGCCAGGGCCTCTCCCAGGCGCTCGCCGGTCGAGTCCGCGAACAGGGCGGCCGCCATGTAGTCCGCCGCTTGCGGCTTGCCTCCGAGGGCCCGGTCGATCTCGGCCCAAGCCTCCCGATCGGCGTCCGCCTCCACCGTGAAAGAGGCCCGCAGGTTTTCCCAGGCCATCTCGACCGCACCCTTCCCCCTCCCCAAGGGGGTGATCGTGAACAGCAGCCACTCGGTGAAGGGGCCGGTCCGCGGCTTCACGTCGATGCGGAGGAGATCCTCCTGCTGCTTGTAACCGTAGGCTCCCCACTGCCGCGCATTCTTGCTCAGGGCGAAGGTCCACTGATCGGGACCGGGGATCGCGAACAGGGCATAGGTGCCGGCCGGCACCTCGTGCCCTTCGATCTTGGCCGGCGTGGAGAGCCGGATCGTGGTGGCCTCGCCGGCCCCCAGACGCCACACCTCGCCGTACGCCACCAGACCGCCCCAGATCTTTCGTCCCTTGACCCCCGGGCGGTGATATTCGATCTCCACCTCGGTCTTGCCGATCACGGTCTTGACCGCGGCGGCCGGGCTGACCAGCGGCAGCGCCAGCTCGGCAGCTGCCGCGCCAGCGGGGAGCACCAGCAGCACGAGCAGGAGAACGCGGATTCGGTGCATCGCGGCATCCATGGTCAGGTTTGCCCGAGAGCCTGGGCCGGTGTGATGCGGGTGGCGCGGCGAGCTGGCAGGTAGCTGGCGGCGACGCCAACGCCGCAGATCAACGCCGAGACCGCGAACAGGGTGGCAGGATCGTACGGCACCACCTCGAAGAGCTGGCTCTGCAGCAGGTTGCCGCCCCAGAGGACGAGCAGCAAGCCGAGCGCCAGCCCTGACCAGATCTGCAGCGCGCTCTGCCACAGCACCAGACGCGCGATGTCCCGCCGGTTGGCGCCGCAGCTCATCCGGATCGCGATCTCGCGGCTGCGCCGGACGACGGCATAGGCCGTCACGCTGTAGACCCCCAGCGCCGCCAGGACCACGGCGAGCGCCGAAAAGATCGCGAAGAGCCAGAGACCGAATCCCAGCTGTGAGGTGCTCTCGGCGACCAGCTGATCCATCGACCGAACGTTGACCAGGGGCACGTCAGGAGCCCGCTTCCAGACCAGCCCGCGCACCGTGCCGGCAAGCTGCATCGGATCGCCTCGGGTGCGGGCGACGACGGACATCATGCGCCAGCCGCTCTGGGCTTGCGGCAGGTAGAGCTGCTCGAGCGAGTCCGCCGCCAGGCTGTTGTGTTTCACCGGACCGACCACGCCCACCACGGTCATCCAGTCCGTCTTGGCCCAGTCGCGCAGCGACACGCGCCGTCCCAGGGGGCTCTGCGTCTGCCACAGCCGCCGGGCCAGCCGGCTGTCCACGATCACCACCGCGGCACCGGCGGCGTCGTCAGCGGAGCGAAACAGACGCCCCTGACGCAACGGGATGCCCATGGCATCGAAGTAGCCGGGGGTCACCACCCGCCACGACACGGCGGGATTGGCGTCCCCGGGCCGCGGCGGCGCCGTGCCCTCCACCGCCACCTGGCCCGACATGTCGCTGCCGCTGAACGGCAGGTCGGAAACGGCGGCGGCGGCGCGCACACCGGGCAGGGCAGCGAGGTTGCCGAGCAGGCCGTCGAAGAAACTCACGGTCGTCGCGGGCTCCTTGAAGCTGGAGCGCGGCAGGAAGATCTGGAAAGTCAGCAGGTGATCGGAACGGAAGCCGACGTCCACCTGCCGGAGGCGCAGGAAGCTCCGCGCCAGCAGCCCGGCGCCCACCAGCACCAGCACGGCAAGAGCGACCTGGGCAGCGACGAGGAGGTTGCGGATGCGCAGGCCGCCGCGGCCGGCGGCGGCCCTCTCGCCGCCTTCCTTGAGCGCGTCATTGCCACCGTGCCGGAGCGCCCAGGCGGTCGCGAGCCCGCCAAGGGCGAGGCCGCCGGCCAGCGAGAAGATCAAAGTGATCCCGATGACCGTCCGATCGACGGCGATCTCGTGGAGCCGCGGGATACCCTCCGGACCCAGGGCGACGATGGTCCGTACGACCCAGGACGCGAGCAGCAGGCCCAGGGTGCCGCCCGCCAGCGTCAGGACCGTGGATTCGGCGAGCAACGGCCGGGTGAGCGCGCCGCGGCCGGCCCCCAGAGCGGCGCGGAGCGCCAGCTCTCGGCTGCGCTCGGTGGCCCGCGCCAGCGTCAAGTTGATCACGTTGCCGCAGGCGGTCAGCAGCACCAGTCCGCCGGCCGCGAGCAGGGCCAGGAGAGCCGGCCGCGCCGCGCCCACCAGGTGGTCGCGCAGCGGGGTGAGGCGAAGGGCCCAGCCGCTGCCGGCCGGATAGATCGCCGGATACTGCCGCTGCAGCCCATGCGCCAGGACGTCCATCTCGGCCTGGGCTTGCGCCTGCGACCGGCCTCGGCGGAGCCGGCCGACCGTCGTCACGCCGCGGGCGTCGCGCGGCAGCGGCTTCTCGACGTCGATGGCCAGGGGCGCCCAGACGTCGATCTCGTCGCCACCGAAGCGGAAGTCCGCAGGCAGCACGCCGACGACCTGGTGGGGCTCGTTGTTGAGGATCAGGGACCGCCCCACGATCCGGCGATCGCCGCCGAAACGCCGCTGCCACAGCCGATGGCTCAGGAGGGCCACCCGGTCGCGACCCGGCGTCTCTTCCTCGGCGGAGAAGGTGCGACCGGCAGCGGTCGTCACCCCGAGCAGGGGGAAGAGCGCGGCGGAGGCCCTGGCGCCCACGAGCTGCTCGGGCTCCGGCATCCCGGTCAGGTTGAAGCGCCAATGGAGGAGCCCCGCCACCGACTCCAGAGCGGTGCTGCGCCGGACGTCGAGCAGCTCGAGCTCGGAGAGCGGCTCACGCAACAGGCCGCGGTCCGGGAACCGGTTCGAGATCATCACCAGGCGTCCGGGATCGCGGTACGGCAGCTCCCGGATGAGGGTGGCATCGACGATGGTGAAAACCGTGCAATACGCACCGCTGCCGAGAGCGAAACAGGCGACGGTCGCCAGCGCGTAGCCCTTCGCCCGGCGCAAGGCGCGGAGCACGAGTCGGAGGTCTCTGAACGGCATCCCCGCGAAGCTCCAATTGGTTGACCAGCCGGGCACGGCGACATTATAGTTAATCAAGTTGCTTTGTCTAGATCATGCGCTGTTTATTTGTGATTGAAAAATGTTGCCGGACGTCACGGACTGCTAGGGCGAGAGGGTATACGCAACGAAGCTTGCGGGGAGGTCCTGATGGATCGTGGTAGGAAGTTCTTGCGCCGGGCCGGAGGAGTTGCCGGCGTCGTCGCTCTGTCGGCGAGCGTGCTCGCCGGCAAGGCTCCGCCGCCCGAGCCGCCGGCGGCCCCCGCCGCCACGGCCGCGCCAGGCGCGATGGCTGCGCCGACCGCGAATACCGCCGCCTGGAAGCCCGCGGTCCCGCGCACCTGGGACGACGCGGCCCTCGCCACGCTGGAAGTCCCTTTGGCGCATTCGCACGTCGTACCCCGTCAGGTGCCCGCGGAGTACTACTACAGGATCCCGGTCCGTACGCTCCGCAAGGGGTATCCGGTGTACCACCCGGACCGGGAGCCGGCCGGGTATCTGGAAATGCTGAAAAGCCGTGAGCCGGAGGTCGTTTTCGATCCGGCGAAGCTGGTGACGCAGGAAGACTGGGTCCGCGCCGGGGAGCTGGTCTTCAACGCACCCATCGTCTATGACGCCCTGCTCTCGGTCGACAAGCTCCACGACCGTGACTGGTATCGCAAGACCGGCGTGCCGGTGGCGGCGGACGGCACCGTGCCATTCCTTCGCTACTACGTCCTGGCGAAGGGCCAGGTGGCAGTGGGCGAGTTCTCGTGTGCAACCTGCCACGTTCGCGTCATGCCTGACGGCAGCACCGTCATCGGGGCGCAGGGCAACTACCCCTTGGGGCGCCTCGACGCCCTGGACCACCGGGAGCAGGCGGCTGCCGCGAAGGACCCCACCAAGTTCCTGCAGGAGTTTCGCGACGGGTTCCGCGCGCCGTATGGTGCGCCATGGCTGGGGGCGAACGACCCGGCGGCGCGGTACGCGAAGCTCTCCGCCGAGCAGATCGCCGCCGGCGACGAGGCCGTTCCGCCCGGCGTGCAGGCGCGCCTCGGCACCAGCGCGTTCCACCCCGTCCAGGTGCCGGATCTGATCGGGCTCAAGGACCGCCTCTATTTCGACCGCACCGGCAACGTCCGCCACCGCTCGATCGGTGACTTGATGCGCTACGCGGCGCTCAACCAGGGGATGAGCTTCTTCACCGTGTATGGCGATTTCCGGCCGGCGGGTTCCCTACCCGAGCCGCAGCAGATGCGGCGCTACAGCGACGAACAGCTCTACGCGCTCGGCCTTTTCCTTTATTCACTGCAACCGCCGCCGAACCCCAACCAACCGGATGCCCTCTCGGCACGGGGGCAGGAGATCTTCACCAAGAAAGGGTGCGGGCACTGCCACACGCCGCCGCTCTATACCAACAACAAGCTGATCGCGGTGGATGGGTTCAAACCGCCAACGAACCACCCCGAGACGCAGGACGTGCTATTTTTCCGCATGGGGACGGACCCCGGCCTTGCTCTTTACACTCGACGCGGGACCGGTTTCTACAAGGTCCCGTCGCTCAAGGGGCTCTGGTACCGCGGTCCGCTCGAACATTCCGGCTCGGTGGCCACGCTCGAGGACTGGTTCGATCCGCGACGCCTGCAACGCGACTACGTGCCGACAGGGTTCCGCGGGGCGGGGGTGAAAACGCGAGCGGTCCCGGGGCACCGCTACGGCCTCGACCTTGCCGAGCCTGACCGCAAGGCCCTGATCGCGTTTCTGCGAACTTTGTGACGCCGGTAGGGCAGGCGGCCCTCCTGCCGGTGGTGTGGTAAAATGTGCGATCCGGGGAGCCGCGCAGTCACCCACCGCCAACCCCATTCCTTAGACTTCGCCCGGGAGGAACGCCTGCATGGCAGCGCGACGCTTGATGAACCGTTTGTACTACTTCACCATCGAGGACGAGAGCATCCTGGCGGAAGCCTTCTCGCAGCTCGAAAAGGACGTCTACGCCATCACCTACAAGGTCACCGGCACCGAGGACGTGTTCGTCACCACCGGCGAGACCAAGGACGCGATGGATCGCAACGACATCCCCTACAACCTGCTGGCGGAGGAGGACTGCGCGCGGATCGCCCTCTATCACTCGCCGCTGTCGCGCGAGGAGCTGGCCGACTACGAGGACGCGATCAAGGCGCTGGCGCTGGCCTGCCGCGCCATCGCTCTGGCCTGCGTCGGCGTCAATGGCGAGACCAACCTGGGCTTCGATCTCTCCAACGGCTCCAAGCACTACACCTACTTCACCGCGCCGGCCGGCCACACCTTCATCTGGCGGCTGTTCCGGGAGCGCGACGAGGCGGTCGATTTCTTGGGCAAGCTCACCGCCGGCGACAAGAAGGCCGTCGAATGGGCCGACGCCATCCCCCTCGGCACCTCGAAGGAGCTCAAGTCCTATCATTGAGCCGCGAGGGACCTGCCGCTGAATCCGACTCCCTTCGACGAACCCACCTACAGCGTGTCGCAGCTCTGCGGCGAGATCCGCGAGCTGCTCGCCGAGGCCTTCCCCGCCATCTGGGTGGCCGGGGAGGTGGCGCGCTGCAAGCAGGGGACGCGCGGGCACGTCTACTTCGAGCTGATCGAAAAGGGTGACCGCGACTCGATCGTCGGCAAGCTCGACGCGGTGATCTGGAACGCCGACCACCAGCGCGTCAAGCGCATGCTGGCCGCCACCGACCAGCGGCTGGCCGACGGGGTGCAGATCCGCTGCCGCGGCAGCCTGGATTTCTACGGCGCCGGCGGGCGCCTGCAGCTGACCGTCCGGGAGATCGATCCGACCTTCACCCTCGGCCTGCTCGAGCTGCGGCGGCGCGAGACGCTGGCGGCGCTGACGGCGGCCGGGCTGATGGAGCGCAATCGCTCGCTGGCGCTGAGCGAGCTGCCGCTGGCGCTGGCGCTGGTCACCTCCGAGGGGAGCGCCGCCTACCACGACTTCCTGTCCGGGCTGCGCGAGAGCGGTTATGGCTTCCGCGTGCTGTTCGTGCACGCCGCGGTCCAGGGCCGCGACGCCGAGCGCGAGGTGGTGTCGGCCCTGCGGGTGCTGGCGGGGATGCGGATCGACTGCGCCGTGGTGATCCGCGGCGGCGGCTCGCGCACCGACCTCGCCGCCTTCGACAGCCGCGCCATCGCCGAGGCGATCGCCAACGCGCCGTTCCCGGTGCTCACCGGGCTGGGCCACGAGATCGATCGCTCGATCGCCGACCTGGTGGCGCACACCGCGCTCAAGACCCCGACCAAGGTCGCCGAGTTCCTGGTCGAACGGGTGACGCGCCTCGATCTGGCCGTCGCGGAGCTGCGCCGGGCGGTGCGCCGCGAGGCGCTGGCGCCGCTCGCCCGGGCGCGCGAGGCGCTGGGCCGGGCGGAGCGCGGCGTCAGCCTGGCGCGGCTGCGGCTCGCCGGTGCCGGGGCGCACGTCGCCGAGCACGCGCGCACCCTGGCGCGCCTCGGGCGCAGCGCCCTGCGCGCCGCCGGCAGGCGCGGCGACGAGCTGCGCGCCCGGCTCGCCGTGGCGGCGCCGCGCGGGCTCGGGCGCGCCGAGCGCGAGCGGCGGCGGCGTGCCGAGCGAATCTGCGGCGGCGCGCGCGGCCACCTGCGGGAGGCGCGCGCCACGCTGCAGGGCCTCGAGCGGCTCGCCACCCAGCTCGACCCGCAGCGCACTCTCGAACGCGGTTTCAGCGTCACCCGCGACGCCGACGGCCGGCTGCTGCGGCATCCCGGGCAGGTGGGCGGGGGCGCGGTGCTGCTCAGCCGCCTGGCCGGAGGCCTGCTGCGCAGCCGCGTCGAGCCGGGCAGCCAACCCACGGCCGGTGGGCCGGCCACGGCGAGGCGGCCGGCGAAGC
This sequence comes from Thermoanaerobaculia bacterium, assembly GCA_035308185.1. Classification (GTDB taxonomy): domain Bacteria; phylum Acidobacteriota; class Thermoanaerobaculia; order Multivoradales; family UBA5704; genus JASLEW01. Next base: position 12,427 of record DATGHG010000463.1, on the reverse strand, counting down.
CGGCGGCGCCGGAGTTGCAGATCGCATTCGAGTTCCCGCCGGCTCCGCCCGGCAAGGAGGACAGGCGTTGAGCGAGCACGGCGGACCAGGCGGAGTGGAGGGGCGGCCGATGCCGGACGAGGCGCCGGCCGGGACCGCACGGCCGAAGCCGGATCAGGCGCCGGCTGGGGCCGGGCCGGCGCAGGGGGCCGCGGCGGACGAGGCGCCGAGCTTCCGCCAGGCGATGGAGGAGCTCGAGGGCATCCTGCGGCGGATCGAGGGCGAGGAGATCGACATCGATCAGCTGGCGCAGGAGCTGCGCCGCGCCGCCGAGCTGCTCGACCTGTGCCGGAGCAAGATCCGCAGGGCCGAGGTCGAGGTCACCCAGATCGTCCAGAACCTCGAGGAGGCCGGCGAGGGCGACGAGCGGGAGCGCCCGTGAGCCCGGCCCGCCGCGCTCGCACCGTCATCGGCCATGATGCCCCCCAACGTGGTCTTCGTGCTCTTCGCGCTGATCGCCGCGGCAGGCGCCTATGCGATCGCCTCCCATTTCGGCGGCCGGCGCGCCGCGTTGGGCGCCGCGCTGCTGACGCTGCTCTTCTTCGCCGCGGTGTTCGCCGGCCTGACCGCGCTGCTGCGCTCCGGCGGCTTCCGGTGAACCGCTGATCCGATGTCCGACTCCACCTCCTACGAGTTGCAGCGGCTGATCACCATCGGCACCTTCAGCACGCCCTGGGAAGCGCAGCTCGCCCAGGCCAGGCTGAACGCCGAAGGCCTCCACTCGCTGATCGCCAACGAGCACGTCATCCGCATGGTGGCACTGTCCAACGCCGTCGGCGGCGTGCAGCTCAAGGTCCGGGAGCAGGACGCCGAGGCGGCAACCGAGGTGCTGCGGCGGCTCGCGCCGCTGCCCGAGATCTACCTGGTGGCCACCGGCCCGGCCGCTGCCCGCGGCGGCGGCGTCCCCCACGGCGCCGATCCCTCCGATGAGCCCGATGAGGCCGATGAGGCCGATGAGGCCGCCGGCTTGCCGGGCTCCCTTGGCTTCCCGGCCTCGCCTGGCTCCGCACTTGGCACCAGCTCCAACGTCGCCGGCAGCGCGCCGCCGGCCGCGCCATCGGCGGCGATGGCTGCCGCGGCTCGCGCCTGCCCCGCCTGCGGCAGCCCCGACCTGCAACCGGAGCGGTCGTCGCGCCGGCTGCTCGGCATGCTGCCGGTCTCGCGGCGAGGCTATCGCTGCGGCGCCTGCGGCATCCTCTGGGGAGCCGGCGAGATCGGCGGCCAGGCGGCGGCCGGCGCCGCCGTTGCGGACCAGGGCGGCGCTCCCCATGCCGGCGAGGACACGGCCCTCCATACCGTCGCCCGCTTCCACACCACCTGGGAGGCCCACCTGGCACGCACCTTCCTGGAATCCGAGGGACTGCGCTGTTGCGTGCTCGAGGAGCGGCTGCCGGCGGTCCATCTGCTCTCCGCCGAGGCGGTCGCCTACAACCGCCTCGAGGTGCGCCGCGCCGACGCCGGCCGCGCCGCCGAGATCCTCGCCCGCGCCTGGAGCGGCCAGCTCCTCGCGGCCGTTCCCGACGACGATCTGCCGGCGCGGCGCGAGCCCGAGGACGACCCGGAGCAGGGGCCGCCGGCCGAGCCGCCGGTCGAAGACCCGCTCGACGCCCCGGGCACCGGCGAGCCCGCCTGGCGCGACCCGCCGCCGCGCGAGCCGCCGCGCCGCGACCCCTGAGCCAGGGTAGAGTACGCGCCATGTTCGAACGCCAGCGCAGCGGTTCGGTGCTCTGCCCGTCGTGCGGCAGGCTGGTGGGGGTCAACGAGAAGGAGTGCCCCTACTGCGGCCGGCGCAGCCCCGGGATGTTCGGCTTCAACGCCTGGTTGCGGCGGCTGGGGCGCGACATGGGCTTCGTCGATGCGGTGATCGGCGGCTGCGTGCTGCTCTATCTGCTGATGCTGGCGGCGGACCCGCAGCACATCCAGATGAGCGGCCTGCTGAGCCTGCTTTCCCCCAGCATGCTCAGCGAGGTGCGGTTCGGGGCCAGCGGCAGGATCCCGGTCTTCGTTCTGCACCGCTGGTGGACCCTGCTGTCGGCCGGCTGGCTGCACGCCGGGCTGCTGCACATCGGGTTCAACCTGTACTGGGTGCGCTACCTGGCCCCGGCGGTCGCCGAGTTCTACGGTCCGAGCCGGATGGTGATCATCTACTCGGTCTCCTCGGTGACCGGCTTCCTGCTCAGCAGCTCGCTGGGGCTGTTCCATCTGGGCGCCGGCCTCACCCTGGGCGCCTCGGCCCCCATCCTGGGCTTCGTCGGGGCGCTGGTCTACTACGGCCGGCGCAGCGGCAGCAGCGCGGTCGGCAAGATGGCCTGGAGCTATGCCATCACCATGATCCTCTTCGGCTTCCTGATGCCCGGCGTCGACAACTTCGCGCACATCGGCGGCTTCGCCGGCGGCTACCTCGCCGGCCGCCTCCTGGATCCGCTCAAACCGGAGCGCGGCGATCACCAGGCGGCGGCGCTGATCTGCCTGGGGCTGACCGCCGCGTCGGTGGTGGCCTCGCTGGTGGTCCCGCTGCCGCCGGAATTGGTGCAGGCGCTGCAACCCCGGTAGCAGAGAACAACCGGGGCCGAAGCGCTCCCCGCCCCGCCCTACGGCCAGAACCGCCGCCGACGGGCGCCGTATAGGATACCGAGATGTCCGCCGCCGACCTGGCCGATCCCGGCGCCGCCGCGCCGCCGCCGCCGTCTCGCCGCTGGGCCCGCTGGCTCGGCGAGCCGGCGATGGCGATCGCCGTCGGCGTGGTGATCGGCGGCCTGATGTCGCTGCGGGACCGCGGCATGGACCTGGTCGTCTCGCTGGCGGCCGGCGCCGGCGTCGGTCTGATGATCGACGTCAACCTGCGGCTGGCCTATGCCCTGCTCGGGAACACGATCGACCGGCTCGGCAAGACGTGGGCCTTCGCCGCCCGCGCGGCGCTGTTCGCCGCCGGCGGGCTGGCCGCCTGGCTGACGGTGAAGGCCCTGGCGGCCCTGGTCTTCCACCAGCCGCTGGGGACGGAGACGTCGCTCTATCTGCCGGTCACCGGCGGCCTGACGGTCGTCTTCGGCTTTGCCTTCTACGGCTACAGCGTGCTGCGCACCCGCCTGGAAGCCAGCGTCGCCCGCCTCAAGGAGGTCGAGTTCGCCGCCAAGGAGCTGCAACTGGCGCGCGAGCTCCAGAGCCGGCTGCTGCCGCCTCCCCAGATCGACGGCGACGGCTACCGCGTCGCGGCGCGCAACCTGGCCGCCAAGCTGGTGGCCGGCGACTTCTACGACTCCTTCCTGCTGCCGGACGGCGCCCTGGGAGTGGTGGTGGGCGACGTCGCCGGCAAGGGCATGGCGGCGGCGCTGATCATGGCCTCGGTGAAGGCGATGCTGCCGCTGGTCGCCGCCGAGCGTTCCGCCGCCGACACCCTGCGCGAGCTCAACCGCCGCCTCGCCGCCGAGCTGCCGGGCCGCGAGTTCGTGGCGCTGGCGTTCGCGCGCTTCGAGCCGGCCAGCGGCCGGATCGAGCTGGCCAACGCCGGCCTTCCCGACCCGTACCTGCTGGCAGCGGGAGCACTGCCGGCGCCGCAGACGGTACCGGGGCCGCGGCTGCCGCTCGGGATACGCAGCGAGGTCGACTACCGCTCGCTGGTCCTGCGGCTCGCCCCTGGGGACCGCCTGCTGCTGCTCACCGATGGCCTGGCCGAGGCCCCTGCCGGCGGCGGCGACCCGCTCGGCTACGAGGCGCTCGCGCGGCTGCTGGCAGCGGACGAAGGCGACGGCGAACCGCCGCTGGTCTGGCTCGACGGCCTGATCGGCCGGGTGCGGGCCGCCACCCGTCCGGTCCTCGAAGACGACTGGACGGCGCTGGTGATCGAGCGTGAGCGAACCGCGACGGAACCGCGGTTGGCGGCCGGGAATTTGTGACCGGATGACTCTCTTTTACAGCCCAAGGAGCCGCCGCCCGCCAACCTGTCCGACCCCGCGAGACCTCACGCCGATGCCGGAGACCTCCACCGCCGTGCTGGCGCCGCCGGGCTCGTCCCTGACCGGGCCGCGGCGCGTGCTGGAGCTGATCGGCAACACGCCGCTGGTCGATCTCTCCGAGCTCGCCGGGCGAACCGGAGTGCGCCTGCTGGCCAAGGCCGAGCAGGCCAACCCCGGCGGCTCGGTCAAGGACCGCGCGGCCCTCGCCATCATCCTCGACGCCGAGCGGCGTTGCCGCTTCGCCGCGCCGGGCCCCGGCGCCGCCGGCCGGCGGCTGCTCGATGCCACCTCCGGCAACACCGGCATCGCCTACGCCATGATCGGCGCGGTGCGCCGCATCCCGGTGACGCTCTGCATGCCGGAGAACGCCAGCATCGAGCGGCGCAAGATCCTGCTCGCCTACGGTGCCGAGCTGCATCTGACCGATCCCCTGGCCGGCAGCGACGGCGCCATCGTCGAAGCCCGCCGGTTGGCCGCCGCGGAACCGGAGCGCTATGCCTACCTCGACCAATACTCGAACCCCGAGAACTGGGGGGCGCACTATCGCACCACCGGCCCGGAGATCTGGGCCCAGACCGGCGGCGAGATCACCCATTTCGTCACCGGCCTCGGCACCAGCGGCACCTTCATCGGCGTGGGACGCTTCCTGCGCGACACCCGGCCGGCGGTCAGGCTGATCTCGGTCGAACCCGACTCGCCGTTCCACGGCCTGGAGGGGATGAAGCACATGGCCTCGGCCCTGGTGCCGGGGATCTACGATCCCGGCCTGGCCGACGCGGCGCGGGAGCTGTCGACCGAGACCGCCTACGCCATGGTGCATCGCCTGGCGCGCGAGCTGGGGCTGCGGGTCGGCGTCTCGGCGGGCGCCAACGTCGCGGCGGCGCTGCAGGTGGCGAACGAGCTGCCGCGCGGCGCCGCGGCGACCATCGTCACCGTACTTCCCGACGGCGCCGACAAATACCTCTCCGATCGCTTCTGGGAGGAGGCGCCGGCACCATGACTGCGAGCGGCGAGCCGGCGGCCGCGGCGCCGGCCGCCCTGGCGGTGTCCGCCGCCGACATGGCGGCGATCGGCCGCCATGCCGAGCGCACCTACCCCGAGGAGTGCTGCGGCTTCCTGCTCGGCGAGGCCCGCGACGGCTTCACTCGGGTGGCGCGCATCGTGCCGGCCGCCAACGAGCGGGGGGACAGCCGGCACAACCGCTTCGTGATGAGTCCGGAGACGGTGCTCGCCGCGCACAAGGAAGCGCGGGCTGCCGGTCTCGCGGTGGTGGGCTACTACCATTCGCACCCCGACCATCCCGCGGCGCCCAGCGAGTTCGACCGCGAGCACGCCTGGCCAGGGCTGTCGTACCTGATCGTCTCGGTCCAGGCAGGCCAGGTAGACCAGGCCAGGAGCTGGCGGCTGCGCGACGACCGCGCGCGCTTCGAAGAGGAGCATCTCGCCAGCTCGGCGGAGCCCGAGCGGCCCGCCTGAGCACCGGCCGGCGACGCCAGGCATCATCATCCCAAAGGAGACACGTCCCATGGCGACCATCCAGATCCCAACTCCGCTGCGGCGCTTCACCGGCGAGGCGGGCGACGTGGAGGTCCAGGGCGGCACCGTGGACGAGGCGCTCGGCGACCTCACCCGGCAGCACCCCGGCCTCAAGCCGCACCTGTACACCGCCGACGGCGGGCTGCGCAGCTTCGTCAACATCTTCCTCAACGACGACGACGTGCGCCACCTCGAACGCGGCGCCACCCGGGTCGCGCCCGGCGACACCCTGACGATCATCCCGTCGATCGCCGGCGGCAGCGCCGTGGCCAGCCCGTTGTCGCGGGCGGCGGTGGCGCCCGGAGACGGCAACGAGCTGCCGGCGCTGAGCCCCGAGGAGATCCGCCAGTACAGCCGCCACCTGATCATGCCCGAGGTGGGGATCGAGGGGCAGCGGCGGCTGAAGGCGGCGAAGGTGCTGATGATCGGCGCCGGCGGCCTGGGCTCGCCGCTCGGCCTCTACCTGGCGGCGGCCGGGGTGGGCACCCTCGGCGTGGTCGACTTCGACGTCGTCGACGAGAGCAACCTCCACCGCCAGGTGCTGTTCAGCCACGCCGACGTCGGGCGGCCGAAGCTCGACGCGGCGGTCGAGCGGCTGCGCGGCATCAACCCCTACATCGCCTTGCAACCGCACCCGGTGCGGCTCGACTCGAGCAACGCCCTCGAGCTGTTCGCGCCTTACGACATCGTGGTCGACGGCACCGACAACTTCCAGACCCGCTACCTGGTCAACGACGCCTGCGTGCTCACCGGCAAGCCCAACGTCTACGGCTCGATCTTCCGCTTCGAGGGCCAGGTCTCGATCTTCTGGGGGGCCAAGGGGCCGTGCTACCGCTGCCTCTTCCCGGAACCGCCGCCGCCCGGCCTGGTGCCGTCGTGCGCCGAGGGCGGCGTGCTCGGAGTGCTGCCGGGGATCATCGGCGCGTTGCAGGCCAACGAGGTGATCAAGCTGATCGTCGGCGCCGGCGAACCGATGATCGGCCGGCTGCTGCTGTTCGACGCCCTGAAGCTCAAGTTCCGCGAGCTCAAGCTGCGCAAGGACCCCGCCTGCCCGATCTGCTCCGAGCACCCCACCCAGCACGAGCTGATCGACTACGACCAATTCTGCGGCATCGCGCCGCCGGCCGCGGCCACGGGCGCCGGCGCGCGCGCCGGCGGCGCCGGTCACGCCGGCGCGGCGGGGGCGGCCGGCGCGCCATCGCCAGACAGCGCCGACGCCGCCGCCACCGACGACGACGACGACGACGATTTCGACGTCGAGGCCGGCGAGGTCAAGCGCTGGCTGGACGAGGGGCGCGACTTCACCCTCATCGACGTGCGTTCGCCGCTCGAGCACGCCATCTGCCACATCGATGGCGCTCGGCTCATGCCGCTGCAGGACTTTCCGCAGCAGCTCGAGCAGCTCGACCCGGCGGGGCGCTACGTGGTGCATTGTCACCACGGCGGCCGCTCCACCCAGGCCGTCCAGCTGATGCGCCAGCGCGGCTTCAAGGCCGCGCGCAACCTCGCCGGCGGCATCGACGCCTGGAGCCACGAGGTGGACCCCGCCGTGCCGCGTTATTGACCCGGCCCGACCCGTGCGCCGCGACCGACGGGCCGGCCGCCCCTCCTATCCGCAAAGCTTACCGGACCGACGGATCGCCGACCGCGTTGGGCCGCTCGACGCTCGTAGTGCGCGGCTCGCCGCCCGCCTCGCGGAGGCCGAGCGCGAGATCGTCAAGCCGCAAGCAGACTCCTTGTAAGGTCTGCCCAATTAACGCTGACGCCGCTCCTTGCCTGGCCTCGAACCTACTCCGCTCGGAGCTTGGTGGTCGAGGCGGTCCAGCAACCGGAGTCCCTCTTGCGGCGAGCCGAGCGCCGCGCGGGCACGAAAGCGGGTCTCGGCGTCGAAATCGGTCAGCGCGATCGTCGAAAGCTCCTCGATCAGCTTGTTTATGCTGATCTTGCGGCGGGTCGCAAGTTGGCGCAGCTTCTCGTGCTTCGCGTCGGGCAAGCGAATCGTCAGGGTGCCCATGACAGCATCTCCTTCAGCAGCTTTTCGGGCTGCAAAATGCGCAGACCTGGAAAGTGAAGCTCCGCAAACCGGAAGTCGCGCGTGTTCTTCGTCACCACCGCGCTCGCTCCGCCGGCTACGGCGAGCTCTATCAGGTGGTTGTCGGCCTCGTCGCGCAGGTTGGGACGCCAACTGAAGTAGATGACCGTCCAGCGGCAGACGCTCAGGAAAGCGTCAAGGACGGCTTCGCGCTGGCCGCGGTCGAGGAGGCACCCGCGGAATACGCCTTCGCGACTGAGCAGAGACTCGTACTCCGCGAAGAGAGCCGTGCCCATCAGAGGCGAGAGGCGCCCATCGAGGCACGCCCGCAAGACGCTGCGACTGGCGCCAGTTGGTCCGAGGAGTGCGGCGACAAAGACATTGGTATCGACCACCACGATCACGCTGCAAATGATAGCATATATGCAGTCACAAACCCTCCATGTGAACCCGCTCGTAGTGCCCCTGCCGGCTGCCGCCGCCGCCGGCGCTATCCAGGCGCCGCAGCGATCTGGAGCGTGAGCTGCCGTACCGCGGTGGCATGGGTGGCCGAGTCCGCCGCCTGAACGCTCACACCAAAGCTACCGGCATCCAGCGGTCCCCAGGTCAGGAGGCCGCCGGCCGGCGTGATCGACAGCTTGGCAGGCGTGGGTTGGACCAGGGTCCAGGTCACGCCGCCGGCAGCGCCGGTGGTCTGGAGCTGGGCGGACCCGCTCTGCCCCGCTTTGCCTGGAAGAATGCCGGGATCGACGATGGCAAATGGAGGCTTGGCTCCGGCGGTGGACTGCGCCTGGGGGGAAACCTTGTCGTCGAGCTTGTCGAAGATGCTGTCGAGCAAGCGTTCGGAGAAGCCGAAGGCGACCGCAACCGCGAGGGTCATTGGTTCATGCGCATCGCCCCAACCGACGCCCAAGGCGGCATTCAGGATTCCGAGCTTGACCGCCAGAGCTGCTACCAGGATACCGACCCAGGAGCCGAGGGCGCCTGCTACCGGGCTGAGAAAGAGGGTGGTCCAGGAGGCGCCGTAGTCGGTCGGCGCCTCTTTGCGGTTCAGGGACCGGCTGAGACGGCTCAGTAGGCCGCCGGTGGCCCCGACCAGGAAGAGAATGCTCTGGTTGGGGAATGCGCTGGTCAGGATGAAGATCAGCAGCAGACCGCAGCCGACCAGCCACGAGGTCTTGTTCTGCCAGCTCACCAGGCCGGCGTAGGTGTTGTAGTCGCGATCATAGATGGCCGATAGGGCCTGGGCGAGCAGAGCGCGCAGTCGGTTGAGCGGCGGCGATTGCGCGGCTAGCGTCGTCTTCGCGACGCTCGCCAGCGCACGGCACGGGAGGTCGTCGACGAGCTCGAGCTGGGCGGCTGCGGACTCGAGGCGCGCTCTCACGGTCGGCTCGAAGCCGGTTGCCGGACACGGCACGGGAGCCGTCGATCACGCTTTGCGCCGCTCCCAGCAGATCGGCGGCATGAGTGGGCGGCGGGGGAGGTGGCGCGGCTTGCTGCAAGGTCTTCAATTCAGCCTTGACGGACGCGATCTGACCGCGCAGGACGAAGCGGCTGGGCATGGCCACACGGTTCCAGCGCACCACCACCATCGCCAGCCAGTACAGCAGACAGAGGGCGGCGGCGAGCAGGATGTCGGCGAGGCGGGCATTCGAACAGATCACGCCCAGCCAACCCGGCGTGATGCCCCAGAGCCTGACCATCTGCCCGCCGGTGCAGCCGCTCCTGACGGTCAGGGTCAACACCCCCGGGGCCGTGCCCTCTCTGCCCGGCTTGAACCGCACGACAGCGGCGGTCGATTTTCCGGCCGCCAGGGGCGCGGCGGGCGGCGTCATGAGCTCGAAATCGCCGCTGACGCTGAGACCCAAATCGACCTTGCTGTTGCTTTGGTTGGTCAACGTCACGGCCTGGGGCGGGCTTTCGGTACCGAGTCTCTGCTCGCCGAAATACAAGCTCTGCGGCGAGATGGTGAGGCACGGTGAAGCTGGCGCGGCGGCTCGCGCGCCGGCTGCCGGTGGCGGGTTCGGGCCGGGGGACTGGGCGCCTGCAAAACCGGACCACGTGAATAGTGCAACCGCGGAGAGGATGGCGATCCTGGGCAGACGGGCCATGAGGTTCTCCCCTGCGAGCCGAAGCTCAGGACACGCGCCGCTGCCGGCCGCGCTATCCCGTTGGACGGACATCTGGCCGAAGTTCCGGCGCTGTCGTCGAAGAGTGGCGCACCAGGCAAGCTTGGCGAGCGCCAATGGGACCGACGGAGGAACGGGCATGATCCATGACGGCTTTGCGCCGGGAACCCTGCAGGCCCCTGGGCGTAATGACCAGGTTGGATCGAAACCTGCGTGGAGGGTTCAACCATGTCGAGGACCAGGTCTGGTTTGCCGTGGGTTGCCGCTGCTTTTGCCGCCGCGCTGGCGGTCGCCGCTCCCGCCGGGGCGCAGCGCCCACCGGAGGCGCCGCCGGCGCCGCGGCCGGAGGGGCAGCGCGCCGACCGGCCGCCGGAGACGGCGCGCGGGGCGGCGGAGGAGCCGGGGGGGCGCGGCGAACGCGACCGGGGCCGCCCGGCCGAAGAGAGACTGGTCACCACCCACCACCGGGCGCGGATCGGCGGCCGCGAGGTCGCCTACACCGCGACCGCCGGCACCATGCTGCTCAAGCACGACGACGGCAAGGTGCGGGCCTCCATCTACTTCACCGCCTACACCCGCGACGGCGGTCCCGATGCCGGCCACCGTCCCATCACCTTCGCCTACAACGGCGGTCCCGGGTCCGCTTCGGCCTGGCTGCACATGGGCGCCTTCGGGCCGCGCCGGGTGGTGATGGACGACGAAGGGTGGGCGCCGGCGCCGCCGTACCAGATCGCCGACAACGAGGAGTCGCTGCTCGACGTCACCGACCTGGTGTTCATCGACCCGGTCTCGACCGGCTTCAGCCGGCCGGCGCCGGGTGAGGATCCGGCCAGCTTCCACGGCGTGCGCGAGGACATCGAGTCGGTTGGCGACTTCATCCGCGAGTACATCGCGCGCTTCGAGCGCTGGGGGTCGCCCAAGTTCCTGGCCGGCGAGAGCTACGGCACCACCCGCTCGGCCGGGCTGTCGCGGTATCTGCAGGAAAAGCTGAACGTCTATCTCAACGGCATCGTGCTGGTGTCCTCGGTGCTCAACTTCGGGACCCTGCGCTTCGACGTCGGCAACGACCTGCCGTATCCCCTCTTCCTTCCCACCTTCACCGCGACCGCCTGGTACCACAAGAAGCTGCCTGCCGACCTGCAGGGGATGGAGGTGCAGCAGGCGGTCGCCGAGTCCGAGCGGTTCGCGGCGGGCGAGTACACCCTGGCGCTGATGCGCGGCAACGAGCTGAATCCCGCCGAGCGCCGGCAGGTCGCGCAGAAGCTGGCCCGTTACACCGGCCTCTCCGAGACGTTCCTGGAGGACGCCAACCTGCGCCCGACGATCTTCGAGTTCACCAAGGAGCTGCTGCGCTCCGAGCGCCTCACCGTCGGCCGCCTCGACAGCCGCTTCAAGGGCGTCGACCGCCAGGCCGCCGGCGAGCGCTTCGAGTTCGATCCGGCCAGCGCCGCCTTCGCCGGGCCCTTTGCCGCGGTGTTCAACGACTACGTCGAGAAGGAGCTGGGCTTCAAGAGCGAGCTCAATTACGAGCTGCTGACCGACAAGGTCCGGCCGTGGAGCTACCGCCCCTATGACAACCAGTACGTCAACGTCGCCGAGGACCTGCGCTTCGCGATGGCCATCAATCCCCATCTCCAGGTGCTGGTCAACAACGGCTACTACGACCTGGCGACGCCGTTCTTCGCCACCCAGTACACCTTCAGCCATCTCGGCTTCGACCCCACCTACGCCTCGCGGGTGTCGATGGCCTATTACCACGCCGGCCACATGATGTACGTCCGGCGGGCCGACCGCCAGGAGCTGAAAGCCAACATCGCCCGCTTCATCGCCCAGGCCTCGAACGGCGCCGGCGGCCCGGGCGGCGCCGACCACGCCGGCGCGGCCGGAGCGCAACCGGCACCGGCGCACTGAGCTGCGGCTGAGCTGCGGCTGAGCTGCGGTAGAGTCGCGTTCATGCATGGCTTGCGCGCGCGCGGCGCGGCGGCCCCCGCCGCCGCCGTCGCGCTGCTCCTGCTGCTCGGCGGGCGCGCCACCGCCCAACTCGGCGCCGCGCTGCCGCCGCCGTTGCCGTTGCTGCCGCCGGACAACTGGTGGAACCTCGACGTCAGCGGGGCGCCGGTGGACCCCGCCAGCGGCGCCTTCATCGGCTTCATCGGCGGCGCCGATCGCGGCCTCCACCCCGACTTCGGCGGCGACGACCCCGGCACTCCCAACGGCATCTTCGGCTTTCCCTATGCGGTGGTGCCGGGCAGCGAGCCGCTCGAGCCGGTCACCTTCGTGCTCTACCCGGACGAGAGCGACGCCGGCGCCCCGGGACGGCCGCCCGGGTACCCGATCCCGGTCGCCGCCCGCACCCAGCCCAAGTGGATCGAGGGCGGCACCCCCGGCGGCTGCACCGACGACGACTGCCACCTGCTGCTGGTGGACCGCGACCACCGTGTCCTGTTCGAGCTCTACCAGGCGCACTGGAACGGCGGCCGCTGGGAAGCCGGCTCCGGCGCGGTGTTTCCGCTCGACGCCAACACCCGTCGCCCCGAGGGTTGGACCAGCGCCGACGCCGCCGGCCTCGCCATCCTCCCCGGCCTGGTGCGCTACGACGAGGTGTTCGGCCCCGACCCCATCCGCCATGCTTTCCGCTTCACCGTCCGCGACAGCAACGGCCACGTCTTCCCGGCCTCTCACGACGCCGGCTCCAACCCGGCGGCGCCGCCGCTGGGAGCCCGCCTGCGCCTGAAGGC
>DATGHG010000462.1:0-8742 GCA_035308185.1 Thermoanaerobaculia bacterium | reverse complement strand
CCTCCTCGAAGCCACCGCCGAGCCGCCGCAGGTGGTGCCCGACGGCAGATTCATGATCGCCGCGGTGCACGACCTCAAAGGAGAGCTGCTCGTCGCGCGGCGCCGCATGGTGCTGATGAAGGGCACCGCTCCCGAGCTGGCGGCGAGGCGCCTCAAGGCGGGCGAGCGCCTCCATGTCTGGGGCATTCCGCGGGTCGATTTCGCCGAGATCTCCCGCCGCGCCGCCGCCGCCGCGACCCATCCGGCCGCGTTGCAGCAGACCCTCCCTTACGAGATCATCGTCATCGGCCTCTTCGAGGACAAGAAGCCCGCAGGCATGGAGTGATGAATGGTACTTTGCTGATGTGGAGTCCACACGCAAAGTCACCGTGGAGCTCTCGCGCGACCTCCTCCGAAGGGCACAACGGACGACCGGCGCGGGAATCTCCGCCACCATCCGCCGCGGGCTGGAGCTGGTGGCGGCGGGCAGGGCTTATGAGGAGCTGCGTCAGCTGACGGGAAAGGTCCAGCTATCGATTGACGTCGAGAAGCTGCGGGAGGATCGATGATCGCCCCCCGTGGCGTCACGGCGAGACGAGTGTAGTAGGCGTCCCCCGGCTTCAGTGATTCGGCGAGCTGGAGAAATCGATCATCAGCTCGCTCCATGAGCGGACCGGCACACCGTTCCTGGTGGCGGCGAGGAAGCGCGCTTGCCGCGCCGCCGCCGCCGCGGCCTCGTTGAACCCGAGGCCCGAGCTGTCTCCCTGCTTGACCCTCACCTCGATCACGTGGCCGCTCTCGTCGACCAGCACCGCCAGCAACACCTGCGCCTGCTTGCCGGTTCCCCGCGCCGCCGCGGGGTAAACGGCATCGGGCACGTTCACCGGCTCGGCGGCCTCCACTCCGGGACCCGGGGCGATGGGCCTGGTGTCCTCGCCGCCGCCGGCAGGCGCGGTGCCGGCGCCACGGGACGACGAGCTGGCAGCTGGCGGCGCCGGCGTACCGCCGACCGCAGCGCGCCTCCCGGGGGCAGCGCCTTTCTGCCACCCTGGCCCCGCGGACTGGACTCGCGGCTCGCCGGGCGGTTTGTCGCGGGCCGCCAGCGCGCTGTCGGGCCGCCTGTCGCCGGGCGCTGGCACGGGCGCCGATGCCCCGGGGCCGGCAGCTCCTGGAGCCACGCTCCTATCGGACCGGGGCAGCTCCCGCGGGGCTCCCGGCGGCGCCGGCGCGCCGGGCGCTCGGCTCGGGCTCGGGCTCGCGGGCGCGATCCCCGACCGGTGCCCGGGCTGCTCGGCCGGCTCCCGCGGGTGGAGGTACCACCAGGCGCCGCCGCCAAGGATGCCGGCAGCCACGAGCAGCAGCGTGGTCATCAGCGCCCGTCGCGTCGGCCGCTCCGGCCGCTCGCTCCCCGCCCACCCAGCCGGCAGCGCCAGCCCGCCGGTCTTCGTGGCACCGAACCCGGCCTCCCGCGCGGCGGCGCTTGCCGGCGTCCCGCCCGGCCGCTTGAAACCCAGCTCCGCGGCGCCGCCGCTCGTGAAGTTGGCGTCCGAGGGCAGGCTCGTGCGATGCAACGAGCGGGTTTTCCAGTTGGTGGCGAGCGGCGCCACGGCAGGCGGCATCGGCATCCTTGCACGAGTCGTCAGCGGCAGGGTCTCGTCGAGCGAAGGGTCGTACACCGGTGCGGAAGCCGGCGGCGGGGGCGCCGGCCCGGAGGGTCTTGGCGCCATCACGCCCGGTGACGGCGCCGGCCCCGGCGACGGCGCCGCCGGTTCGGGCGGCGGCGGCGGCAGGGTCTCCGGCGCCACCAGGCGCGGGTCCGCGCGCAGGTGCGAGGCGCCGGGCGCCTCCGGCTGCGGGGTCGCGCCCGCCGCCAGGAACTGGCGATCGAGCCGCACCTGGCTCGAGCCGGCCGGGGGCGCCGGCACCCAGGTTGCCGTCCTGTCCAACGCCGGCGCAAGCACCGCCTCGAGGTCCCCGGCCTGGACCGGCAGGCGCTCGCGCAGCGGGGCGAGCTCGCGCGCGAAATCCGCGGCGCTGGCGAACCGTTCGGCCGGCGCCTTGGCCAGCGCGCGCAGGAGGATTCGGCGCAGCTCGGCAGGGAGCCTTCCTTGCGGGTCGCTCTCGGCGAAGTCGAGCGGCGGCCGGAACAGGTGCCCGGCCATGTACGAAGCCGGATCGTTGCCGGCCACCGGACAGTGCCCGGTCAGCAGCTCATAGAGCACCACGCCGAAGGAGTAGAGGTCGCTGCGCTGGTCCAGCTCCTGGACGCCGAAGTGCTCCGGCGAGGCGTAGCGCGGCTTGCCGAGGAAGATCCCGGTGGTGGTGACCGCACCCTCGCCGGCGAGCACCTTGGCGATACCGAGGTCGATCAGCTTGACCAGCGGCTCGCCGTCCACGCCGCGAGTCAGCATCAGGTTGTCCGGGGCGACGTCGCGGTGCACGAAGCCTTGCCGATGCAGGTAGCCGATCGCGCGCAACGCCTGCGACGCGACCTCGAGCGCCAGCCCGAGCGGCGGCGGCCCGCCGATCCGGACCACGTCCTCGAGTGTCAACCCGGCGATGTACTCCATCACGATGAAAGCGTTGCCGTCGTCGCCCACCGCGAAGTCGTAGAGCACGGCAATCGAGGGATGGCGCAGCCGGATCGCCAGCCTGGCCTCGCGCAGGAAGCGGTCCGAGAGCTCCTGGCTGGGCTCGAGCGACGAGCGGATGACCTTGATGACGCGGATCTCGTCGAGGAAGCGGTGGCGGACCTTGTACACCGCCCCCATCCCCCCCTCCTTGATCTTCTCGAGGATCTCGTACTTGCCTTCGATCTGCTGCTGGAGGAGGGGCATCGCGGTTCACCGGCCGGTGATCGGGTGATGGGGACGCCGGCCTGACGGCTGGAAGCTTACCCGGAGCTCCGCTTCTCGGTCATCAGCGCCACCACGTTGTCCTCGCTGTCGCGGAACTCGGCCAGCCAGAGCTCGTGGTCGGGCATGCGGGCCACCAGGTGCGGCTCCTGCTCGAAACGGACGCCGCGCGCGACCAGCGCGGCGTGGGCCACCTCGATGTCGGGGACGCGGTAGTAAAGGATCGAAGCCGGATGATCCAGCTTGGGGTCCTCCGCCCGGCTGAGCATCAGGCGGACGCCGCCGCAATCGAAGAAGGCCAGGCCCGGAAAAGCGAACAGGAAGCGCAGGCCGAGCGTGTCGCGGTAGAAGGCGGTCGCCCGCTCGACCTCCTGGACGTTGACCGCGATCTGGCCAATCTGGGAGAGACCCGCGAATTCCTGGCTGGTGGTCATTGCCACACCTCATCTTCCTCTAGATATAGGTAGGCCCGCTAGATAGATAGCCCGCCGGGCGCACCGTGGGGACCTTCGCCGTCACCGCCCGCCGCCCTTCGCGCTCCGACCGGTCAGGATCGCCTCGCGGCCGGCCAGATAGAGCAACAACACCAGCACCGCGAACGGCAGCAGCGCCAGCAGATCGGCCGACGGACCCGCGAACAGCGGATTGCGCCGGGTCATGACGTCGGTGACGCGATCGTTGAACCTGGTCAGCACCGCGGTCATGAAGGCGATCACGATGCCGGCGATGGCGCCGCCGGCGATGTAGCCCGAAGCCATCAGCACGCCCGGGCTGCGGTCGCCCTCGGCCACCAGCTGCTCCTCGGTGAGATCGAGGTGTGCCAGCCGGCGCCGCAGCCGATGGTCCACCAGCCAGCGCACCAGCCCACCGATCAAGATCGGGCTGGTCGACGACAACGGCAGGTAGACGCCCACCGCGAAGGCCAGCGACGGGATGCCGGACATTTCCAGCACGATCGCGATCATCACCCCCAGCAGCACCAGCGCCCAGGGCAGCTGGCGATTGAGGATGCCCTTGATGATGTAGGACATCAGCGTCGCCTTGGGGGCGTCGTATTTCGGCACCCGGGAGCCGTCGGGGCGCAATGGATGGGTGCCGTTGATCCCGGGATCGACCAGGTAGACGGGGACGCCGGCCCGGTCCACCAGGTACCGCCCCTGCGGGCCGCCGGCGTCGTCGGTCTTCTGCCAGACGCGGTAGGCGGCGGTGTCCTGCCGCGCCTGCGGCCCCTGCAGCTTCTCGGTTTGCGGCGCCTGGCCCGGCGGCGGCGGGCCGGCGCGCAGCTCGGCCGGGAAGTTGCGGCTGATCCGGTAGGCGACGCGGCCGGCGGCATCGACCAGGTAGTCGCCCGGGCCGAGGTCCTTCTCCGCTTCCACGTGCAGCAGGCGGTAGCTGCCCGTCCGCGGCGGCCCCGGGCTGTCGGCATAGGGTGGCAGCGCGGCCAGCTCCGGTCCGGCGACGACGGCGACGCTGCCGGCCGCGAGCGGCTCAAAGGTGAGACGCGGCACATACACCGTCGAGCTGTCGTTGAGCCCCAGCAGGATCGGCCCCAGCAGCACCGCCGAGGCCATGGTGCCCACCAGGATCGAGACCTGCTGATGGCTGGGCGTGCTGCCGATCAGGAAACCGGTCTTCAGGTCCTGGGAGATGGTGCCGCCGTTCGAGGCGGCGATGCAGACGATCGCCCCCACCGAGAGCGCGGTGACGTAATAGCTCGGGCCGGTCCAGTGCAGCTGCAGGAAGATCAGGCAGGTCAGCAGCAGGGTGGCCACGGTCATCCCCGAGATCGGGTTGGAGGACGAGCCGATCTCGCCGGTGAGGCGGGAGGACACGGTCACGAACAGGAAGCCGAAGAGCACGATCAGCACCGCGCCGAGCAGGTTCATGTGCAGCGACGACGCGAGCATGATCATCGCGACCAGCGCGACGCTGCCGCCGGCCACGAAGCGCAGCGACAGGTCCTGGTCGGTGCGCAGCCGCGCGCCGCCGCCGGCCGCCACCGCGCGCTGCCGCCGCAGGTCGTCGAGGCCGCCCTTGAGGCCCTGCCAGATGGTCGGCAGCGACCGCACCAGGCTGATGATGCCGCCGGCGGCGACCGCGCCGGCGCCGATGTAGAGCACGTAGGCGCCGCGGATCTCGTCCGGGACCATGCCGGCGATCGGCACCGTGCCCGGCGCCACCGTGCCGGCGGCGCGGCCGAAGAACTTGATCGCCGGGATCAGCACCAGGTAGGCGAGGACGCCGCCACCGCACATCAGCGCGCCGATGCGCGGCCCGATGATGTAGCCGACGCCGAGCAGCTCGGGAGAGATCTCGGCCGAGATGGAGCCGGCCTCGAAGGGCGCCTTGAAAACCTTCTCGGGGATGTCCTTCCAGGCCTTGAAGGCGACGTTGAGGGCCTTGTAGACCAGGCCGATGGCGAAGCCGGTGAAGATCGTCCTGGCGCCGGCGTCGGGCACGGCCTCCTCGCCGGCGGCCTCCATCTTGGTCCCATTGGCCCCATTGGCGGCGGCGACGCCCGAGACGGCGGTGGCGATGCCCGAGACGGCGGTGGCCGCCGCTCGGGCGGCGATCCGGCGCTCCTCGTCGGAGGCGCCGGCCTTCAGCACCTCGGCGCACGCCGTCCCTTCGGGGAACTTGAGGACGCCGTGCTGCGCCACGATCATCGCCCGGCGCAGCGGGATCATCATCAGCACGCCGAGCAGGCCGCCCAGCACCGACACCAGGATCACCCGCGTGATCTCGAGGTCGAAGCCGAGGATCAGGATCGCCGGCATGGTGACGCCGATGCCGAAGGCGATCGACTCGCCGGCCGAGCCGGCGGTCTGCACGATGTTGTTCTCGAGGATGCTGCGCCGCCGGAAGCCCATCGCCGCCAGCAGGCGGAACAGGGTGATGGAGATGACGGCCACCGGGATCGAGGCGCTGACCGTGATGCCCACCTTGAGCACCAGGTAGAGCGACGACGCCCCGAAGATGACGCCCAGCACCGTGCCGGTGACGAGCGGCAGCAGGGTCATCTCCGGCAGCGTCACCGAGGCCGGGATGAACGGCTGGAAGGCGGGGACGGCGGGGCGGCCGGCCGGCGCGCGGTCGCCCGCGGCGGAGACGGCGGCGGCGGGGGCCTCGCCGCCGGAGGGTTCGACGATGGCCACTCGCTCAGTTCACCGCGTGCGGGACGGCGAGGGAGAACGGCGCGATGACGGCGTCGAAGCCCTCGCCGTTCTGGTAGACCATGCGATAGGAGCCCTGCATCGAGCCGACCGTGGTCGGCAGCGGGCAGAAGCTGGTGTACTCGTAGCGATCGCCGCGACCGAGGACCGGCTGGTCGCCGACCACCCCGGGCCCTTGCACCCGCTGCACCTCGCCATTGCCATCGGTGATGATCCACTCGCGGCTGACCAGCTGCACCGTCTCGCTATCGAGGTTGGTGATGCGGACGCGGTAGGCGAAGAAGTAGTAGTCCTCCTGCGGCGAGCTGCGCTCGGCGTCGTAGAAGCTCGACACCTGGACGCGGATGCCGCGAGTCACCGTGTCGCTCATCGCCAGGGGATTATAGGTGTTCGCCGGGCGCAGCGGCGCGCGCCGCGGGCACCGGGGA
This sequence comes from Thermoanaerobaculia bacterium, assembly GCA_035308185.1. Lineage (GTDB taxonomy): Bacteria > Acidobacteriota > Thermoanaerobaculia > Multivoradales > UBA5704 > JASLEW01. The sequence goes on along the minus strand of DATGHG010000462.1, from coordinate 2,307 downwards.
GTGGTGCCGGCAGTTGACCCTCCGGCCGCGGCAAGTCTAGACTTGCCGCAGCAGAGCGCCTCCAGCTGCAAGAGCTACAAACGGTGGCTTCATTGCCGCCCGCTCGCCATTGCGGCGCGTTCCTTGGCTCCGGATCGTGCAGATCAGAAGCTGCGGCGGTCCACGATTTACAAAGGCAGGGCAGGCAGGATGATGATCGTGACGGCGGGAACCCTGGCGGTGGGCGCCACCGCGGGGATGATGCTCGAGCAGCGGTTCGGCGCGCGGGTGACGGAGTGGGTCCGGTTGCAGCTCGCGCGCTGGCGCCGGCCGCTGCAGTGAGCGATCGAGCCGCTGCAGTGAGCCATCGAGAGGCCGGCACCCGAGACACCGGCGCCGCCTCGTCCGCCGCTCTGGATCCTACCGCGGCAGCCAGCACCGCCGCCCCATCTCCGGCCGTGCCTCCTGAGTCGCCGCGGCTCAGCCGCCGCAAGTTCCTGGGCGGCATCGGCGGCATTGGCGGCGCCGTGGCGGCCGCCGGCGGCGCGCTGGCGATCGAGCCGCTGCTCGGCCGGACGGCGGCCGCCCAGGCCCAGCAAGCGGCGGCGCTCGCCGAACCGGCCGCCGCCGATCTCGCCACCCCCGACCCGGCCACCGCCTCCGAGGCGAGCGCCAGCAGCGTCAGCCGCCATGCCACCTCCTACCGCGTGCGGACCGGCGTGGCGCGCGCCGAGCTGCTGATCCCTCCCCAGGCCAACGTCGCCAACGGTGACGAGCAGCGGTATCCGAGCGCCATCGGCAACTACCACAAGGCGCTGCCGCACGACGCCGCGGGCGAGGTCGATCCGGTCGCCCACTCCCAGCTGCTCGCCGCCCTGCAGAGCGGCGACCCCGCCGCCTTCGAGGCCATCCCGCTCGGCGGGACCACCAAGCTCACCGACCCGCAATCGGGCCTGGCGTTCGATCTCCAGGGGGCCGACGGCCAGGCGCTGGCCATCCCGCCGGCGCCGGCCCTCGCCAGCGCCGAGGCGGCCGGCGAGATGGTCGAGCTGTACTGGGCGGCGCTGCTGCGCGACGTCGACTTCGCCGACTACCCGACGCACCCGGACGTTGCCGCGGCCTGCGCCGACCTCAACCGGCTCTCGGACTTCCGGGGGCCGCGCCGGCAGGGAGAGGTGACGCCCCAGACCCTGTTCCGGGACGTGCTGCCGGGGTGCCTGGTGGGACCTTACATCTCCCAGTTCCTGCTGCAACCGGCTCCCTTCGGCGCCGAGTATGTGCAGCGGATGATCCGCACCTTCCTGCCCGGCACCGACCACATGACCGGTTTCGCCGAGTGGCTGGCGATCCAGAATGGCGCCAGCCCGGTGGACGGCGTGCAATACGACCCGCAGCGGCGCTTCCTGCGCAACGCGCGCGACCTCGCCGCCTGGGTGCACAAGGACGTGCTGTTCCAGGCCTATTTCGACGCCTGCCTGATCCTGATCACCGCTCCCGATGCGACCGAGAGCGAGAGCAACGGCATCGGCTGCCCGCTCAATCCCGGCAATCCCTATCTGCATTCGCGGACCCAGACGGGCTTCGGGACCTTCGGCGCGCCCGGCATCAAGGGCTGCATGTGCGAGGTGGCGACGCGCGGCCTCAAGACCACCTGGCACAAGAAGTGGTTCGTGCATCGGCGGCTGCGCCCGGAGGCCTTCGGCGGCCTGGTGCACCTGCAGCAGACCGCCAACCGCTATCCCGGAGTGCTGCATGGCGACGTGCTCGACTCGCCGGTGCTGGACCGCGTGCAGGCGCGGTTCGGCAGCTTCCTGCACCCGCAGGCCTTCCCCGAGGGCTGCCCGACCCATCCCTCCTACTCCGCCGGGCACGCCACCGTCGCCGGCGCCTGCGTCACCATCCTCAAGGCGCTGTTCGACGAGAGCTTCGTCATCCCCAACCCGGTGGTGCCGAGCGAGGACGGCCTGTCGCTGCTCCCCTGGCAGGGCAGCGCCCCGCTGACCGTCGGCGGCGAGCTCGCCAAGCTGGCCTCCAACATCGCCACCGGCCGCAACCTCGCCGGCGTGCACTGGCGCTCCGATGCGCTCGAGTCGCTGCGGCTCGGCGAGGCGATGGCGATCAGCATGCTCGCCGACCAGCGCCCGACCTACAACGAGATCCGCGGCGGCTTCTTCCAGGGCTACACTTTCACCAAGTTCGACGGCACCCGGATCACGGTCTAGTGTCCTGAGTCAGAAATTCGCGTACAATAGCGACCCAGGGCCTCGAGAATCTCGTCGGCGGTTTTCCGCCAGTGGAATGGCTTGGGTTGACGGTTGTATTCGATGA
>DATGHG010000461.1:0-14905 GCA_035308185.1 Thermoanaerobaculia bacterium | reverse complement strand
CACCCACCTGGTGGATTGGGGTTATGGTCCGCCGCCTCAGCCCGAGCCGAGCCCGGAGGCGGAGGTCGAGGAGCAGCCGGCCGGCGAGGTCCACTAGGTACCGATGAGCGCGAGCGCCGCGCCGCCGCTGCGCGTCCTGCTGGGAGTCAGCGGCGGTATCGCCGCCTACAAGGCGGCGGAGCTGGTGCGGCAGCTGCGCGGGCGCGGCCACGAGGTGCGTTGCGCTCTCACCCGCCACGCCGGCGCCTTCGTCACCCCCCTGACTCTCGAAGTGCTGACCGGCCATACGGTGTACCAGGAGGAGTACCTGGCAGCCGGCCCGGGCGGCGCCGGTGGCGAGGAGGCGCACATCGCCGCGGCGCGGTGGGCCGCGGTGCTCTGCATCGCGCCGGCCACGGCCAACGTGCTGGGACGGCTGGCGCTCGGCCTCGCCGACGATTTCCTCACCACCACCGCCCTGGCCTTCGCCGGGCCGGTGGTGGTGGCGCCGGCGATGCACACCGCCATGTGGCAGCAGCCGGCGGTGCAGGAGCACCTCGGCGTGCTGCGGCGGCGGGGGGTGCGGCTGGTGGGGCCGGTCGAGGGGGCCTTGGCGAGCGGTGAAACGGGCATGGGCCGGATGGCCGAGCCGGAGGTGATCGCGCGTGAGATCGAGGCGGCGGCGGGCGGCGGCGGCCTGCGCGGCCTGCGCGTGCTGGTGACGGCCGGTCCCACCCACGAGCCGCTCGACCCGGTGCGGTACCTGGGCAACCGTTCGAGCGGCAAGATGGGCTTCGCGCTCGCCGCCGAGGCGGCGCGGCGCGGCGCGCAGGTGGCGCTGGTGAGCGGACCGGTGGCGCTGCCGACGCCGCACGGCGTGACGCGGCTCGACGTCACCACGGCGAGCGAGATGGAGCGGGCGGTCCAGGCCGAGGTGGCCGGCGCCGACCTGGTGATCATGACCGCTGCCGTCGCCGACTTCCGGCCGCGCCGGGTGGCGGGGGAGAAGATCAAGCGCTCCCGCCTGCCGGCCGCGGGCTTCACCGTCGAGCTCGAAGAGAACCCGGACATCCTGGCCGGGTTGCGGCGGCTGGCGCCCGGCGCGGTGCTGGTCGGCTTTGCCGCCGAGACCGGCGACCTCGAGGACAACGCGCGCGCCAAGCTGGCCGCCAAGGATGCGGATTTCCTGGTCGCCAACGACGTGTCCCGCCGGGACATCGCCTTCGACAGCGATGCCAACGAGGTGACGGTCTTCCGCCGCAACGGCCCGCCGCTGTTCCTGCCGCGGCGGCCCAAGGCCGAGCTGGCGCCGGCGCTCTTCGACCTCTTCGCCGAAGGCCTGCGCGAGCGCGGGCGGCTACACCCATAGCTTCGCGTCTATTTGAATCCTTCCGGGCGAGCCGCTATCGTCCCAGGAGGGAGGGTCGTTCGCCCCCCGATTCAGGCCTCCGACACCCGCGACAGGCAATGCCAGGCCCCTCGATCCTCGATCTCGGACGCCTGCCGGTGCCAGGCCCCTACCTGGTCGGCCGCGAAGCCGAGCTGGCCCAACTCGACTCGGCCTGGAAAGACCCGGCCACGCACGTGCTGTCGCTGGTGGCATTTGGCGGTGTCGGCAAGTCGGCGCTGGTCAGCCGCTGGCTCGACAGCATGGCCGCCGATGATTGGCGCGGCGCCGAACAGGTGCTCGGATGGTCGTTCTTCAGCCAGGGAAGCCAGGGTCAGGTGACCTCGGCGGAGCCGTTCATCGATTACGCTCTGCGCCTCCTCGGCGACGCCGATCCAACGGTGGGCTCACCGCACGACCGCGGTGCCCGCTTGGCAGGGCTGGTGCGCCAGAAAAAGACCCTCTTGGTCCTCGACGGCGTCGAGCCGCTGCAATACGGGCTCGGCCCGCTGGTCGGGCGGCTGAAGGACCCGGGGCTCGCAGCCTTGATCCGGGGCCTTGCCCTCGCCAACCCGGGTCTCTGCCTGGTGACGACCAGGGAAGCGATCGCCGAGCTGAACGCGTCTCCGCTCACCGCGCCGCGCCTGGACTTGGATACGCTGTCACCAGAGGCGGCTCAGAAGTTGCTGGGTCTTCTGGGAGTCAAGGGCACGGACGCCGAGCTTCGCGCCGCGGCCGAGGAGTTCGGTCGGCACGCCCTGACGCTGACCCTCCTCGGCAACTACCTGAGGCGAGCGCGCGGCGGCGACGTCCGCAAGCGGCGCGAGGTCGATCTTCAAAGAGTCGACGAGCAACTGGGGGGTCAGGCGTTCCGGGTTATCGCCGCTTACGCGCGCTGGCTCGGCGAGGGGCCGGAGCTTTCGATCCTGCGCCTGCTTGGTCTGTTCGACCGGCCGGCCGATGTCGCCTCGCTTGCCGCCTTGAGAGCCGCTCCTTCCGTAAGAGGCCTCAACAATCGCTTGGTGAGTCTCTCGGAGGAAGACTGGCAGCTGGCTGTCTCAAGCCTGCGCGAGCACGGCCTGTTGGCAGCTCCCGAAGCGCAGGAGCCGGGTAGCCTGGACGCCCATCCGCTGGTTCGCGCCTATTTCTCGGAGGACCTGCGGCAGCATCGGCCGGGCGCATGGCAAGCTGGAAACCTGCGGCTCTATGAGCACCTGAGGCGGATAGCGCCGGAGTTCCCCGACTCGCTGGAGACGATGCAGCCGCTCTACGCCGCGGTTGTCCATGGCTGCCGGGCGGGAAAGCAGCAGGAGGCGTTGGACGAGATCCTGAATGATCGAATCGAACGCGGAAAAATGTTCAGCACCTATCGGCTGGGGGCCTATGGTTCTAGCCTGACCGCACTCGCCGGCTTTTTCGACCGGCTCTGGGATCAGCCCACCGAGAAAGTCAACCTCTCCGACCGGATGTTCTTGCTGAACTCAGCAGGCTTTGCTCTGCGTTGCCTGGGCAGGTTGCGGGAGGCGGAAAAGCCATTTCTCGGAAGCCTGGAGATGCGCGTCGTGGCGGAGGCCTGGACCAGAGCTGCCCTGGCCGCTGGCGCGCTTTCCGAGCTGATGCTGTCCATGGGGGAGGTAGGACGCGCCGTATCGTACAGCGAACAGAGTGTTGCGCTCGCTGAACGCGGCGCTGACGGGTCTCAAATCGCATGGCAGAAGGCGAATCTGGGCTACGCTTTGTTCCAGGCTGGCAGGTGGGAAGAGAGCCTTCCGGCCTTCATGGAGGCCGAGGAGGAGCAGACGCGACACGAAGGCCGGCGGTTGCTCTACTCGGTAAGAGGATTTCAATACTGTGATCTGCTCCTGAGCAAAGGGGAGGTAGAGGACGGGTCCGGCCTGGATGGCCTCTCCAGCTCCGCGGAAGGCGCGCAGCTGTACCGGCGCTCATGTCTCGAGGTGGTGGAACGCGCAGAGCAGGCGCTCGCGATCTCGGTGGGGGAAGCCTGGCTGCTTGACGTAGCGTTGGACTGCCTCTCCTTGGGTCGCGCCCATCTCGGGCTGGCGCTGACCATTCCCCATCCTGCCGCGCCAGGCGATGACAAGGATACGCTGCTCCGGCAGGCGTCACAGTATTTCGATCGGTCGATCGATGGGCTGCAGAGGGCGGATCAATGGTATCTGAGCGTCGGCCTCGTTGCCCGTGCCGCCTTTCGCAGGCTTCGATCCGGCGATGCGGATGCCGAAGCAGATCTTAGGGAGGCAATCGAGATCGCCACCCGAGACTCCATGCGGCTCGCCGAATGCGATGCTCACCTCGAGTGGACCCGGCTCCTGCTCCAGCAAGGTGGACATGGCAAGGTGGCCAAGGAGCACCTCGCCAAGGCGGCGCAGCTCGTCCGTGAGACCGGTTACGGCCGGCGCGAGCGGGAGGTGAGCTATCTGGAGCGACGGCTCGCGGCCCTCCCGCCCGAGCCCGCGGAGGTTGCGATGAAAGACTTCTTCGTCAGCTACAACCACGCCGACCGATCCTGGGGCGAATGGATCGCCTGGACCGTCGAGGCGGCGGGCTACACGGCGATCATCCAAGCCTGGGATTTCTTGCCCGGAGGCAATTTCGTGCTCGAGATGCAGAAGGCCGCGACGGGCACCCGCAAGACCCTGATCGTCCTGTCCGACTCCTATCTGCGGGCCGAGTACACCCAGCCCGAATGGGCGGCTGCCTTCGCCCAGGACCCCCGCGGCGAGCTGCGCAAGCTGATCCCGGTGCGGGTCGCAAGCTGTTCGCCGGCCGGCCTGCTGCAACCTCTCATCTACGCCGATCTGGTCGGCCTCGGCGCCGAGGAGGCCAAGGCCATTCTGCTGGCCGCCGTCTCGGATCAGGAGCGGGTGAAGCCCTTGCGGGAGATCGCCTTCCCGGGAGCGGCGGCCACTGCCGGCGCGGTGCGAGCGTCCGCGCCTTCCCCGAGCGTCGCGCCTGCCGCCGGGCCTGGTCCGGCGACCGCTCAGCCCGCCGCTTCCTATCCGGGTGGTGCGCCGCCTGCGGGAAGCGCCCTGGCCGTATGGCATGAGAAACTCGATTTCCTCGAAGTGCAGGAAGCCAGTGCCGCCGATCCTGCCCAGCTCTTCGCGCTGCGCAAGCAGATCGAGAACGCCCGCCTGAGAATCGAGAGCCTGGGAGGGTGATCGTCCGCATGGCGGCAGGGGCCTCGTGTTACCCTGGCATATGCCGCTGATTCCCAACGACGATCCCGAGGCGCTGGCCGATCTGCTCGGCTACCTTGGCGAGATTGGCTATGGCGAGCTCTACCTGCGGCGGCCGGCTCAGACGATCGCCGCGGCGGCAGCCGCGGCAGACGGGATGGACGCCGGGTCCGGCGGCGGCGTGGCGGCGCGAGCGGTCGGCGAGCTGGCCGCGGCCGCGCGCGCAGGGAGCGCGGTCGCGGGGGACCGTCCAGAGTCGGTATCGCGGGTCGAGCCGGTGGCGAACGCCGGCGACGAGCCGGCGGCGAGGGCCGCGGCCTTGGCGGCGGTCGGGGAGGTGGTGGCGGCCTGCCGGCGGTGCCGGCTGTGCGAGGGGCGCCAGAAGACGGTCTTCGGCTCGGGCGACCCGGACGCCGATCTCATGTTCATCGGCGAGGGGCCCGGGGCCGAAGAGGACCGCCAGGGGCTGCCTTTCGTCGGCCGCGCCGGCGAGCTGCTGACCAAGATCGTCGAGGCGATCGGCATGACCCGCGACCAGGTCTACATCGCCAACATCGTCAAGTGCCGCCCGCCGGGCAACCGCGATCCCCAGCCGGACGAGGTCGCCGCCTGCCGCGGCTACCTCGAGCGCCAGATCGCCCTGGTGCGCCCACGGCTGCTGGTGGCGCTGGGGCGCATCGCGGCACAGACGCTGCTCGGCAACGACCTGCCGATCGGCCGCATGCGCGGGCAGTGGTTCCAGCTGCAGGGAGTGCCGTTGATGGTGACCTACCACCCGGCGGCCCTGCTGCGCAATCCTGCCCTCAAGCGCCCGACCTGGGAGGACATGCAGCTGGTCCGCGACCGGCTGCGCGGTGCGGGCTGAGCGCCCGCGGGCGGATGCGGAAGGCCACCTTCGTCCGAACCGCGGCGCCGGGGCAGGTCCGCGGGAGGCGCGATCGGTTCTGGCGCCGGCCGGCCTCGCGTGATACCCGGCAGGGGTTCCTTCTTGACAGCTGTGGCATGCGGGCTTAACATACTTCATGTCCCACGACAACGTGGCGTCGACCGCTGCTTCCTTCGAACGGTTCTTGAAGGAAATGGGGCCGAAGCTCAAGCGCGTCCTGGCGGCCAACCACATCCCGTTCGAGGATGCGGAAGACGTCCTGCACGAGGCGCTGCTGGCACTGATCCATCAGTGGGACGAGGTCCGCGACCCGGAGAGCTGGTTGCTCGGCACCTTGCGGCGGCTCTGCTGCATGTACTGGCGCAACCACCGGCGCCGGTTGTATCTGGCGGTGGACAGCACTCTGCTCGAATGGCTCTCGGAGCCGATGGCGCCGCCCCAGGAGCGCGCCGACCTGCTCTACGATCTGCGGCACATGATCGAGCGGCTGCCGCGGCGGTGCCGCTCGCTGCTCGAGCTCCGCTTCCAGCTGGGCTACGGCCCGGCCGAGGTGGCGCGCCGGCTGGGCTATAGCGATTCGAGCATCGGCAAGGTCACCAATCGCTGCCTGGCGGCGCTGGCGCGCGTGATGGTCGACGCCGACGCCGGTGCGCCGCCGCCGATCGGCCTCGCCGTGGCGAGCTCGCCGGCCGCGGCGGAGCGTGCCGACGGAGCGGCGGTAGATACCGTGACTGCCGGCCGCCAGGCGCCGGCGCCTGCCTCGCGGCTGCTGCAGGTCCTCGAGCCCGCGAGGTCGCCGCGCCCGCGCCGGCGGTAATGTCGTCAAGGCAATGAGAGAGGCGGCGCATCTCGTGCCGCAGGCCGGGCGGCTGCTGCGGCGCCTCGACGGGCTCGGGCTGCCGCTGGTGCAGCTCTGGGGCTGGCCGGGCAGCGGCAGCTCGGCCGTGCTGCAGGCGCTGCAGGCGGGTCACGACGTGGCCGGCCTGACGATCGCCGACCTGGCCTCGGTGGATGCGGCCCGCGCCGTCCTCGCGGCGGCGGCCGAGGCGCGCTGGCTGGTCCTGACGGGAGATCCCGGGGAGCGGCTGGACGAGCTGGCGAGCTGGCTGCGCCCGGGCCAGCAGGCGGTCTTCGCCAGCCGCCGCCGGCGAAGCTCGGCGGCTCTGGCCCTGGCACTCGTGCCGCCGCAAGAGCTGCTGCTCAACCCTGCCGAGGTGGCGCGGCTCTGGCACCTGGTCTGCGGCCGGGAGCCGGGCTCCAGCACGGCCCAGGCGCTCTGGCGGGCCAGCGACGGCTGGTTCTGGCCGCTGCGTCTGGCGCTCGAGGCGACCGGCGGCACCGGACTCGAGGCGGCGACCGCCGAGCAGCTGCTGGAGATCCCCGCGGTGCGGCTCTTCCTCCGCCACGAGGTCCTGGATGCGCTGCCGGCGCCGGAGCGCGACCGGCTGCTGGTGGCGCCGCGGGAGCGCCCACACGACGAGCGCGAGGCCACGCGGGAGGCCGCTGCCGGCGGCGCTGCCGGTGGCGTGTCAACCGCTGCCTGGCAGGTCGTCGACGAGCTGGGCCTGTGGGTGGAGGGGGCGGACCGCGATCGCTTGCCCGCGCTGCTGGCCGCCAGCCTGGAGCGTGAGCGGCGACGCCGGCGGCCGAACCATGCAACTCACACCGCGTCGCCGCACGCCGGTGCGGCGCGGCGATTCGTCGGCGGGGATGGCGGCGAGGTCGATGGCGGGGGTGGGGACCATGGCGCCGCGGGCGGGGGCGGGACCGGCGCGGGTGGTGGGGCCGCGGAGGATGGCGGGACCGCGGCCGGTGGCGAGGACGGCTCGGACGACGGCGCCGCGACGGCGCCGCCGGCCTACGCGGTGCGGCTCTTCGGCGGACCGGCGGTGCGCCAGCTGGTCGCGGAGGGGGAGCGCGAGGTGGGCTGGAAGCTGCGCCGGTCGTTCCAGGTGCTTGCCTTCCTCGCGTCGTCGCCGGATCTCGAGGCGGGCCGCGAGGAGCTCGAAGAGGCGGTCTGGCCCTCGGACGGCGAGCGCACCATCGACCGCAACTTCCATCCCACCCTGAGCCACCTGCGGCGGGCGCTCGAGCGGCAGGGGCGCGGCTCGGTGCCGCCGCCGCTGCTGTTCCGCGGCGGCATCTACCGGCTCAACCCGGAGATCGAGTGGCAGATCGACCTGCAGGAGTTCAATCGCCGGGCGGCGGCCGGGCGCGAGCTGGTCGCGCGCGGCGAGGAGCGTGCCGCGGCCGACACCTGGCTGGGTGCCTGGAAGCTCTACCGCGGGCCCTTCATGCAGGGCTACTACCAGGCCTGGGTGACGGCACGGCGCGAGGAGTGCCAGCAGGCCTACGTCGAGCTGCTGCGCGAGCTGGGAGGCCTCGCGGTGCGGCTCGAGCGCGGCGAGGACGCGCTCGACGCCTTCCGCGCCGTGCTGCTCGAGGACCCGCTGCAGGAGCGCACGCACCTGGCGGTGATGCGCCTCTATGCCGGCCAGGGGCGGCGCGACCTGGTGCGCCGCCAGTACGAACGCCTGTGCACGCTGCTGCTCGACGAGCTCGGAGTCGAGCCGCTGCCGGAGACGGTGCAGGAGTACCACCGCCTGATGAGCTAGTGTGCTGCGTCGCAGTGCACTAGCATGGCGGCTTCGGGAAAGGTCCAGGCCACGGTGCGTGAACGACAGGACGTGATCCTCGGGGGCGGTCTATCCGGCATGACCGCCGCCTATACCTTGCGGCGGGCTGGCGAGGACTGGTGGCAGCTGTATGAGAAAGAGTCGCGCCTCGGCGGGCTGGCGCGCTCGACGGCCGTGGACGGCTATCTCTTCGACCACGGTCCGCACATCCTGTTCACCATCGACGCCGAGATCGAGGCGCTGGTGCGCGACCTGCTGGGCGACAACTTCCACGCCCAGGAGCGCCGAGCGTACATCTACCACCACGCCTGCCGGCGCTACACCCGGTTTCCGTTCCAGGCCCACCTCTTCGGCCTGCCGGTGCCGGTGGTGCGCGACTGCCTGGTGGGGTTGGTGCGGGCCATCCAGCGCCAGGAGCGGGGGGAGTTCCACCCCGCCAACTACGAGGACTGGATGCGCGGCTTCTTCGGCGACGGCATCGCCGACCACCTGATGATCCCGTATGCGCGCAAGCTCTGGACGGTGGAGCCGCGGGAGATGGAGTTCAGCTGGATCGGGCGGCGGGTGCCGACCCCGGACTTCGAGCGCATCATCGCCGGCGCCCTCACCGACGACGTGGCGCAGATCGGGGCCACGGCTCTCTTCTGGTACCCGCGCCGCGGCGCCATCGAGCCGCTGCCCCGGGCGCTGGGGGCGCGGCTCGACGCCGCCAACGTGCACCTGGAGCGCACCGCGGCGCGGGTGGAGCTGCCCGGCAAGCGCGTGGTCTTCGCCGACGGCGAGGTGGTGCCCTTCGACCGCCTGGTGTATTCGCTGCCGCTCTCCGCGATCCCGCGGCTGTTCAGCGGCGTGCCGCCGGAGGTGGAGAGGGCCTGCCTGGGCCTGCGCTACCAGGGGATCTACTGCGTCAACCTGGGCATCGACCGGCCGGACATCTCCGACATGCACTGGGTCTACTTCTACGAAGACCCGTTCCCGTTCCACCGGCTGTCGTTTCCGGCCACCTTCAGCCCCGATACGGTGCCGCCGGGGAAGAGCTCGATCGCCACCGAGGTGGCGTTCTCGCGCGAGCGGCCGCTGGACCGCGAGACCGCGGTCGAGCGGACGATCGGCGCGCTGCGCGAGGCCGGCATCCTGCACGCCGACGACCGCATCGAGCTGGTGCACACCGAAGAGATCCTGCCCGCCTACGTCATCTACGACCTCCACCATCGTCAGAACGTCGCGCTGATCACCGCCTGGCTGCGGGAGCACGGCATCTGGAACGTCGGCCGCTTCGGCGAGTGGCAGTACTTCAACATGGACCATTCGATGCGCAGCGGCAAGACCGCCGCCGAAGCGATCGTCGCCTCGCGGCGGTTGGCGCCGGCCGGCGCCGGCACCGGGCCGGCCGGGAGCTGACCGGAGCGCGAGCCGCGGCGCCGGGCGGCCGCCGGGGGAGGGGCCAGGTTGCCGCCCGCCGCGGCCGCGTGCCGGTGCGTCTCCCGCCACGGGCAAGTCCTGCTGTTACAATCGTTCGCATGAGGGTGCAGATCGCGGCTCCGGCGGCCGCCGGCTCGGCGGTGGCGGCGCCCACGGCAGCGCGGGAAGGGCCGCCGGCGCCGGCCTCGCCGGCGGCGACCGCGGCGGCCAGGGCGACCGCGGCGGCCGGGGGGGCATCGGCCGCTTTGGGCGGTTCGGCCGCGGTCGGCGAGGAGCTCGACATCAGCGTGCTGGTGCCGGTGCTCGACGAGGCGGAGACCGTGGAGGAGCTGGGCGCGCGGGTGGTGGCGGTGCTCGACGGCCTGGGCTCGCGCTTCGAGATCATCTTCGTCGACGATGGCTCGCGCGACGGCACCGCCGCGCGGGTGCGGGCGGCGCACGGCCGCGATCCCCGCGTCAAGCTGGTGCGGCTGCGGCGGAACTTCGGCAAGGCGGCGGCGCTGTCGGCCGGGTTCGAGCACTCGCGCGGCCGCATCGTCGTCACCATGGACGGCGACCTGCAGGACGATCCGGACGAGATCCCGCGGCTGCTCGCGATGCTGGAGGCGGAGGACCTCGATCTGGTTTCGGGCTGGAAGCGGGAGCGTCGCGACCCGGCCGCCAAGCGCCTGCCGTCGCGCCTGTTCAACTGGGTGACCCGGCGGCTGGCCGGCGTCGAGCTGCACGACTTCAACTCCGGCTTCAAGGTCTATCGCCGCGAGGTGCTCGACCAGATCGCGGTCTACGGCGAGCTGCACCGCTACATCCCGGTCTTGGCGAGCCGGCGCGGCTTCGCGGTGGGCGAGGCGCCGGTCACCCACCACCCCCGCCGCCACGGGGTCAGCAAGTACGGCTGGGACCGTTTCTACAAGGGGTTGCTCGACCTGATCACCGTGCTGTTCATCACCCGCTACACGCGGCGGCCGCTGCACCTGTTCGGCGCCTTCGGTCTGGTGTTCCTGGTCGCCGGCTTCGGCATCGACCTCTACCTGGCCATCCGGTGGCTGGGCGGCGCCACGCTCTCCAACCGCCCGTTGCTGCTGCTCGGCGTGCTGCTGATGCTGCTCGGCATCCAGGTGCTGACCACCGGCCTGCTGGGGGAGATGATCACCTTCAAGAACTTCCGCCGCCCGGACAGCTACTCGGTCAAAGAGGTCCTGGACTGAGCCCGGGGACCCCGGCGGTCGCCGGCCGGCAGGGTGCGGCACCGCGGGCGGCCGCGCTCGACCTCCTCTTCCTGACCCAGACGTATCCCCGCCACACCGGCGACATCGCCGGCCCCTTCATCGAGGAGCTGGCGCGCGCGCTGGTGCGGCAGGGCCATCGCGTCACGGTGCTGGCGCCGCATGCAGCCGGTTTGGCTCCCTGCTGGGAGGCGGGCGGCGTCGAGGTGGTCACCTTTCGCTACGCCCCGGAGGCGGCCGAGGTGCTGGGCTACGGCCGCTCGCTGGCGGCCGATGTCCGGGTGCGCGCCGGGGCGGCGGTGGTGGCGCCGCTCTATGCCGCGGCGGCGCGGCGGGCGGTGGTCCGGCAGCTGCGCCGGCGGCGCTTCGACCTGGTGCACGCGCACTGGATCGTCCCCAACGGCATCGCGGCGGCGGCGGCGCTGCCGCGCGGTGCGGGGGCGCCGGCGATGGCCATCGGCCTCCACGGCAGCGACGTCTTCCTGGCCGAGAAGCGCGGCGTGCGGGGGCTGGCGCGCTGGGCGCTGGGGCGGACGGGCCTGCTCACCGGCAGCTCGCCGGAGCTGGTCGAACGGATGTGCGCCCTGGGCTTCCCGGCGGCGCGGTCGCGGGTGATCCCTTACGGCGTCGATACCGGGCGCTTCTCGCCTGACCGCGGGCGGCGGCGGCTGTGGCGGGAACGGCTGGGCATCGGCGACAGCGCGCCGGTGCTGCTCGGGGTCGGGCGGATGGCGGCGAAGAAGGGCTTTGGCGTGCTGGCCGCGGCGCTGCCGGCGCTGCTCGGGGCGCTGCCGGAGCTGCACGTGGTGCTGGCCGGGGACGGCGACCTGCTGCCGGAGCTGGCGGCGGCGACCGCCTCATGGCGGGAGCGTGTGCACCTTCCCGGGGCGGTGCTGCGCGACACCCTGCCGGACCTGTTTCGCGCCGCCGACGTCTTCGTGCTGCCGGCGGTGCACGACGAGAAGGGCAACGTCGACGGCCTGCCAAACGTAATCCTGGAGGCGATGGCCAGCGGCCTGCCGGTGGTCGCCTCGGGGATCTCCGGCATCCCGCTGGCCGTCGAGGACGAGGTCAACGGCCTGTTGGTGCCGGAGAGGGACGTGGGGGCTCTCGGGGTGGCGTTGCGGCGGCTGCTCGCGGGTGGGCAGGAGGCGCGCCGGATGGGGGAGAAGGGGAGGCGCAAGGCCGAGTCGGAGCTCACCTGGGAGGCGGTGGCGGTGCGCCATCGGGAGGCCTACGAGCTGGTTCTGGCAGGGTGAGGGAGGGGACCGTGGCGAGGCTGTGGCGAATCGGGTGGCCAGTCCCGGGGGAGACGCGGCGGGGCGAGGCGCGGCACTTGTCGCGGATCGTCGAAGCCCATATACTTCGCGACACGGTTTTTAGCAGCGTTATAAGGTAGATAGCACGCTTCAGGGGTGCGGACCACATGGCGCCGAAGAAGACACCAAACCCGGGGATGACCAAGGCCGACCTGGTCGACGTGGTCTATGACCGTCACGGGGGTTTGACCAAGATCGAGGCGGCGGAGATCGTCGAGGCCATCTTCAAGACGGTGAAGACCTCGTTGGGCGGCGGGCGGACGGTGCGCATCAAGAACTTCGGTACCTTCGAGATCACCAACCGCCCAGGCCGGGCGGGCGTCAATCCGGTCAGTGGCGAGCGGATCTTCATCCCGCCGCATCGGGGCCTGAGCTTCCGTCCGTCCCGGCGTCTCAAGGATGTTCGGGGCGGCGCGCCCGCGGAGCGGGACTAGCCCTAGATGGCCCCCAAGGCCCGCGTCCAAAAGCGCCTTTACTACAAGATCGGCGAGGCCTGCAAGGCGCTCGGCATCCAGCCTTACGTCCTGCGCTATTGGGAAACCGAGTTTCCGGCCTTGAGCCCGAGCAAGAGCCGCTCGGGGCAGCGCGTCTACAGCGAGAAAGAGCTCGAGGTCATCCGGCGCATCAAGCAGCTCCTCTACGACGAGGGCTACACCATCGCCGGCGCCAAGAAGAAGCTCGAAGGAGAGCTGGCGGCCGGTGTCCTGGGCGAGCCGGGCGGGGCTGGGGGGCCGGGGAGCCTGGCGACGCCAGGGGCGCTGGTGGTGCCTCCCGTGGCGGCTGCGGCGCCGGTAGCGCCGGTGGCTCCAGCGGTCCAGGCTGCGCCAGCCGCCGCGAGGGCTCCTGCCGATTTGCCGGCGTCGTCGGCGGTGCCGGCGGTCGATGGGGTACGGGGAGTCGATGCGGCCTATGGCTTTGGTTCTGGCTCTGGCCGTGGCGGGGGCAAGTCGGTCGGCGATGGCGGTGCGGTGGGTGGCGGTGCCGCCGGGACCCCGCGGGCCGTGCCGCTGCCGCTCGTGCCGGTGGCACCGGTGGTGATGGCGGTAACGGCGTCGGGTGTGCCGGAGACGGGGCATGTGCCTGGTCTGGTGCCGGCGAGCTCGGCGAACGTGGCCGGGGCGGCGGGGGAGTCGACGACCGGACTTGCCGTGCCGGCGGCGCCGCCGGCGCCGAAGGCGGGGGCACCGGCGGAGACCTCGGAAGACACTGATCCGATTCCGGCGGCCATGTCGGCAGTGCCGGGGCCTTTTGGTCTGGCGGCGGTACCGGTGCCGGAGGTCCGGGAGGTTGGGGTGGCGACGGCGGAGGCGATGGAGTCTAACGTGGCGGCGGCTACCGAGCCTCCACGAGATCTCCACGAGAGCCGGCCGACGCTGCCCCTGGTCCCGCCGATGTCGGCGGGGGGGGCGCCGCCGGTGCCGGCACCGGTCGCGGAAGGCGCTCGCGCCGGTTCTCGCCGGGTTGGTCCGACCAGGGCCCCCGGCGTCGCGAACGCCGTCGAGGCCGCCGACCAGGGCGGTGGGCCGGCCGTTCCTGCCGAACCGGCGCCTGCACTCGCCAGCTCAGGCAGCGCGCTTGACACCGACGCCGTCAAGCAGATAGAAACCGTCCGCAAGGGGATACACAGGGCTCTCGAGAACGCCCGGGAGATCCTCGCCCTCCTTGATTCGAGCTCCCCGCAGTAAGCAGTCCGGTCGGGACGTGGCGCAGTCTGGTAGCGTACCTGAATGGGGTTCAGGGGGTCCCGGGTTCAAATCCCGGCGTCCCGACCAAGATCCTCTGATTTTTCAAAGAGTTAGCTCAGCGCCCAATAGGGCTAACAGGCGCCCGGCACTTATCCGGCACTTTCGCGGGCACCTCCTTCCACGCGGAGCTGACGTTCGATCTCCTCCTCCGCGACGACCCGTAGCCAGTCCGACATCGAGCGCCTCGCGGCCACCGCCGCCTGCTCGATGCGCGCCTTTTCTTCGGCAGTGACGAGAAGGCGAATAGACTCAGTCGGCCGGCGACAGTGGGGGGGCGGGCAAGTCGGCGGTGCCCGCGTGCGGCCGAGAGGGCGACGACTTGACCCGATGCTCAGGATTCAGAGCCTGCGTTCTGCCGCGGTCTGTTCGGTGTGCCATCTCCGCCACTGGTCGATCTCGGCGCGAAAGCTCTCTGCGTCGACGATGCGAGGTCGAAGCACAGGTATCTCCGAGTCAGGCTCGACGGCGAAGATCATACGGCTGGCGTGCTCCGCGATGGCGCGGCGGATTCCGGCCTTGAGCAGCAGGGGTCCGTCGCGGGTTCAAAGCCGCCGGGCCTGGTCGCTCGAACGCAGCACGGAGCGTTCTACTGCGTCGTTACGCGCAGCGGGAAGGTTGTGCGGTTGATCTGCGGCGCGGACCGCAGCGGGGGCATCGTTCCAGCTTGTTTGGCAGCCTCGAGCTTACTGACCGTGCGAATCATGGTGCGATCCAAGAAGGCCGGAACTTCATTGTGCCAGCGCTGTAGAGCTTCCGCGAGCCTGGCCGGTGTCCGCACATCCTGTGCGGCAAAGAATCGGATCAGGCGGACCTAATAGTCGTCCGGCCTCAATGCCCCGATGGCTTCTATTCGGTTTGGCAGAGGTCGCAATCCCACCTGACGGATCTTGACGCGGGGTGACTCTGCTCTGGATGGCGACGGCACGTCAGCGCGCCTTTAGACCCGCAATAAACAGACTCCTTGGCCAGTCGCTTGATCCCCTGTCGGTGGCGGCGAGAAAGCGCGGGATTCCGGTGAATAGCGCGGCGACCGCCAACACGGCCTGGTGACGAGTCGATGGCCTCCGGTCTCAGCATCATCCCCGCCGGGTGGGGGGTTGGGCGCAGG
>DATGHG010000460.1:0-16036 GCA_035308185.1 Thermoanaerobaculia bacterium | reverse complement strand
GTGGACAAGGACGACACCGTGTACCTGCAAACCGTCGGGCTGACGCTGTTCGACAAGGAAGGAAGGCAGTTCGACGCCGAGAGCGACGAGGCGAGCCTCAACCGCACCACCAACGAGGGCCGACTCTGGGGCGACGTCTCGATCAAGGGCCCCTCGCAGCTCGAGATCTACAGCAAGGAGCTGCTGATCCAGGAAAAGGGCAACCTGCTGATCACCCCCGGCGTCGCGCGCATCCTCTATGCCGGCAAGTACTTCGCTCGCTGCGACACGTTGCAGGCCTGGCTCCCGGACGAGGTCTACTCGATGATCGGCAACGTGCGCATCGAGACCTTCCCCGAGGTCAAGCCGCCGCTCAAGCTCGAGGCCGAGAAGGCGATCTACGAGCGCAAGCGGCGGCAGCTGCGGGTGGAGGAGGACGTCGAGCTGCACCGCGGCCCCGCCATGCTCGACGCCGACCGGATGACCGGCCTGTTGTCGGAAGACGAGAGCTCGCTGACCTTCGTGCGCGCCATGTACCACGTCAGCGGCGAGACCGCCGAGAACGAGGCGCCCGGGACGACCAAGACCACCTGGGAGGGCAACGACCTGGCGGTGATGCTGACGCCGAAAGGCAGCCTGGTGCGCCAGATCGACCTCGAAGGGGAGCCGGACAAGCCCGCCAGCCTGCACAGCGCCGGCAATGGCGTGACCCGCAACCTGGTGGCGCCGCACATCATCGGGGTGCTGGCCGACAAGGACGTGCTGCGCTCGGCCGAGGCCTACACCGGCGTCGACGTCGAGGAGATCGGGCCGCCGCCGGCCGCCCCGGGCGCCGCTGCCGGCGGCGCACGTCCGACCGCCCCGGGCGCCCCGGGCGCCACCCATCCGGCCGGCGCCGGCGCCACGACTCCGGCCGCCAAACCGGCGGCGACAGGCCGCGCCCAGCCGGCGCCCCATCCACCGCATCCGGCGGCGCCGTCACCGCCACCGGGCAACGCCAGGGCGGCGGCGGCGCCCGCCGGCGGCGGCAAGCAGCCCGCCGGCGGTAAGCAGGCGGCCGGCGGCAAGCAGCCCGCCGGCGGCAAGCAGGCGGCCGCCAAGCCGGAGCCGGAGGCGACTGTCCGCCACGCCCGCGGACAGCACGCGGATGCGACCTTCCGGACCGACGGCCAGATCGCCACCGTCACCATGGTCGACCAGGTGACCTACAGCGACGGCGAGGTGAACGCCGCCGGGGACCGCGCCGCCCTGGACATGGACGCCGGGCGTGGCGACTTCTTCGGCAAGCCGGTGCACATCGTCAGCACCCGCGGCGAGATGGTGGCGCCGCACGTCATCTACACTTCAGCCGACCAGCTGGTGCACGCCGTCGACGGCGTGCGCGGACAGATCCAGCAGGCAAACGACGCCAATCTCACCGGCAGCGTGCTGGGGGAGGGGAAGGGGCCGGTCATGGTGCAGTCGGCGGAGGCGTACTGGCAACGCCCCCAGGCGTCTTTCATCTTCCGCGGCGACGTGCGCGCCTGGCGCGGCGACAACCTGCTGCTGGCTCCGGAGGTGCAGGGCGAGCGGCTGGCGCAGGGCGACCAGCTGACCGCCATCGGCGGCGTCAAGAGCGTCTGGGTCTCCAGCCAGGAGGAAAAGCAGAGCGCCAGGCAGGCCGCCGGCGGCGGCCGTCCGGCCGAGACACCGGCGAAGGCCAAGGCCGCCGAGGCACCCGCGGCGGCGGAGAAATCGGCCAAGGCCGCGGCGCCGGCGGCCGGCTCGGCGTCGCCCGCCGCCCACACGGGCGGCGGCGGACCGATCACCGTGCTGGCCGCGACCCTGCTCTACCGTGACGGCACCGGCCTGCTGACCTACACCGGCAACGTCCACGTCGACCAGGACGGCAAGACCCTGACCTGCCGGCAGCTGGACGTGAACCTCGACCAGGACCACAAGGCAAAGCAGATGACCTGCACCGGCGGCACCCATCTCGACGACCCCGCCGCCGGGCGCAAGATCGACGGCGACACCGGCGTCTACCGCCTGGACACGCGCAAGATCGACGTCTTCGGCGAACCCGTGGTGATGCATGACCGCGACGGCAGCCTGGTGCACGGCAAGCGGCTGCGCTACGCGCTCGACGGCGGCAAGGTCGAGGTGCTCGGCAAGGACGAGGTCAAGCCGCCGGCGCCCGCCGCCACCGCCTCGCCCGGGACCTCGCCGACCCCGGCGACCCCTGCCGCGGCCAGCACGGCCGTGCCGCCGACGGCGCCGGCGGCGCCGCTGCCGGCGGTGCCCGGCTCGCCGGCAACCGCGGCGGCGCCGGAGCTCGCGACCCTGCCTGCCCGTCCGCAGCCGGCCGGCGGCTGGCCGCGGCGCGGAGGGGAGAGATGACCGAGGAGCCGCAGCGGCTCTACACCGAGGGGCTGCGCAAGGTCTACCGCGGCCGGGCCGTGGTCAACAAGATGTCGATCGAGGTCGGTCCGGGCGAGATCGTCGGCCTGCTCGGGCCGAACGGCGCCGGCAAGACCACGACCTTCTACATGGTGGTGGGCCTGACCACCCCCGACGCCGGCACCGTCTTCCTCGGCGAGGACGACATCACCGACCTGCCGATGTACGTGCGCGCCCAGCGCGGCATCAGCTACCTGCCGCAGGAACCGTCCATCTTCCGCCGCATGTCGGTCGAGGACAATCTGCGGGCCATCTTCGAGACCCTGGACCTCGCCCACGCCGAGCAGGAGCGCCGCATCGACCAGCTGGTCAACGACTTCGGCCTGACCAAGGTGCGGCGCAACCGCGCCTACTCGCTGTCGGGCGGCGAGCGCCGCCGGGTCGAGATCGCCCGCGCGCTGGTGATCAGCCCGTGGTATATCCTTCTCGACGAGCCCTTCGCGGGCATCGATCCGATTGCCGTCCTGGACATCCAGGGAATCATCAGGCACCTCAAGTCGATGGGCATCGGGATCCTGATCACCGACCATAACGTGCGGGAAACATTGAAAATAACCGACCGTGCCTATATCATCAACAATGGCGAGATCCTGCGCGCTGGCACTCCGCTCGAGCTTTCGACCGACCCGCAGGTACGCAAGGTCTACCTTGGCGAAGACTTCACTCTGTAAGGTCCCCTCCCTGGCATGGCATTAGAGCAAAAACTCTCCCTCAAGCTGGCGCAGCGGCTGGTGATGACGCCGTCGCTGCAGCAGGCGATCAAGCTGCTGCAGATGACCCGCATGGAGCTCGACACTCTGCTCACCCAGGAGCTGGTCGAGAACCCGGTGCTCGAGGAGGCGGCCGAGGCGGCCGACAACCCCGACCCGGCGGAGGAGGAGGTCGAGCCCCCTCGCGAGGAGCGCCAGGAGGCAGTCGCCACCAACGGCAGCGAGGAGCTCAATCACGGCGAGTCGATGGAGAACATCGACCTCGACGCCTACTTCGGCGATTACTGGGAGAGCTCCGGCTACTCCTCGATGGCGGAGGAGCGCGACGAGCCGCCGATCGAGAACAGCCTCACCCGCGAGCCCGACCTCTACGACCACCTGCTCTGGCAGCTGCACATGGCCATGGCCGACGTCGAGCCGCGCCAGCGCGAGATCGCCGAGCTGATCATCGGCAACCTCGACCCGGACGGTTTCCTGGTGGCCACCCCGGAGGAGATCCGGGCGATGGGCGACCAGGTGGCCGACCCGCCTTACACGCTGGCCGAGGTCGAGGCGGCGCTCGAGCTGGTGCGCTGCTTCGATCCGCCGGGGATCGCCTGCAACAATCTCCGCGAGAGCCTGCTGCGCCAGATGGACGTGCGCGAGGTGCCGGCCGACGCGTTGGCGCGGCGAGTGCTGACCGAGGCCTGGGACCTCTTCCTGCGCCGCCAGTTCCCGGCCGTGGCGAAGCGCCTCGGCGTCGAGCTGGCGACCCTCGAGGAAGGCATCGAGCTGATCCGCACCCTCGAGACCAACCCCGGGCGCAAGTTCTCGACCGAGCGCCCGCACTACATCGAGCCCGACGTCTTCGTCCGCCGCGTCGGCGAGGAGTACGTCATCCAGCTCAACGACGACGGCCTGCCGCGCCTGCGGGTCAGCCGCTCCTACCGGCGAATGCTGCAATCGATGCGCAGCCAGGGCGGCCAGTCCGAAGCGCAGCAGTTCATCAAGGACAAGATTCGGTCCGCGGTGTGGCTGATCAAGAGCCTCGATCAGCGTCAGCGCACCATCTACAAGGTCGCCTCCTCGATCGTCCGCCAGCAGCGCGACTTCCTCGACAAGGGCATCGATCACCTGCGGCCGATGGTGCTGCGCGACGTCGCCGAGGACATCGGCATGCACGAGTCGACGGTGAGCCGCGTGGTCTCCAACAAGTACATCCACACCCAGCGCGGCCTCTTCCCGATGAAGTTCTTCTTCCACAGCGGCATCGACCGCGAGTACGGCGAGAACATCTCGTCGCTGACGGTGAAGCGCAAGATCGAGCAGATGATCCAGGCCGAGGACCCGAAGCGGCCGCTCTCGGACAGCGAGCTGATGCGCATCCTGAACCGCGAGGGGATCCAGATCGCCCGCCGCACGGTGGCCAAGTACCGCGACGAGCTCAACATCCCCTCGTCCACCGACCGCAAGCAGATCTTCTGAGCGGGCAGGGAGGAACCACCATGCAGATCGACTACACCTGCCGCAACGTGCACCTCGACGACCGGCTGCGCGGCTTCATCGAGGCGAAGCTGGGGAAGGTGATGAAATTCGTCGAGGAGCCGGTCGAGGTCAAGGTGATCCTCGACATCGAGAAACACCGCCACATCGCCGAGATCCACATCGCCCACCGGCTGGGCGTGGCCCAGGCCGCCGAGGAGCACGACACCAGCCTGCTCGACGCCGTCAACCTGGCGATGGACAAGGCCGAGAAGCAGGTCAGGCGCTCGCGCAAGAAACTGGTCGACAAGCGCCGGCGCGCCGATCGCACCAACGGCCATCGCTGGCCGATGGAGGTGCTCGAGGGCGCCTCGGTCGGCGGCGGCGCGACGCCGCGCATCGTCGAGTCCACGCACGTGGAGATCAAGCCGATGACCATCGAGGAGGCGGCGATCGAGCTCGAGACCGCCGAGCACGGCTTCGTGGTGTTCCGCGACGCGCAGAGCGACCGCCTCAACGTGCTGTTCAAGCGCCGCGACCAGAACTACGGGCTGATCGCCCCCGAGCCCTGACCGCGTGCCCGTCGCCGGATCCCTCGCTCGGCCGGAGCTCATCTTCTCCGACCTGCCGGCGACCGACTGCCGGGGAGTGCTGCGGGAGCTCGCCGAGCGCGTGGCGGCGACCGGCATGTTCAAGGACGCCGGCCTGCTCTACCGCGCGTTGCTCGAGCGCGAACAGCTCGGTTCGACCGGTATCGGCGGCGGCGTGGCGATCCCGCACTGCAAGCTCAGGGGATTGGCGGAAGGGGGCCTGGCCGTCGGCATCGCCCGGCCGCCGATCGATTTCGACGCCCCGGACGGCAAGCCGGTGGCGCTGTTCTTCCTCGTGCTGTCGCCCGACGACAGTCCCGCCGAGCACCTGCAGACGCTGGCCCGCATCTCGCGCTGGGTGCGCTCCGACGGCCATGTTGCGACCCTGCTGGGCCTCGCGGACCGCGGCGACATCTATGAGTTCCTGAAAGAGAGCATCTGATGCAGAACCCGCCGCCCGCCATCCAACCGTCGCCGGTCAAGGTGCGCGAGCTGCTGGGCGAGGAGCTCGCGAGCCTCAACCTGCGCGTGCTGTCGGGCGAGTCGCACCTGGACAACCCCATCACCCATCCCCGGGTGCAGAAGCCCGGCCTGGCGTTCGCCGGGTATTTCGCCTACATCAAGCCGGGCAGGGTCCAGATCGTCGGCGAGAGCGAGACCGAGTACATGCTGACGCTCGACGAGGCCGAACGGCTACGCCGCTTCGACGTCATCGCCAGCCTGCCGGTGCCGGTGTTCGTGATCACCAAGGGACTGCCGCCGCTGCCGGGATTCCTCGAAAGCTGCCAGAAATCCGAGCTGCCGGTGCTGTCGTCGACGGCGCTGTCGTCGACCGTCATCAAGGCGATCAGCTACTTCCTGGAAGATCACCTGGTGCCGTCCACCTGCCTGCACGGCGTGCTGCTCGACATCTACGGCCTGGGCGTGATGCTGATCGGCCACAGCGGCGTCGGCAAGAGCGAGTCGGCGCTCGACCTGATCAGCCGCGGCCACAGCCTGGTCGCCGACGACCGCGTCTACGTCAAGCGCTATCCCAGCGGCGAGCTGGTCGGTTTCAGCGAAGGGCCGCTGCGCCTGCACATGGAGCTGCGCGGCATCGGTATCATCAACGTGCAGGACCTGTTCGGGCTCGCCGCCGTGCGGGAACGCAAGACCATCGATCTGGTCATCGAGCTCGAGCACTGGCAGACCGGCCAGGCGTACGACCGCCTGGGCCTGGACGAAACCGTGTTCCACATCCTCGACGTCCCCTGCCCTTACATCCGGATGCCGGTCGCCATGGGCCGCAACGTCGGCATCCTGGTCGAGATCGCGGCGCGCAACCACGTGCTCAAGCTGCAGGGGCACCATTCGGCGCGCGAGTTCGCGCGCAAACTCGAGGCGGAGCTTGAGCGCAACCGGAAACTTCCCGCCCGCTGAGGCGGTGAAGCCCGCCGGCCGGGAGCCGGAGGCCACCGCCGGCCTCACGCCGGAGCGCCCGCGCCTGGTGCTGATCACCGGCCTGTCGGGCTCGGGCAAGAGCGTCGTCGCCAAGAGCTTCGAGGACCTCGGCTACTACACGGTCGACAACCTGCCGCTGCCGCTGCTGCGGCAGTTCCTGCAGCGGCCGGGGGAGCTGGTGTTCGGCCACGAGCGGATCGCGGTGGTCGCCGATCTGCGGGCGCCCGGCTTCGCCGAGGAGTTTCCCGATTTGATCGCCGAGATCGACCGCATGGATCGCGGCCAGGCGAGCAATGGGAACCAGCCGGACCAGACCGGCCAGCCGAGCCGGTGTCACCACCAGCCGCGGCCGACGGTGCTGTTCCTCGAAGCGAGCGACGAGGTGCTGGTGCGGCGGTTCTCGGAGACGCGGCGCCCGCATCCGCTGGCCCCGGATCAGCCGGCCATCGCCGGCATCCGGCGCGAGCGCGAGCTGCTGGCCGGTTTGCGGCCGCGGGCCGATCTCGTCTTCGATACCAGCCAGTGGTCGATCCACGAGACGCGCACCCAGGTCTACCGGGCCTTTGCCGCCGCCGGCGAGGAGCCCGAGATGGTGGTCTCGTTGGAGAGCTTCGGCTTCAAGCATGGCATTCCCTACGGCACCGACCTGCTCTTCGACGTGCGCTTCCTGGCCAACCCGTATTTCGTCGAAGGGCTGCGGGAGCAGACCGGTCAGGACGCGCCGGTGCTCGAGTACCTCGGTCAGCAGCCGGACTTCGAGGAGCTGATCGACCGGCTGGCCGACCTCCTGGCCTTCCTGCTGCCCCGCTACCGGCGCGAGAATCGCAGCTATCTGTCGGTGGCGGTGGGCTGCACCGGCGGGAGGCACCGCTCGGTGGCGGTCTGCGAGCTGCTCAAGCAGCGGCTCGACGCCTGCGGCTGGCAGGCAAGGCTGAGCCACCGCGATATTGCTCGATAATGCGACACGCAGGGGCGGCACGCTAGGGGCGCGGTAGGGGAGGAGACCCGGGCGCGACCGTCCACTTCCGGGTACGTTGGGGAATGTTCATGAGCTTGAAACTGCTTTATCGGGAGGAGGGGACCGCGAGGTCCAATGGAACTAAATGATTGGTGCCTTGATTCTTACTCATGGAGGGGCGGCCCGTGAGCTGCTGGCCGCGGCGCAGAAGATCGCCGGGCCGCTGCCGGAGTTCGAAGCGCTGGGCCTGGACTGGAACGAGCCGATCGAGCAGCTCAAGGGCGACGTCAGAGCCGCCGTCGAGCGCCTCGATCAGGGCCAGGGGGTGCTCATCCTGACCGACATGTTCGGCAGCACGCCGTGCAACGTCGCGAGCTCGTTCCTGGCCGAGGGCAGGGTGGAGATCCTTTCCGGCGTGAACCTGCCGATGGTGATGCGGCTCGCCTGTCTGCCGCGCAACGAGGGCAACCTCAAGGAGCTGGCGCGCTGGCTCCAGGCCAAGACCCAGAAGAGCGTGTGCCTGGCCAGCGACCTGCTCGAAGGAAAGAAATGCGAAAGTGTCTCCGTCCTGGCGGAGACTGCCGCGCATGATTGAGCGCGAGGCGGAGATCGTCAACCGGCTCGGCCTGCACGCGCGCGCCGCGGCCAAGCTGGTGAACACGGCGGGCCGGTTCCAGAGTCAGGTGACGATGACCAAGGATGGCGAAGAGGTGGATGCGAAGAGCATCCTGGGCGTGCTGCTGCTGGCCGCGAGCCAGGGCACGCAGCTGACCATCCGCTGCGAGGGTGCGGACGAGGCCGACTGCATGCAGGCGATCTCGGGCCTGATCGCCAACCGCTTCGAAGAGGAGAGCTGATGGACGAGCTGGCGGAGTCCTCCAAGAAACCGGAGATGCAGGTCCTCCGTGGCATGGGGGTTTCCGCGGGCGTGGCCATCGGCCGCGCGGTGGTCGTCGAGACCCGGATGCAGGACGTCTTCCGCCAGCCGCTGACGGAGGACCAGGTGACCCCGGAGCTGGCGCGCCTCAGGGAGGCGGTGGAGCACGCCCGCAGACAGCTCCAGGTCACCCGCGCCGAGGTGGGGGACGAGCTCGGCGGCGATCTCGCCGGCATCTTCGACGCTCACCTGCTGCTGCTCTCCGACGCCAAGTTCGTGGGCCCGGTGGAAGAGCGCATCCGCACCCAGAAGGTCAACGCCGAGTGGGCGGTGCACAAGACGGCCGAGGAGCTGGACCAGCGCTTTGCCCAGATGGACAACGCCTATCTCCGGGAGCGGGGCGCCGACCTGACCGACGTCGCGAGGCACCTGCTGCGCTCCCTGCAGGGCACCTCCCAGCGCGAGACCGCCGACCTGGCGGCGGACACCGTCATCGTCGCCGACGACCTGACGCCCTCCGACGCCATCCGGCTGGGCCGCCGGCATGTGGTCGGCTTCGCCATCGAGTCGGGGGGACGCACCTCGCACACCACGATCATCGCGCGCTCGCTCAACCTGCCGGCGGTGGCGGGGCTCACCGGCCTGACCAAGCACCTGGCCGACGACGTGCCGCTGATCATCGACGGGGAGGAGGGCACGGTGACCCTGTACCCAACCTCCGAGACGATCGCCCGCTACCGCCTGCGGCGCTTCGATCTGCAGTGCCGCGACCGCGATCTGATGATGACGCGGGAGCTCCCGGCGGTGACCCGCGACGGCGTGGCGGTGTCGCTGATGGCCAACATCGACCTGCCGGAAGAGGTGGAGGAGGCCAGCTGCTTCGGCGCCACGGGCATCGGGCTCTACCGCAGCGAGTTCCTGTACATCGAGAAGAGCCCGCAGCTGCCGACCGAGGACGAGCACGTCGAGATCTATCGCCGGCTCATCGAGGCGGCGGCGCCGCATCCGGCGGTGATCCGCACCTACGACCTGGGCGGCCGCAAGCTGGCGCGCGAGGTGATGGAGACGCACGAGGAGAACCCGGTCCTCGGCCTGCGCGGCATCCGGCTGACGCTGGCTCGGCGGGACATCTTCCGCGTCCAGATCCGGGCCCTGCTGCGCGCCGGCCAGTTCGGGGACCTCTGGGTCATGCTGCCGCTGGTGAGCACGCTCGACGAGCTGCGCAGCTTTCGTGCCTTCGCCGACGAGATGGCGCGGGAGCTCGAACGCGAGGGCGTGCCGTTCCGGCGCGAGATGCGGCTCGGGGTGATGATCGAGGTGCCGGCGGCGGCGGTCATGGCCGACCTGCTGGCGCGTGAGGCGGCCTTCTTCTCGATCGGCATCAACGACCTCATCCAGTACTCGCTGGCGGTGGATCGCAACAACGAGCACGTGGCGAGCCTCTACCAGCCGCTGCATCCGGCGATCCTGCGCATGCTGCGCCACGTGATCGACAGCGCGCGTGCCGCCGGCATCGACGTCGGGCTGTGCGGCGAGATGGGCGGCGACACCCGCCACGCCCTGCTGCTCATCGGCATGGGGCTGCGGCGTCTGTCGATGAGCCCGCGGCGTATCCCGGAGATCAAGACCTGGCTGCGGCGGATGGCCGCGACCGAGCTGGCCGAGCTGGCCGAGCGCTGCATGAGCTTCAGCACCGCCGGCGAGGTGCAGCAGCACGTCGAGAGCTTCTTCGCGGCGGCGATGGCGCCATCGAGCGTGATTTAGATCTACAGACTATCCTGTTAGTTGCTGTAGCGACGACGCCGGCAGGCGGCGCCGGCTGCGGCGAGCGCGCCGGCGGGCGGCCGGCGGGCGGGTGCGACGGCCGAGACAGGGGCGCCACCAGGGTAACAGGGCGGGGATCGCCGGTTGCCGCCGTCTTCGATAGCAGGGCTGCCGCCCGGGAGCAGCAGGATCTGCGTCGTGCCATCGTTCTCCAGCCAGGAGAACCAGCCGCGGGCGGGCGGGAGCAGCGATGGTGCCTCGAGGCGCCGTTTAGGTTATCCTGATCTGGCGATGAGACATGGCTTTCGAGGTAGCGTCGCGCCGCTGGCTGCCGGCTTGGCGCTCGCGGCGACTGCCGGCGCCGCGACCTCCTGCTCCCAGGCGCCCTCGCCGGTCACCCGCCGGACCGCCACCAGCCAGGAGTCGGCACCGGCAAGCGGTGTGGCGCCCCAGAATCCCGCCGGCGCCGCCGGCGCCGCCGGCGCGACGCCACCGCATAGCAGCGAAGCCGAGCCCAAGTCCGCCTCCCCGACATCATCTCCTGCCGTGCCTGCGGTGCCCGCGGCAACGGCAGCTTCAGCCTCGACGGCCGGGGCGAGCTCCACCGCGCCGGCGACGAGCCCCAAAGTTGTCCCCCTGACGCCCCTGCCCGTCCCACCCCTCCAGGCCGCCGCCGGCGCTCCGGCGGCGGGGGGCGGCGGCACGGCACCCGGCCCGATCCCCGCGGCGGCAGGTTCGGCGGCCAAGGCGGCCGCCGTGGCGCCGACGGTGCCGGCGGTGCCGGTACCGCCACCGGCGGGCGCCGCGGCGGTAGTTCCGATTCCCGCGCCTGGTACCCCTGCGAGTGCCGCGAGTCCGGCGCCCGCCAATCCATCGGTGATCGTGGTCGATACGCCCGACTACGATCCCGACACTCAGCTCACCTTGGCGCAAGCGGCCAAGGCGGAACGCGAGCGTAAGTCGGAGTCGACGCCGACACGCATCGTCATCAATAACAAGACCCTGCACCGCTATGCCAAGGGCGGGCAACTCACCGTCGCCGCGCCCAAGAAGGAGACGGCGCCCGCGGCCCCGGCCGGCACCGCCGCGGCGGTCGGCGGCGAGCACGGCGAGGCCTACTGGCGCGGCCGGGCGCTCGAGATCCGCCAGCGCTGGCGCAAGGCGGCCGACCGCATCAAGGAGCTCGAGCAGGATGTCTCGGAATGGCGGCGTCGCTTCTACGCGCAGGACGATCCCTACGTGCGGGACGGTCAGATCAAGCCGGCATGGGACCGGGCCCTCGACGAGCTGCGGGAGAGCCGCAAGACGGTCCAGGATGCCAAGAAGCAGCTGGTGGACTTCCTTGAGGAAGGGCGGGTCGCCGGCGCGTTGCCGGGCTGGCTGCGCGAGGGCATCGACCAGGAGCCGAAGGAAGAGAAGCCGGTGGACCCCACCCAGCCGATCGAGGCCCCGATCTACAAAGACAACGGCCGATGAGCGGCGGCGGTGCGCGCGCGCGTCGCGCCTTCATCGAGACCTGGGGCTGCCAGATGAACGAGCTGGACAGCCAGAGGATGGCTGGCCTGCTGATGCAGCAGGGCGTGCTGCCCACTCGCGATCCGGCGGAGGCCGACGTCATCCTGCTCAATTCATGCAGCGTTCGCGACAAAGCAGAACAAAAGGTCTACTCGCGGTTGGGCGAGTACCGGCTGCTCAAGAAGGACCGGCACCAGCTGCTCATCGGGCTGTGCGGCTGCGTCGCCCAGCAGGAAGGCGAGCGGGCGCTGGCGCGAGTGCCCGACCTCGACTTCGTGCTTGGGCCGGCGCGGGTCGGCGAGCTGCAGGAGGTGGTGGCGGCGGCGCGGGCCGGCCACCGGGAGGCGCGCACCGGCTTTCCCGAGCACCGCCCCTACGACATCGACGCGGTGGCCAGGCACGGCGAGCACAAGGGCATGGTGACGATCGTGGAGGGCTGCAACAAGCGGTGCACCTTCTGTATCGTGCCGCAGACACGGGGGCCGGAGCGCAGCCGGCCGCTGGCGGAGATCGTCTCGGAGGTCGAGCATCTCCTCGCCTATGGGTTCGTGGAGATCGAGCTGCTCGGGCAGACGGTCAACCACTGGCGCGAGCCGGCGGCGGCGCCTGGCCGCGACGCGCCGGCGGCCCTGGACTTCTCCCACCTGCTCGAGCGGGTGGCCGGGCTGGCTGGCTTGCGCCGGCTGCGATTCGTGACCTCCTATCCCCGCGACTTCACGCCGCGGATGGTGGAGCAGGTCGGCAAGCACCCGAACATCTGCCCGTATCTGCATCTCCCTGTGCAATCGGGCTCGGACCGCGTGCTGCGGCGGATGGGGAGGGGCTACACGCGGGCCGAGTACCTTGACCTGGTGGCGCAGCTGCGGCGGGCCCGGCCGGGCCTGGCCATATCCACCGATCTGATCGTCGGGTTCCCGGGCGAGACCGAAGAGGACCTCCAGGCCACCCTCGAGCTGGTGACCGAGGTGCGGTTCACCACGGTCTACGCCTTCCTCTACTCGCCGCGTCCCGGTACGGCGGCGCCCCGCCTGGATGGCGAGGTGGACCGCGAGGTTGCCGCCGAGCGCCTGCAGCGCCTGTTCGCGCTGCAGGACGGGATCGGGCGCGAGCTCAACCGCGAGATGATCGGCCAGCGGCACGAGGTGCTGGTCACCGGCTGGGGCAAGCAGCCCGGGACTCAGACCGGCAGGACCGCCTGCCATCGCATCGTCCACTTCCCGGCGGACCCGGAACCCGTTCCGCTGGGGCAGCTCACCAGCGTGCGCATCGAATCCGCCCTGGCGCACAGCCTCCTCGCCCAGCGCGTCGCCTGAGGGCGTCGCCTCGCCGAGCGCCCACCCACCGCTGCGGGCAGCTTCCGGACCGCCTGCGCGATGGCGCAGGTTTGTCTTGACCTGTTGCCGGGGCAGTCCCACAATAGCTCCATGACTGACTCCTCGGCCGAGCTTCGCGTCGAGATCAAGGGCCTGATGCTGGACCCTTCGTCCAACGTTCCCATCGTCATCCTCCGCGACGTCGAGAACCAGCTCTTCTTGCCCATCTGGATTGGCATCTCCGAAGCACAGGCCATTGCCTCGCGCATCGAAGGTATCGAGCCGCCGCGCCCCATGACCCATGACCTTCTCCGCGCCCTGGTCGATCAGCTGGGAGGGAAGGTGATCAAGGTCGTCATCTCCGACCTCAAGGAGAACACCTTCTTCGCCGCCCTCCATCTCGATCAGGCGGGCAAGGAGCTCGTGGTCGACGCGCGTCCCAGCGACGCCATCGCGCTCGCCCTGCGCACGGAGGCGCCGATCTTCGTGCTGCAAGCGGTGCTCGACCAGGCACAGGCCGTGGATCTGGCCACGAAGGCGACCGACCAGGAGAAGCTCAAGAAATGGCTTGAAGAGATCAGCCCGGAGGAGCTCGGCAAGTACACGATGTAGCAGCTCCGGCCGGCAGAGCAACGCCTGACGCACGACTCGCGGTTCTAACCCATAAACCACCTGTTTTTCGATAGTTAGATCGATTGTCGGCGCGCCGACATCGGGCGCCTGTCCGGTTCACGCACCCTTGACCCTCGTCTCGGCTATCTCTTAGACTGGAACTCCTCGATGATCATCGCGATCGCAAATCAGAAGGGTGGGGTAGGCAAGACCACGACCGCGATCAACCTGGCAGCCGGCCTGGCGAGCAAGGGTATGAAGACGCTGCTCGTCGACCTCGATCCTCAGGCGAACAGCTCCATGTCCTTCCTGGACATACGCCAGCTCAAGGTCACGATCTATGACGCGCTGACCATGGACGACGTCCATATGCCAGCCATTATCGTGCCGGCTGAAAAGATCCCGAACCTGGCGGTGGCGCCTTCGACCATCGCTCTGGCCAAGATCGAGGCGAAGCTGATCGGCGAGTTGGACAGCCACTATCGTCTCAAGGACGAGCTGCTGAAGGTGCAGGAGTCCTACGACTACGTGATCATCGATACTCCGCCGACCCTCGGCATCATCACCGTCAACGCCCTGGTTGCGGCAACGCACGTCCTGATCCCGATTCAGGCCAGCTACTTCGCCCTCGAAGGCACCGACGACCTGCTCGAAACCATCGACAAGATCAAGCTCCGGGCCAATCCACAGTTGCAGATCCTGGGCGCGCTGATCACCATGTACGACAAGCGGACGCTGCTCGCAAAGGACATCCTCGAACAGATCCAGAGCGTCTTCGGCGTCAAGGTCTTCAACACCATCATCACCAAGAGCGTCCGCCTGGAAGAGAGCCCGGCGTACCGAGAGTCGATCTTCTCGTTTGCTCCCAGGTCGACGGGAGCGTTCGAGTATTACCGGCTTTCGGAGGAGGTCCTGAGCCGTGTCTGATCCCTCTCGGCCGGCGAGCCCAACCCTGCCGGAGCTCTCTGCCAGCCGCAAGCGCGGCCTTCCTACGCAGGTCAAGATGCGCCACGACACGCATTTCGTGGAGGAGCTGGCCGCTCGCAACGAGGTGGCGGTGGGGAAGATGGTGCCACTCTCGGCCATCGAGCCGGATCCGAATCAGCCCCGGAGCTCGCTCGGCGATCTCGAGGATCTGGTGTCGTCGATTCGCTCGAAGGGGGTGCTCGAGCCGATCCTGTTGCGGCCCCGGCAGATCACGGGCGGCAGCGGGCCGGTCTACCGCATCATCTCGGGCGAGAGGCGCTTCCGGGCAGCTCAGGAGGCTGGCCTCTACGAGGTGCCGGCGATCGAGATGGACGTCTCGGAGGAAGAGGCGCTCGAGATCGCGCTGATCGAGAACTTGCAGCGCAAGGACCTGACGCCCTTCGAAGAGGCAGAGGGTTTCCGCCAGCTTGCCGAGCGTCACAGCTACACGCACGAGGAAATTGCCGAGGCGGTGGGGAAGTCACGCACCGTGATCACCGAAGGTTTGTCGCTGCTGCAGATGTCCCCGCGGGTCCGGGACACCGTGCAGGCCCTCGGCATTTCTTCCAAATCTCTCTTGCTGGAGGTCCTCAAGGCCGGCAGCGAGCAGGAGATGATTCGGCTCCTCGAGGAGGTGGCGCGCCTCGGCCTCAACCGCGACGATCTCCGGCGGCGCCTCCGCAAAGGAGAGGGCACCAAGGGAGCTCGGCGACGGCCCTACGTGTTCCGCTTCAAGGCTCCCGACAAGACGTACTCGCTATCCCTGACCTTCCGGCAGAGCGAGGTCGACAAGACCGATCTGGTCAGGGCACTCGAACAGATCCTCAAGCAGTTGAAGGCCGAGAAGACCTGAGGCTCCGAAGGCGGGCGGCTCCGGATATCCGGGGGGCGAGTGCGCGAGGCTCGTCAAGGGCGAGGCTCGAACCGCCTGGGCACCGCCGGACGGTTTCAGGCAGGGCGGATCAGCAATAGCAGCTGTACGGGCAGCCGGAGTTCGCGAAGCCGTCGCAAACGGTGAGAGTGTTCTTCGTCCCACCTCCCTCAGCCATGGTCAGTTGGCGTCCGTCCATCAGTCGCAGGGTGTCGCGGTTGAGCTTGAGCGCCTTGGCGATCTTCTTCATCGAAGCTCCTTTGGGTGAGCGCTCGTCGCGCTCGGCGAACTGGGAGGATTCCCACAAGGGAGAGTGCTTGGCAAGGGGCCAAATCGAACCGGCCTACTATCGAACCGGCCTGCTAGTGCCCATGTCAGAATTTCGCATTATTCGCCGGCCCTCCGGCCCCCTGGCGGCTTGCGCCCTGCCGGGAGTGCCGCGACAGGCGACAACCGGAGCCGCGGCCGCCCTGCCGGGAGTGCCGCGACAGGCGACAACCGGAGCCGCGGCCGCCCTGCCGGGAGTGCCGCGACAGGCGAC
>DATGHG010000459.1:0-15220 GCA_035308185.1 Thermoanaerobaculia bacterium | reverse complement strand
AGCGGAGCGTCCGCAGCTCCGCCAAGACCCCCCAGAGCCTGCCGAATATTCGGCAGGCGGTCGGAGGTGGCGAGACCGGGTTGATGGCTCTTCGAGGGCCTTACGGCTTCAAGATCGGTGAGGCTGCTGGCTTCCGGTCATCGCCGCCATCGGCTCTCAAGAGCCTCAGCTGCAAGGTCCGAAACTCAGCGTGGACTTCATGGAGTACGCTCACCAGTTCGGGTGCCAAGACGACACCGCTGTTCGCGAGTCTGACGAGCTGGTTGAGGTTGTTGCCGACCCTGTTGACCGCGACGATGGCCGCTCGAGTGGCGGGAATACGAGCCACGGGCTTGACGCCGAGGATCACCTTGCGAATGAAGGCCGTTACCGTCAGGCCACAGGCGTTGGCGTGAAAGGCGAGCGCCACAAACTGCTCTGCGGTGAAGCGAGTGCCGGCGGTCCGAGTGAGCTTCGCCGGCGGGTCCGTGGTGGGAGGCGCTTGAAATCGCGCAGCCGGTTCTGGCTTACCGTTGAGAACGCAAAGTGCCTGATGGCGAACCCAGGCCGTGGGAGTCATCCCGAGAGCATCAGCCGAGGCCGAGATGCGGACGAACTCGCCAGCGGAGAAGCGGACGCCGAGGAGCTTGATTCTCGCCACGATTCCCTTTCCCGCTCGTCGCCGGACGAGCCTAATGGAAAAGGCGATCGATCAAAAGACTTCCGTTGCTGGTGTTTATGGCGTTGGCGCAGTTATCATAAACACAAACCTTGCGAAATTTTATATTGGCGCTACGCTACCCATGCGGCTGCGCACGTGCGCTATCCGATCGTGGCTGGCCGAGGAGCCATGGCGCAAGGGGGCATCGGAACACGATGACGACACCTGGGAACGAAACCAACCGCCGACGAGCCGAACGAGCAGGCTCTCCGGGCGACGAAGGTTGCCCGACGACCCATCCTGGAGCGCCCAACCGTC
The DNA here is from genome assembly GCA_035308185.1 of Thermoanaerobaculia bacterium. Classification (GTDB taxonomy): domain Bacteria; phylum Acidobacteriota; class Thermoanaerobaculia; order Multivoradales; family UBA5704; genus JASLEW01. The sequence goes on along the minus strand of DATGHG010000459.1, from coordinate 14,262 downwards.
GGGCCGGAGCACGCCCCGGTGCCCTGTTCGCGGTCGCCGCGGTGACGGTGAGCGCACCGCGGCTGGCGCTGGCCTTTCTCGCCGCCGACGGGGTGGTCGTCCCGACCGCTTGGCGCATCGATCTGCTGGCGGTCGCCTCGATCGCCACCGCCATTGTGCTGACCGGCGGCACGGCCTACCTGGCCCATGCGATCGCGGTCGCGCCCTCGGGACGAGGCGTCCTCGTCGCGCTCTGGACGGCCGCCCTGGCCTGCTCGGGCGCGCTGACCGCGCCGGCCATCGTCGCGACGCTACGAGGGGAGGCCCTGTCGGCCGTCCTTGGCGCTCAGCGCCACTGGGGCTGGGCGATCTGTGTCGTGCTCGCTGTGGACCTGGTCGCCTCGGGCGCCATGTTGGCGGATGCTCGGCGCTCGGCGGTTGACGGGCTGGCCTACCCGGTGCTGCCACCCCGTGAGGCCAGCCCCCTGGCGATCCTGGCTCACCCGGTGCAGGGGGTGGACAGCCCGACGCTCACCCCGTCGCCCACCCTGTTGCCTCATCTCTGCCCATGGGGTTGTGGGCGGCGCTTCGCGACCCAGGACGCCGCCTACGGGCACGGCCGACATTGCCCAGAGCTCGCGGCGCGGCGAGCGGAGGCGGAGCGGAACCGTGGCGTGGCTCCGTCGTCTTCACCGTCACCCGCTGTCGGATCGGCTGACGGTCAGGTCGCCGCTCTCGAACTGCCGAACGGTTCTCGCTCTTGAGGTTGCCTGCCATGGATACGCCTCCCCGTCCGCTGCTTTCCCAGCCGCGGTTCCTGCGGCCCCATCAGGTCGAATCGCTTTACGGGCTCTCGCGAAAGTACCTGGCTCACGCTCGCGCGCGTGGCGACGGCCCGCCGTTTTGCAAGCCCTCGGCAAAGCTGGTGTTGTACTCGGTCGTGGAGCTGGAAGCTTGGCTCGCGCAGCGCCGGCGTGTCTCAACCAGCGATCCGGGTCTGCCGGAGTAGCCGTCCCGCCGCGTGTGCGGTTCTGCAGATCGAGGAGAGCCTCGCAGGAGGGAGCACAGTTATAGTGGCGGTCGAGGCCGGCGCTCGGCTCGCACCCAGAGGCGCCGGGCCGCGAGGAAACTCCGGCGGCCCGTCGCGGAACCTGCGGGGAATCTCGTTGGGTGCGCGAAGGGGAGATAGGAACAGGCAGCGCGCGTTTCTGCGTGCGCATGGCAAGGCTCGCCGGGTCCTACTCCTTGCGGCCCGCCGGCGTCCGATGCTGGATCAGTTCGCGCAACGCCTCGTTGACGGCGTGCGCGTCGGGGAAGGCCTCCGCCACGTCCGGGTCCAGAACGATCAGCTTGCAGTCGTCCGAGAAGCGATCCGCGTACTTGCCGCGGACACCTCCGCGGAAGTCGTACTCCTCGAGCATCTCATTTGCCGGCTCATCCTTCCTGTTGCTCATATTGCTCCTGTTCCAGCTGGGTCGCGGTCCGGGCGCTGATGATCCGGATGCGGTCACCTCGCTCCGTGTGGACGACCACCAAGAGGCGCAGACTACTGGCGGCCCCGACCAGGATATACCGCTCCTCGTCGCCGGAGTGAACGGGATCGGCGATCGTGACCGAGAGAGGGTCGGCGAAAGCTGTCACCGCCTCCGCGAACGACACTCGGTGCTTGCGTAGGTTGTGGCGGGCCTTCCGTCGATCCCACTCGAAGCTGAGCGCCATCCGACATCCATCCTATCTTGCCGCCTGGCAGAAGATAAGCGCGGGCCTTGGCCCGGCCGCCGGCAAGGTTGGCGACCCGCCCGATCTTGCCGGTTGCGCACGCGCCTTTTTCGTGCTGCCAGGGCCGGCGCTCGGCGACGCCGGCGGCAAAGAAGCTCCGGGCGGGCCGCCTTGCTGGCTTGCTAAGTCAGCTCGACGGCCGCCCGGTCGATTCACGATGGGGTCACCACGAATGCCGCGTCCAGAGCAACCCTCGCCCGAGACAGCGGAAGCTGTCGGAAGCCTTCCTCACGACCGGCTCCAGCGATTCGAGCCGTCCATGGGTGAAGACGGCCATGAACTCGGCGCCGTCGTCACCCAGCAGGTGGAGCAGCCCGTGGAAGGCCACCACGGCGCCGCACGGGGCCATCAGCCGCCCGTCCTCGCCCAGGCGGTAGGTCACCATGCCCTCGCCCAGCTGCTTGGTCTGGAAGTCGGCGGCGAGCACTTCGACGATCACCGTGTCGAAGAGGCCCACGGCTACTCGCCCTCCGTTTCGGGAGCGCCGAGGACGGCAGGGTCTTGCTCATGTTGATCGAGGCCGTAGATGTGCGCCAGCTCGCCAACCAGGACTAGGGCCGATTCGGAGAACAGGTTGCGGCCGGCGAAGTTCGACAGCACCAGGTTCTCCAGGAGATTGCCCAACGACAGGTCGTAGAACTCGGCCAGCGCCCTGAGCACCTTGACGAGCCGCTTGTCGAGGCGGACTCCGGTCTGCACGCGGGTTGCTTCGATCGCAACGCCTCTCATGAGGCGCTCCTTGTCTGAGATGGGTCGCCAGGCCCCGAGGACTGGCCGCCGGCCTGTAGTTCCATGAAGGCAAGGCAGCAGTGCGCGACTGCCTTGCCGCACTCCTGCGCGAGCCGGACTGCCGCTCGATGGGAGCTCGGCGGCGGTTGGGCGGTCCTGGTGTCCGGCGGCAGGGTGCCGTCTTCCACGTTGGTTCCGCACTCGCCCGCGCCGTGCTGCGCGCGGTAGAGATCCGCCATGGTGCTGCCCATGGCGGCCACGATGCGCTGGAGGATGGCAACGCGCGGCAGGGAATGGCCCTGCTCGTATCGACTCAAGCTCGCTACGGTGGTGGGCGCCGCGGCGGCGGCCAGCTGCCGCAGAGTCATGCCGGCGCCCCGGCGGAGCCTCAAGATCGCCAGCCCGACCGTTTGCGCCTCGTCGGTGTTTCGCTTTTGCTTCTTCATGGCCGGCCGGCACTTCTGACCGCTCTGCACGCGCTCTACCTTCGGTCGGCCGGTCATGACAGCCGCTCCTCGATCGCCTCGACCAGGGCGATGACCTTGCGGCCCACCTTGCCGGCGAACCGGGCAAGCCGCTCGTCCGCCTCGTCCAGGGAGCAGACGACGGCGGAGTGGGCGATTTGGTGGAGCAGGTAGCCGCCCGTATAGCGCAGATCGGCGGCGACGGCCCGTAGCTCGGTGCGGGTGACAGGCTCCTCGTCGTCCTCCTCGCGGTCGGCGAAGACGGCCAGGTCGTAGAGCACTTGGCCCAGGCGGCGCACGGCTTCCCGGTCCGGGGGATCGAAGAGCTGCAGCGTGGTTTCCCGGAACGAATCCGACTCGTTCCAGGGCGGAGAGATAGACTGCTGTGAGCCTGGCATCGGAAGTACCTCCTTGCCGGGTTAGGCGTCGGTCGGGGCTGTAATCCTCGGCCGGCGCCGCTTGTAGGGAAAATGGGGCGGCACGGTGCCGCCCCGCCGTGTTCAGGGCTTCTTGAAGGGAATCACCTCCCCGGCCGGCTGGCCGTTGAGATCGGCGGCGATCTGGTTGGAGATCAGAGCGGCGGCGGCGCGCCGGGGATCGTCGCCGAGGTGGGCGTAGCGCGCCGTTGTCGCCGGGTGGCGGTGACCGAGGATCGCTCCGAGGACGGGCAAGCCAAGATTGGCCGCCACACCCACGGAGGCGAATCCATGCCTCAGATCGTGCAGCCTGACATCCCCGAGACCAGCCCGGTCGCGGATGCGCTCCCAGGGGCGTTGAATGCCGACGAAGCGGGCATCCAGCCGGCGGCGGCCGGGAAGCACATAGGGGCTGCCTTCGAGGCGCGGAGCCACGGCCAGCAGCTCGACAGCTGCCGGCCCCAGGGGAATCGACTTCTTGCCGGTCTTGCTGTCGGGCAGGTTCAGGGTGCCGGTTTCGAGATCGACATCCTGCCACCGCAGGCCGAGGATCTCGTCGCGACGAGCGCCGGTGAGCAGCAGCAGCCGGATCGCGAGCACGGCGCCGGGGTCCTCGGAGTGGTCCCGCTCGACGGCGGAGAGCGCCTCGCCCAGCCGGCGCAGCTCGGCGCCGGAAAGGAACCGCTCGCGCTTGCTCTCCTTGAAGCGGCTGATCCGCGGGCAGGGGTTGGCGTGGAGCGGCCGGAGGCCCCAGGTCTCGGCCAGGTTGAGCATCTTGCTCACCAGGGCGAGCACGCGGTTGGCCTGGATGGGCTTGGCTCGCAAGCCGTGGTGCAAGTCGGCGACTTCCTTCAACCCGATCGCGGCGACCTTGCGGCGGCCGAGGGCCGGCAGGACGTACAGCCTCAGGATGCGCTCGTCGCCCTCGACGCTCGATGCCTTCTTCTTGGGGTTGGCGTGCTCGTCGAGGTAGCGCCGCGCCAGGTCGGCGACGGTCGGAGCGGAGCGGGCGTCCGCGCGCTCGGCGGCCGGGTCCTCGCCGTGAGCGACGCGGCCGAGGATCTTCTTGGCCCGGTCGCGGGCCTGGTCAACGGTGACCGCCCCGAACTCTCCAAGGGAGAGCCGGCGAGTCCGGCGCTCCCGCATCCACTCGACGGCGAACCAACGCCGGCCACTGGCGCGGACCCGGACGACGAAGCCGCGCAGCTCGGTATCCCACACCTTGACCTCGCCGGCTGCCGGCGCCGGCAGCGAGTCCAGGAGGCGCTTGGTGATCTTGGCTCGCATGGGTTGGGCGGTTCTCTGGGCTGTCGCTGGGCTGTCGTAGAACAGGATTCACAGGGTATCATGGAGTTGGCAGTTGTCAATAAAGCCTGTAGAATAAGGACTTCAGAGGTCATCCGGGAAAAAGCGACGCTTCAACACCAAGACTGAAAATCACGGGGTCGACGGTTCAATTCCGCCCCTGGGCACCATCTAAGTCACTCATAAAACTAAGCTTACAGCTAATGGTCGGCGCCAGTGCGCTCCTCGATGGCTGACTGGGCAGCGCCTGGGCAGCACCGAGAAGACGGCTCCCGAGCGCGCCATCGAAGGCAAGCGCACGTAACGCGGATCTACCGGGTTCCAAGGTCAGAGGAGGTCCAAGGCTCCGCGGGCCAAGAATGCTACGCTTCTACCGTGAGTCCGACGATTTTCCGCGCAGGAGGCCTGCGGTTCTTCTTCTTTTCGCGAGAGGAGAAAAGGCCTCATGTGCACGCCATTGGAGCCGACGGTGAGGCGAAATTCTGGCTGGAGCCGATCATCGAGTTGGCGAGGAACTAAGTTCTGAGCGAGCGCACTGTCCGAGAGGCCCTGCAGCTCGTAGCGGAGCACGAGGATGAAATCAGGGCAGCCTGGCACGCACACTTCGACTCCTGAGGTCACAAATGTGTCGGTGCACGGCCTCTGGCTGTTGCTCGACGAGCGTGAGCTCTTTCTCTCGTTTCGGCAGTTCCCATGGTTCGCCGACGCCACGATTGCGCAGTTGTCGAAGGTGGAGAGGCCGCTACCTCACCACCTCTACTGGCCTGAGCTCGACGTGGACCTGCATGTTGAGTCGATCGATCGGCCCGAGGCCTATCTGCTCGTCAGTGGCGTACAGGCCAAGTGGTAGCACTTCGTTCATCATTCGAGTCCGAACATCGCGATAGGCTCGGAGGCGTAGAGCCGGGTAATGCGGCGCAGGTATTAGGGCGTCAGCAGCGGCCGGCGCAGCTGGTCACCGCATGGACAACGTCACGCTCGGCAACTACAGTATGGGCATGTTCGCGGGAGAAGCCTGCCAATGACGAACGCCGAAACGCAGCTCGCGAGCTTTTTCGCGAAGTACGAGCCGGCGATGGTCAAGCTTGGAAAAGCGTTGCGCGCGAAGCTGCGTGCTCGGCTGCCCGGCCTGTTCGAGATCGTGTACGTGTACGAAAGCCAGAACGCGCTCGTGATCTCGTATTCGCCGACCGAGCGCGGCTACGATGGGCTGTGCTCGATCGCGCTGTACCCGAACAGGGTGAACCTGTACTTCACGCAGGGCGCTCTGTTGTCGAAGTCGGATCCGAACGAGCTGCTGCAAGGTCGCGGCAAGATGGTGCGTCACGTCGTGCTCAACGCGGTTGCGGACTTCGACCGCGCGGAGATCGAAGTGTTGATGGTGGCCGCGTTGAAGCTCGCGAAGCTGCGTCTCGATGCGAGCGCGAAGAGCGCGGTGATCATCAAAGCGGAGGCACAGAAGCAGCGCGCGCGCCGCGCTACGCAAGCAGCGCGACCGGCCTCTACACATCGAACGGCGAAAGCCCGGCGCTGACTACCCTACGGTTGTTCGACCGGTGGTCATCGCTGGCCGAGCAGGGTCTGTAGGCGTTTCAGCGACCGGTGTCGCATTGCACTCTTTTCGTAGACCGAGCCGGCAGCCTGCCCGATGCCAGCTGCTCGGAGTCCGAGTTGGTTCCCGGCGGGCTTGGCGCCGTTACCGGCCCTGTCCCCTACGAGCCCCGAGGAGACTGTGGCTCCCATGGAAGGCGACCGGTGAGGGTCAGTGTTGGCTGCTTGGCCGCGGCCGGGCTCCTGCCGTAGACATCGACCTGCGATCCGGCAGGAGACGCTGGCTCCCATGGAAGGTGATCGGTGAGGGACAGGATTGGCCGCTCGGCCACGGCCGGGCTCCAGCCGTATTCGTTGTCGCCAATGTCGCCCGCCTCGAGCCAGAAGAAGAGCAGTACCAGGTAGCCCAGGCACGGCACGAAGGACAGCAGGAGGTGCCAGCCGCTACGTCCGGTATCGTGCAGGCGCCGCACCGCGACCGCAACCGTCGGTATGAGGATGAGAAGAGAGAAGAGCCCCGACAGGGGATGGGTTCTGAGGTCAAGAAGGCCTTCGAGCGCGCCGATGGCGAGCGCGTTGGGCACCGTGAAGGACCAGAACTCGGTGCGGTCGGCTCTGCCGGAGAAGCCCGCATACCGGCCAAGGGCCTTGAAATACCACATCGCGCCCTCCGCTCAAGCGTTGGGAACGACGCCAGGCTAGCATAATCTGCTCATCTGCTCCAAGGCGGGCGAAGACGCCGCCCGCGAGAGCTTGGACTATGGCTTGGCCGGCGCGCTGCACGCCGCGGGCGGCGTCTGGCCAGTCGCTGCCGCGAACTTCTTGTTGATCACGGCATACTCGCCCGGCGTCCCACCCTGCCACAGGTTCTTGGTGCACTGAGCCGGGTTGCAATCCCCACCCTGGGTCATGAAGGCCGCGCTGTTGGAGATGATCGGACAAGTGCATACGGCACGGTCCGGGTGCTGCGCGTCGATCTCGCACGGATAACCGAAGCAGACGGTGCGCTCGCCGCCCGCCGGGCAGGACAGGAAGTGCTTGTCCGGCAGCGCGAAGGAGTAGGTCGACATGATGTGCTGGCCATTCGGCGTGCGCAGCGAACAGGGACCGGGACCAAGGTTGGGCCCGTTCTCGACCACGCACTCGCAGTGGGCCATCGGCCGGCGATGGCCGTCGCCGCCGCCGGCCCCCTTCCCTGCCGGGATCGGCTTGCAGAGCGCCGCATCGCACAGCGCGTACACGCCCGTGCACATCTGCAGCACGCCCGCGTCAGAGCGGCTCGCCGGCTCTGAGCCGGCCGCGGCGGCGGCGCCAAGCGTCGCCACCGCCACGGCCGCAAACCACGCCACGAGGCCCCCCCGCGGGTGCCGGCGAGTGCCGGCTGGGACCGCGGGGACGACACCACTCCACGAATGCCGCTGGAAAGCCATAGCTCCCTCTCCTTTCGAGAAATACGCCACGCAATCCTGGCGATGGCCGGGTACGAGCTCACTCTTCGGCCGAGATCATGGTGCGGATGATAGCGGATGATAGGAGACTCCAGCCCGCAACGCGAACGGAGGACTACGTGGCCGGTCGCTGGCCGGCGCCGGTCGGTGCCGGGGTGGCGCTGGCCTGGCTTTCGGTGCAGGAATCGGCGGGTGCCGAGTCGATCGTCGGCGCGACGGCCGCGGGTCGCTCGGCGCCGCCGGCTGCTTCGCGGGCCGGCGGCTCGCTCGCGGCGGGGCGCAGCACCAGACGGGTCATCTTCTCCGGCTTCTTGCGCAGGGCGACCGCGAGCCTCGCGGCGATGGCGGATTGGAGCCGCGGGCGCTCGGCAGCGCCCAGCCGGGCGGCGTCGATCCAGCCGCCGGCGGTGCGGCCGTGGCCGCCGCCCTTGCCGCGGCGGCCGATCAAGCGGCGCATCAACGCTCCGGCGTCGGCGCGCGGGTTGGTGGTGCGGATCGACAGGTAGAGGCGGTCGCCGTAGAAACCCGTGCACAGCGACCAGGTCTTGCCCTGCATGCGCAGCAGCAGGTCGGCGAGCTCGGGCACGATGTCCGGCTGGGCGACCTCGCCCAGGTGGGAGAGGACCAACGAATCCACGGTCTCCAGGCGCTCGAGCGCCTCCTGCAGGTTGCCGAAGTAGGTCTGCGGCAGCCGCGGGTTCTGGATGCGGGCCAGCAGGAGATGGTTGGCGAGCGGGAAGAAGTGATCGTAGATCGCCTTGTCGGGGCCGGTGAACTCGCGCGAGAAGTCCTGGGTCTCGGAGCGGATGGCATAGATCAACGCCGTGGCCAGGGCATGGGTCAGCCGGATCCCCGCCGCCAGCAGGTACTCGCCGAGCACCGTGGCGGTGGCGCCGTAGGCGGGACGGATGTCCAGGAATGGCGCCGACAGGGTGACCTTGCGCACCGGGTGATGATCGATCACCAGCTCGGGCACGATGCCGGCGGGCAGCTGGTTGTTGCCAGTGCGCGGCTGGGTGTCGACCAGAGCGAAGCGCTGGTAGCGCTTGAGGCTCAAGTGGCGGACGTGGCTGATCTTCAGGTGCAGGCTGCGCACCATCTCGCGGTTCTCGGCGCGGCCGACGATGCCGCCGTAGGCGGCGGTGGCGCGCTGCCGCCAGGCGCGACGCAGCAGGTGGCTGAGCAGGATGGCGGCGGCGAGGGCGTCCGGGTCAGGGTTGTCGTGGGTGAGCACCAGCCAGCGCCCGCCCCCGCGCCGCTCGCCCCCGAGCCGCTCGGCCAGCGCGGCGAACCGTTCCCGGGTCGCCTCGGTGATCATCGGCGAATTCTACCGTAGCGCGTCAGCTCCTGGTGGCGATGAAGGCAAGGTGGGCGGGAGCCAGGCGGTGCGCTCCGAGGCGGCGGCTGGTGCGGACCCGGAAGCCGGCGGCGGTCAGCGCGCCGAGCATCTCCTCGGTCTCGTAAAGGCGCTGACGGTGGACCTCTTCGCTGCGGCGGTAGCTGCCGCCGCCCTCGCCGCCCTCGCCGCCCTGGCGGCGAAACGTGGTCATCCGGCGGGTCAGGACCTTGGTGTGGGCATCTTCTTCCACCTCGAAGAGGATCGCCCAGCCGTCACCCTCGCGGTGGCCGCGGCGCGGCTGGCGCCCGCGCACCTGGCCTGGCTGCGCCACCTCGCAGACGAAGACGCCGCCGGGGCGCAGGGCGTCGTGCACCCGACGGCACATCCGGCCGAGGGCGTCGAGGCTCTCTGCCTGCTCGTCGAACAGGTAGTTGACGCATTCGCCGAGCGAGGTCACGGCGTCGCAGGGGGGCGGCTCGAAGCGCAGCAGCGAGGCATGGACGAAGCGCGCCGCCGGGGCGCGCCGGTGGGCCAGCGCCAGCATGGCCGGCGAGATGTCGACGCCGAGCACCCGGTAGCCGGCGGCGGTCAGGTCCCGTGCCCAGATGCCGCTGCCGCAACCCAGATCCACCACCAGCCCGCCGCGGATGCCGGCGCGGCGCAGCAGCCGCAGCAGGCCCGGCGCGGCCGCCGTCGCGAAGCCGCCGAAGCCGGCGTCGTGAATGGCGGCCAGGTCCGGACCATACGCCGCGGCCGCCGGCGTCGAATCACTTTCAGGTGGCGGGGCCGTGCCAGTGGCACCTGCATGGTTCATGGGCGGCGCATTCTACAGCCGCGCCGGGGGAGCCCGCGACGGCCGGCGGCCGGGGCCGGCGCTGAGGCCCGCCGGGCAAGAGTGCTAGGATCAGCGCTTCCGAAAGGGGCGGCGCGGGATCCATGATCCAGGAGCTTTTCCACATCGGCAGTTTCTCGGTCAGCCCGTTCGGGCTGATGCTGGTCTGCGCTTTCCTGGCCAGCTACCTGCAACTGCGCTGGGGGCTGCGCCGGCTCGAGATCGGCGACGAGGAGGACGCCAGCGCGCTGGTGTTCGCCGCCGGCCTGGGCGGCATCCTCGGCGCCAAGGTCTACTATGCGCTGCTCAACCGCGACTGGCACGTGCTGCTCGACCGCTCCGGCCTGGTCTGGTACGGCGGCTTCATCGTCGGCGCGGCGGCCGTGCTGGTGGTGATCCGCCGGCGCCGGCTGCCGGCCTGGTCGCTGATCGACGCCGCCGCGCCGGCGCTCGCCGTGGGCTATGCGGTCGGGCGCATCGGCTGCTTCCTGGTCGGCGACGACTACGGCCGCCCCAGCAACCTGCCGTGGGCGGTGGCCTTCCCGGTGGGGCTGCCACGCACCACCGCCGGCGACCTGCGCCAGGTCTTCCACCTTGCCATCCCCTCCTCGGTGCCGGACGACACCCTGCTGCGGGTCCATCCGACGCAGCTCTACGAGACGGCGACCTGCCTGCTGATCTGGGGCGCCGCCCTGTGGGTGCTGCGGCGGCGCCCGGCCCTCGCCGCGGCGCCGGGGGCCTTCGGGATGGCGGTGCTCTGCCTGCTCGCGCTCGAGCGCTTCCTGGTGGAGATCCTGCGCGCCAAGGACGACCGGTTCTTCGGCGACTTCACCCTGGCGCAGGCGATCAGCGTGGCGGTCATGGCCGCCACGGCCGGACTGGCCTGGCTGCGCTGGCGCCGGGGGCGGCAGGACCGCGACGCGGAGCGGCAGCCGAACGCGGCGGCGGTGTGACCGCGGCGCGGCGCCGGTGAACCCGCCGCGGCGGGTGCTCACCATCGCCGGCTCGGACTCCGGCGGCGGCGCCGGCATCCAGGCCGATCTCAAGACCTTCGCCGCACACGGCGTCTACGGGCTCTCCGCCGTCACCGCGGTCACCGCCCAGAACTCGCTGGAGGTGCGGGCGGTCGCGCCGGTGCCGCCGGCGATGGTGGCGGCGCAGATCGACGCCGTGCTCGACGACTTCGGCGCCGACGCGGTCAAGATCGGCATGCTGTGGAGCGCCGAGACCGTGCGGGTGGTGGCGGCGCGGCTGCGAGCGTATCGCCGGGGTACGATGCCGATCGTGCTCGATCCGGTGCTGGCTGCCGGGAGCGGCGCGGCTCTGGTCGCCGACGAGGCGGCGGACGCGGTCGCGGCGCTGCTCGAGGAGCTGCTGCCGATCGCCACCCTGATCACGCCGAATCTCCCCGAGCTGGCGGTCCTGGCGGGAAGGTTGCAAGTCTGGGAGCGGGCGGCCGGAGCGGCGCGGCAGGCGGCCGGAGCGGCGCGGCAGGCGGCCGCGCCGGCGGCAGCGGCGGCGCCGGCAGCCAGGGCCGCGGCGGCCGCGGCCGCCGTCCCCCTGCCGGCGACGATGGCGGCGCGCCTGGAGCTGGCGCGGCAGCTGGCGGCGCACGGCCCGGCGGTGCTCGCCAAGGGTGGGCACGATCCGGGACCGGAGGACGCGGAGGTGGTCGATCTGCTGCTGATCGGCGGGGCTGGCCGGGACGGTTCGGGCGGCGGCGCCGGCAACCCGGACGGTGCCGGCGACAGGAGAGGCGGCGCCAGGGCGCGGCGCGGCGAGCGCCTGGTCCGTTTTGCCGCACCGCGCCTGCGGACTCGCGCCACGCATGGCACCGGTTGTACGCTATCGGCGGCGATTGCCGCCCGGCTGGCCACCGGCGAGGAGCTGGCGGCAGCGGTCGGCGGCGCCATCGGGTACGTGCGCCGGGCGATGGCGGCGGCGCCGCCGCGCCTCGGCGCCGGCGCCGGTCCGCTGGCGCATTTCCATGATCTCGAGTCCCCACCGCCCGCCGCCATGGGCGACCCGCATCCCTCGACCGTACTAGGAGCCTGTCTTGACCGATCATGAGCTGCTCGATCTGCTGGTGGTGGGGGCCGGCCCGACCGGCATCGCCATCGGCGCCGAGGCCCGGCGCGCGGGCCTCTCGGTGCTGCTGGTCGATCGCGGTCCGCTGACCGCCGCCATCCAGGCGTATCCGACCTTCATCGAGTTCTTCACCACCCGTGACCGGCTGGAGATCGCCGGCGTGCCGTTCGCCATCCCGGAGGCCAAGCCGACCCGGCGCCAGGCGCTGGTCTACTACCGCTCGGTGGTCGAGCACTTCGGCATCCCCCTGGCGCTGCACGAGGACGTGACCGCGGTCGAACGCCGCGGCGACGAGTTCCTGGTACGCTCCGGGCGCACCAGACGGGCGCGGGCGGTGGCCATCGCCACCGGCTACTTCGACGGCTGGAAACAGCTGGGCGTGCCGGGCGAGGATCAGCCCTGGGTGCACCACCGCTATCTCGAGCCCTATCCCTATTTCGACCGCGACGTGGTGATCGTCGGCGCCGGCAACACCGCGGCCGAGGCGGCGCTCGACCTGTGGCGCAACGGCGCGCGGGTCACCCTGGTGCATCGCCGCGAGCAGGTCAAGCCCGGCGTCAAGTACTGGCTCAAGCCGGACATCGAGAACCGCATCGCCGAGGGCTCGATCCGCGCCCGCTTCCGCTCCGTGGTGCGCGCTTTCGGCGACGAGTCGGTCGAGATCGTGACTCCCGAGGGCGAGGAGTCGCTGCCGGCGCAGACGGCCTTCGTGCTCGTGGGCTACGTGCCCGATGCCGATCTGCAGCGCCGCTGCGGGATCGCGGTGGATCCGGAGACCCTGGTGCCGCTCTTCGATCCCGAGACCTGCGAGACCAACGTGCCGGGGCTCTACGTGGCCGGCACCATCCAGGCGGGACGGCAGATCGATCGCATCTTCATCGAGAACTCCCGCGCGCACGGCCCGGCGATCGTGCGCCACCTGCGGCGCCGATTGGGCGCCGCCACGCCGGAGCCGGCGCTCAGCGCCGCCGGCCTGGACCGTTGACGGCGGTGTCCTCGGGCGGCGACGGCAGGCGACGTCCCGCCGGCTGGCCCGCCGCCTCGCCCGCCAGTAGAGTGGTGACGGCGCAGGACTTGCAGCTCGGCGCCTCCGGCGTGCCGGTCCACCGGCGGCGCCCGAGCAACCGGTGCACCCCCACACCGGTTAGTATGTAGAAGACGATACGCTGAGGCGCGCCCCCTCCCTAGCGGCGCGGCCTCCGGAGAAGCCCATGCGATTCCCCCATTCGCCACGCTCGCGACATCCCTGGACCACGCCGGTCCTCTTCCTGCTGGCGCTGGCTGCCGTCGCCGCGCTCGCCCTGCATCCGGCCGCCAGCCAGGAGCCGGAGAACGCCAGGATCGTGCCCTCGCCGACCTCGCCGCCGCCGGCCCAACCGGCGCCGGCGCCGGCTCAGCCGGCACCGCAACCACCGCCCGCTCAACCGGCGCCGGCACCCCAGCAGCCGGCGCAGCAGCCGCCGGCGCAAGAGCAGCCCGCGCCGCCGCCGCCGGCCGCTCCGGCGCAGCAGCCGGCCGCGCCCCCGCCGCCGCCGCCCGCGCCGCCTCAGGCCGCGCCCGCGCCGCCGCCACCCGCGCCGGCACCGCCAGCCGCGCCCGCCAGGCCGGCCACGGCGCCCCGCCCGACGCCTGCCAGCGCCGCCGGCACCGCCGCCGCCGCGCAACCGGTGGGGCCGCTGTTCGGCGAGACCATCGAGGTGCGCGTGGTCAACGTCGAGGCGGTGGTCACCGACCGGAAGGGCAACCGCGTTCCCGACCTCAAGCCCGAGGACTTCCGCCTCAAGGTGGACGGCAAGCCGATCAAGATCGACTTCTTCAACGAGGTGCGCGGCGGCCAGGCGATCGCTCCCGAGGCCGGCGCCACCGCGACCGTTCCCGGGCTGCCGGACCTGGCGCCGGGCAGCCCGGTCGGCACCAGCTACCTGGTGTTCATCGACGACTACTTCTCGGTGGCCGCCAACCGCGACCAGGTGCTGGCATCGCTCAAGGACGACCTGTCGCGGATGGGCCCCGAGGATCGCATGGCGCTGGTCGCCTTCGACGGCAAGCACCTGAACCTGCTATCGAGCTGGTCGAGCTCGAGCCGCGAGCTCTCCCGCGCCATCGAGCGCGAGATCGGCGGCCCCGCCCACGGCCTCGAGCGCCAGGTCGAGTTGCAGAACTTCCGCGCCGGCGCACCGGACCGCATCTCCCCCGATCCCGGGCACCCGGCGCTGAGCGCCACCAACAGTCAGCTGCGGGTCGACGAGCGCACCTACGCGCTGGAGCTCGGCTCGCAGCTCGAGCGCGCCGTCGCCGCGGCGACCAGCACGCTGCGCGGCTTCGCCTCCCC
>DATGHG010000458.1:0-16606 GCA_035308185.1 Thermoanaerobaculia bacterium | reverse complement strand
GGAATGGGCGGTGGCGGCCTTGCCGCTGCTGGCCGTCAACGTCACGCTGTTGGTCGCCTCTGACCTGGCTCATCATCTCGTCCTCGCGCTCGCCCTGCTGGGTCCGGCTTTCTGCTGGCTTGCCTGGATGGCGCGGCGGCTCGAAACCTCGCGCACCTCCGCCCGCGGCATGTCTTGCGCCATCCTCGCCGGAGCTGTCCTCTTGCGGCTGCCCTTGCTGCCGCTGCCCTTGACGCTGTCCGACGACGCGCTGCGCTACCTTTGGGATGGGAAGGTGGCGGCGGCCGGCGCAAACCCCTATGCCCTGCCGCCTGCGGCAGAGCAGCTCACCTCCCTGCGCGACGAGAATTGGCGGCACCTGCCTCATCGGCAGATCCAGACGGTCTACCCGCCCCTCTCGATCGCGGCCTTCAGTATAGCGGCTAGGCTCCCCAATCCAATCCTGGCCTGGAAAGCGCTGGCCGCCGCCGCCGACCTGGCCGGCTGCGCCCTGCTGCTGGCGCTGGCCCGCCGCCTGGGGCTGCCGCCCGCGCGCTGCGTATGGTACGCCTGGAACCCGCTGGTCGCCATCGAGCTCTCCGGCATGGCGCACGTCGATGCCCTGGGGGTGGCGGCCTGCCTGGGGACCGTGCTCTGCCTGGTCCCGGCTCGGCCGCCGGCCGCCGACCGCGATGCTCGCGGCGCATCGGAAGCAGCTCCGCCTCTCGACCATCGCGATGCTCCGGGGATAGGAGCCAAGGCGGCGCCGCCGGCCGCCGGGGTCCATCCGGGGCTGCCCGGAGCCGCGGGCTCCTGGGCCGCGGCCGGCGTCCTCGCCGCAGCCGGAGTCCTTGCAAAGCTGGCGCCCGCCGCGGCGCTGCCGACGTGGAGCCGGCGCAGCGGCCACCCGGTGAAGCTGCTGGCGGTCGCCGGCGGCCTGCTGGCGGCGGCCTGGCTGCCGGTGCTGGCCGCCACCGGCGGAGTGCCGCCCGGCCTGGTCACCTATGCCGTCGCCTGGGAGTTCGACGGGCCGGTGTTCGAACCGCTCTGGCGCCTGCTCGACGCCGCCCGCGCCGCCCCCCGCCTGGCGCTGCTGCTCGACGCGGTCAAGCGCCTGACCGGCGAGTACACGCGCTGGAACCCGCTCTACCACTACCTCTATCCTCAGTTCCTGGCCAAGGCGCTGCTGGCGGTCGCCATGGTCGCGGTGGTGGCCGCCTCGGCGGCGGGACGCGAGCGGATCGTTCCGGGAGGCCTCCGGGACGCGGCGGCGGCGACGGGCTGGTTGTTCGGCGCGATGCTGCTGCTGTCTCCCACCGTCTACCCCTGGTACGTGATCTGGGTGTTGCCCTGGGCGGCGCTCCACCGCCATACCGCCTGGCGCGCCCTCTCGGGCCTGGTGCTGCTGAGCTACCTGTCGCAGCGCGGCGGCGTGCCGCTCCTGCCCTGGGTCTTTGCCGCCATCTGGGTACCCTTCGGGGCGCTGCTGGCGGTGGGGCGGCGATGGCCGTCCGCCTGATCGTCTCCTATCGCGGCGCCGCCTACGCGGGATGGCAGCGGCAGGCCAACGCGCTGGCCGTGCAGGAAGTGCTCGAGGAGGCCCTGCAGCGGTTGCTGGGGACGCCGGTGCGGGCGGTGGGCGCCAGCCGCACCGACGCGGGAGTGCATGCCCGCGGCCAGGCGGCCCACCTCGAGCCGCCCGCCGCGGTGGCGAGCTGGCCGTTGCGCGGCCTGGTGCATGGCGCCAACCACCGGCTGCCGCAGGACGTGCGGGTGCTGGCCGCCGCCCGCATGGCCGCCGGCTTCCACGCCCGCCGCTGCGCCCACGCCAAGGAGTACTGCTACCGGCTGAGCCGGGCCGAGGTGCTGTCGCCGCTCGATGCGCCCTTTGCGTTGCGGGTGCCGGCGCGGCTCGACGTGGCGGCGATGGAGCTGGCGGCCGCGGCCCTGGTTGGCCGGCACGACTTCTCGGCTTTCGCGCTGGCCGGCGGCGCTCACACCCAACCCTGCCGCACCATCGCCGCGGCCGGCTTCGAGGCGGCGGGCGAGGAGCTGCGCTTCCGGGTGGTGGGCGACGGCTTCCTGCGCGGCATGGTGCGGGCGCTGGTCGGGACGCTGCTCGAGGTGGGTCTCGGAAGGCGCTCGCCCCGGGACTTCGCGACGCTCCTCGGCGGCGCCCCGCGCGGCGCCGCCGGGGCCACCGCGCCGGCCCATGGGCTGGTGCTCGAACGCGTGCTCTACCCGCCCGAGTGGCAGCCCTTGGCCGAGCCTTGATGTGGTAACTTGACCCGCGGAGCTGCCTATGGAACACGTCACCGACCCTGCCAGGAGCGCTCCCGCATCTTCGACCCAGCGCGTGCTGACCGCCGCGGTCGGCACGCCGGTCATGCTGGCGGGGATCTTCCTGCTCACCGGCGCCTGGTTCTTCCTCTTCGCCGCGTTCTTCCTGACCTGGGCCGCGATCGAGTACGTCGGCATCGCGCGCCTGCGCGCTCCGCACGCGCCGCTGGCGGTGCTGGCGGTGCTGGTGCCGCTGGCGGCGCTGGCCATGACCCTGTCGCTCGGTCCCGACCGCGAGACGCAGCTGCTGCTGGTCCTCGGGGCGCTGACCTCGGTCGGCGTCGGCAGCCTGGTGCTGCTGGCCCGGACGCCGCTCGACGAGACGATGGAGAGCCTGGGGCTCCTCGCCTTCGGCCTGCCTTATTTCGCCGTGCCGCTTGCCAGCATCGATCTCCTGCATCGCCGCGATCCCTCGCTGGTGCTGCTGCTGCTCGCCGTCGTCTGGCTGGGCGACACCGCCGCCTTCTACGTCGGGCGCAGCTTCGGCCGCCACAAGATGGCGCCGACCATCAGTCCGAAGAAGAGCTGGGAGGGAGCGGCGGCAGGCCTCCTCGCAAGTCTGGCGGCGGCGGCCTCATGGAGCCTCTGGCGCCGCGGCAGGCTGGAGCCCGAGCTGCTGGTGCTCGCCGCCTTCACCGCGGCGGCGGGGCAGATCGGCGACCTGGTCGAATCGATGCTCAAACGCGGGGTGGGAGTGAAGGACTCGGGACATTCGCTGCCGGGCCACGGCGGCGTGCTCGACCGCTGCGACGCGCTGCTGTTTGCCGCGCCGGTGCTGCAGCTGGGCGTCTTCCTGCTGTTGCCCCTGCCCGGAGTCAGGTCATGAGAGACATCCTCACCGATCTGCTCGCCTTCGGCTTCGCCCTTGGCGTCATCATCGTGGTCCACGAATCCGGCCACCTGCTGGTGGCCAAGGCTTTCGGCGTCCGCGTGCTGACCTTCTCCATCGGCTTCGGCAAGCGCCTCGTCGGCTTCGAGCGCGGCGGCACCGATTACCGCCTGTCGCTGGTGCCGCTCGGCGGCTACGTCCGGCTGCACGGCGAGAACCCCGAGGAGTCGTCGGGCGAGCCCGGCGAGTTCCTGAGCAAGCCGCGCTGGCAACGGGTGCTGGTGTACCTGGCGGGTCCGACGATGAACGTGGTGCTGTCGGTCGCCATCACCGCCTGCCTGTTCATGGTCGGCAACGAGCTGCCGAACCTGCCCGACATCCCGCCGGTCGTCGGCGGCGTCGAGGAGGGCTCTTCGGCGGCGGCTGCCGGCCTGGCCAAGGGGGACCTGATCGTCAGGGTCAACGGCGAGCGGATCGCCGACTGGCAGAACCTCAGCCTGGCGCTGCTCACCTCGCCCGACAAGCCGCTGGCGCTGGTGGTCCGCCGCAACGACCGCGTCTTCGACGCCACAGTCACCCCCAAGCGCGTGCCGCGCTACGAGGTCGGCGACCTTGCCGGGCTCTACCCGCTGGTGCGGCCGCAGGTGCGCAGCGTCCTGCCCGGCTCCCCCGCGGCGCGCGCGGCGTTGCGGCCGGGCGACGAGATCCGCGCCGTGGACGGGCGGCCGATCACCGACACGCGCGCCTTCATCGACGCGATCGAGAAGCGGCCCGGTGTCGCGGTGGCGGTGGCGGTGGTGCGCGGCGGCAAGCCGCTGGTGGTGACCGTGGTGCCGGCGCTGCAGGGCAAGGTGGGCAAGATCGGGGCCTACGTCGGTTTCTACCAGCGGTATCCGCCGGGCCAGGCGTTGCTCAAGAGCCTGAGCTACAACCTCGACATCGCGGTCGAGACCTTCCAGGTGCTGGGCAAGGTCTTCCGCCGCCAGATGTCGGCCAAGGGGGTGATCGGCGGGCCGATCGAGATCGCCGCCCAATCGGGCGAGGCCTATCGCGCCGGCTACCAGGCCCTGTTCAACCTGCTGGGCTTCGTCAGCCTGAGCATCGCGATCCTGAACCTGATGCCGATCCCGATCCTGGACGGCGGCCAGATCTTCATCCTGCTGATCGAAGAAGTGATCCGCCGCGACCTGTCGCTGCGGGTCAAGGAGGTCATCAGCCAGGTCGGCCTGGTGCTCATCCTGATGCTGATGGTGGTGGTCGTTTACTTCGACCTGACGAAGCACCTGCCCGGGCTCGTCCCCGGTTCTTGAATAACCCGCGCAGCACCGCCAGGTCGCGGGCGTGCCCGGCCATCTCCTCGCCGGGTTCGGTTTCGAGGATCATCGGCACCGTCGCCAGGGCCGGCTCGGCGACCAGCCGTGCGAACGCCGCGGTCCCCAGCAGCCCTTCGCCGATATGGGCGTGGCGGTCGCGGCGCGAGCCGAAGGGCCGCAGGGAGTCGTTGACATGGATGCATCCCAAGGTCGCGAGCCCCAGCCGCTCGTCGACCTCGGCGAGGAAATCTCGCCACCCGTTCCGCTCGTGGATGGCGTAGCCGGCGGCGAAGGCGTGGCAGGTGTCGATGCAGACGCCGACCCGGCGCCGGCGCGCCGCCGGCAGGCGCTCACGGATGGCGGCGAGGTGCTCGAGCCGGTGGCCCAGGCAGCTCCCCTGGCCGGCGGTGTTCTCGAGCAGCACGCGGGTGCGCAGGCGCGGCAGCGCGGCCAGCGCCTGGTCCAGGCTGGCGGCGGCGCGCGCGATCCCCGCCGCCTCGCCGTCTCCCAGGTGCGCGCCCGGATGCAGCACCAGGCCGGCGACGCCGAGCCGGCCGCACCGCTCCAGCTCGTCGATCAGCGCCTCGCGCGAGCGCTCCAGGATCTGCGGATCGGTGGCGGCGAGGTTGATCAGGTAGGAGGCGTGCGCCATCACCGCGCCGACGCCGCCGGCGGCGTGCTGTCGGCGGAAAGCCGCAGCCTCGTCGGCGGCGAGCGGTCGGGCGCGCCACTGGTTGGCGTTCTTGACGAAGATCTGGATGGTGTCGCAGCCCAGCGCCGCCGCGCGAGCGAAGGCGGTGGCCACCCCGCCGGCCACCGACACGTGGGCGCCCAGCGGCGGACCGGCCGGCGCCGGGGGTATCGTCTGCCGCATCGCCTGCGCTCGCGGGATCCTGGCGGCCATGACCGTATTCTAGTCGGCGCGGCCCGGCGGCGACCCGCGAAGAGGACGGGGGCCGGAGGGCCGGCGAACGGGATGCGGGATTTGCGACGCAGTGCAATAAACTGCGGTGCATGTGGCGGCGTTTCCTGTCTGGCCTGGGATTCGTCGCCTACCTGCTGCTGGTGCTGGTCGTCTTTCTGGCCGCCAGCTACTTTGCCTTCAGCGTCTTCGTGCGCAGCGGCGTCATGCCGGTGCCCAACGTCACCGGCCTCACCCGCGGGGAGGCAACGGACATGCTGGGCGACCTCGGCCTGACCTTGCGGCGTGCCGAGGGCAGCGGCCGCTATGACGACCAGGTCCCGGCGGGCCGCGTCGTCCGCCAGAGTCCGGACCCCCGTACCCTGGTCAAACGCGGCAGCAGCGTCGAGGTGATGCTCTCGCTCGGGCCGCGCCGGGTCAAGGTGCCCAGCCTTGCCGGCAAGGCGCTGCCGGCGGCGCAGGTGACGCTGTCGGCCATCGGTCTCGAGGTGGGCACCATCCTGGGGGCCTTCGACGGGCAGCAACCCCCCGGCGCGGTGGTCGAACAGGACCCCAGCGCCGGCGACGAGGTGCCGCCGGCGTCGCCGGTCAACCTGCTGCTGGCGATGGCGACCCCCGGCCGGCGCTATGTCATGCCCGACCTGGTCTACCGTCACTACGATCCGGTGCGGCAGTATTTCGAGGCGCACGGCTTCCGCTTCGGCAGCGTCAAGTTCGAGCGCTACGAAGGCGTCGCGGCCGGCGTGATCCTGCGCCAGTTCCCGCTGCCCGGACATCCCCTGACCGCCGGCGACCCGGTGTCGCTGGTGGTGGCGACCGCCGACGGAGGGCCGTGATCTCGATGCGTCTGGCGCCTTCGATACTCGCCGCCGACCTTGCCGACCTCGGCGGGGCGGTCGCCGCTTGCGAGGCCGGCGGCGCGGAGCTGGTGCACGTCGACGTGATGGACGGGCACTTCGTTCCCAATCTGAGCTTCGGCGTGCCGATGGTTGCGGCGCTTCATCGCCGCACCCGGCTGCCGCTCGACGTCCACCTGATGGTCTCCAACCCCGACCGCCTGCTCGCCGACTACCTGCGCGCCGGCGCGGCGCGGGTGGCCGTGCACTGGGAGGCGGCATCCCATCTCGATCGGTTGCTGCAACAGATCCGCGAGGCGGGCGCCCTGGCGGGGGTGGCGGTCAATCCGGCGACCCCGGTGGAAGTCCTGGTGGACGCCCTGCCACGCCTCGACTACGTGCTGCTGATGTCGGTGAACCCGGGGTTCTCCGGCCAGGCATTCCTGCCCCGCAGCCTGGACAAGGCGCGACGCCTGCGGCGGCTGATCCGGGACGGTGGCGACCTGCCGGTCGAGATCGCGATGGATGGCGGCATCGATCGCGGTAACATGGATAGCGTCCTGGCCGCCGGCGTGGAGGTCTGCGTGGTGGGCACGGCGGTGTTTTCCGCGGCCGACCCGGCGCGGGCGATGTCCGAGCTGATCTCCTTCAGCCGGTCGGAGAAACTATGACGATGAAACTCAGGGCGCGGATCGCGCCGAACCTGGCGCCGCTGATGCTGGCGGTGCTGGGATTGCTTTGGCTGGTGGGAATCGCCGGGTGCAAGAGCAGCGGCTCCGGTAAGCGCGTCGATCCCATCCTCAGGCTGTCGGCGGAGGAATCGCTGGTTCAGGGCAAGGACTTCCTGGCGCAAAAGAAGTACTCCAAGGCCAGACCGTTGTTCACCCATGCCTTCGAGGTGGAGCCGAACTCGAAGGTCGGGCGGGAGGGTCTGCTGCTGGCCGCCGACACCTATTTCCTGGAAGGCGGCACGACCAACTACACCCAGGCCGAGGCCAAGTACCGCGACTACCTGAATCGCTTCCCCACCAGCGACCAGGCGGCCTACGTCCAGTTCCAGATCGCCAACAGCCTGGCCAAGCGGATGGAGCGTCCGGACCGCGATCAGACCGTGACGCGCAAGAGCCTGGAGGCCTACCAGGAGCTGATCCGCCTCTACCCGACGACCGAGTACGCGACCAAGGCGCAGGAGCAGATCGAAACCGTCAACGTCAACCTGGCGGAGCACGAGTACCAGATCGGCGACTTCTACCTGCGCTACGGTGTCGCCCAGGCGGCGATCAACCGTTTCGAGTTCCTGACCCAGACCTATCCCAAGTACCCAGGGATGGACAAGGTGATCTACGCCCTGGGGCGGGCCTACCAGAAGCTGCGCAAGCCGGACGAGGCGAAGAAGGCCTTCGATCGCCTGCGCAGCGAGTATCCCAACAGCAAGCTGGTCAAGGACATCCCGAAGGGCGTGCCGGAAGGGAAGGCGCTGCGTTGAGGCGCCCACCGTCGCCGCGGGCGATCCTGGCAGTGGCGCTGCTGGCGCTGTCGGCTCTGCTCGGCGGCTGTGCCTCCGGCGGCGAGGAAGCCGATGGCGACCAGATCAAGGAGCTGCAGGACCGCGTGCTGGAGTTGCAGCGCAAGGCGGCGGTCGCCGAGGTCGAGCTCAACCGCCTGCGCCAGCAGGTCGCGGAGCTGCAAGCCGGCCAGGGCGCGGGTGGCACGGCCACCGGTGCCGGCGGCGCGAGCGGACACCGCCCGGCGGCGTCGGACGCCGCACGAACGGCGGCACCGGACACCGCACGAACGGCGGCGCCGGACACCGCGCGAACGGTGGCGTCGGACACCGCGCGAGTGGCCGCGGAACGTGCCGCCGGCGCCCGCCCGCTGTCGCCGCCGGCCGGTGGCGCCGCGTCCTTGCCGGCACGTCCCGCGGGGGCCGACCGCACGGCCCGGGCGCCCCGGGAAAGCCGCGAGACACCGGCGATCGACGAGATGGACATCGACGTTCCCCCGCCGCCATCGCGATCCGCACAGGCCCCGGCCGCGCCGCCGCCGCCTCCCGCCGCCGGAACGGGCCGCCGGCTGCCGGCCGGTGCCACGGCGAGCAGCCCGCCGGCGCCGCCGAGTGCCGCTGCCGTCCCGAGCAGTCCGGCGGTGCCCCAGGGTGCCGCCGCCGTACCCCTCCCACCGCCCGCCTCCGGCCTCGGTGCACCGGCCGTCGCGGGCAAGGGCGAGCCGGTCACGCCGGCGGTGCAGGCGCTCTACGACCGCGGCTACACCCTCTACCACCAGCGGCACTACGTGGACGCTGAGTCCAGCTTCCAGCGCTTCCTGCAGGCCGAGCCGAACAGCGAGCTCGCCGACAACGCGCAGTACTGGATCGGCGAGTGCCGGTACTCGCGCGGTGACATGCGCGGCGCGCTTGCCGCCTTCCGCGAGACGGTGGCGCGCTATCCCCGCGGCAACAAGACGCCGGACGCGCTGCTCAAGGCGGGGATGTCGCTGGAAGCGCTGGGTGACAAGGAGGGCGCCCGCACCACCTATCGGGAAGTCCTCCGCCAGTTCCCGGGCACCGCCGTGGCGGCGGTGGCGGAGGAGCGCCGCGCGAAGCTGCCCTGAAAGTCCCTCCGAAGCTCAAGCAGAACTTTAGGTGTCAAGCGGTAAGCCTTGACAGCAGAAGGGCCAACGCGTTACCTTAAGCCATAGAGACTTCACTATACCCCCCCATACGAGTGGAGCGGGAGGCGCGGTATGAAAGTGCGGCTTGCCGGTATCGTCCTCGCCATCTCCCTGCTGGGTGCCAGCGCTCTGTCCGCGGCCAGCCGGCCGCCCCGTGAGCTGCACCGGGTCGGCGATCACTGGACGGCATGGAATCCGCCGGCGCCGGTGGCCGGCGTCGAGACCTACACCATCGCCCGCGGCGACACCCTGTGGGGTCTGGCGAAGCGCTTCTACGGCAATCCCTACCTCTGGCCGCAGCTCTGGGAGAAGAACCAGTACATCCTCGACGCGCACTGGATCTACCCTGGCGACCCGCTGGTGACCGGCATCCAGGTGGCGCCGGTGGACAACCTGGCCCAGGTCGCGCCGCCCGCCGCCGGCGCCGGGACCTCGGGAGAGCCCGAGCCGGAGCCGCCGCCGCAGGTGCCGGGAGTGGAGAGCGCCGCCAAGGCCACCAGCCCGCCGGCGCCGCTGGGTTGGGAGAGCGACATCTATTGCAGCGGTTACATCTCCGACCCCGGCGAGCAGTTCCCCTACGAGATCATCGGCTCGGAGTTCGACAACCTGACGCCCAAGCTCAACCCCCACTACCAAGAGACGCAGATGAAGGGGGTCTACGGCCGGACGGGCGCCAAGGTCGACATGTTCACCGGCGACATCGTGTACTTGAACGGCGGCGCCAAACAGGGCCTCGTCGCCGGCAGCCTGTTCACCATCGTCGGCCCGGAGCGCGAGGTGGTGCATCCGGTGACCGCCAAGGTCTTCGGCAGCTTCTACCAGTACCGCGGGCGGGTGCGGGTGCTCTCCGTGCAGGACGACACCGCCATCGCCGAGATCGTCCATTCCTGTGATGCGGTGCTCGTCGGCGACCGCCTGCGGCCGTTCGAGCCCGAGCCGGTGCCGCTCGGCCGCACCACGCCGCTGCGGCCGGTCAACCTGCCGGTCGCCGGCGAGAAGCTCAAGGATGCGCCGGCCATCATCTACGCGCGCGACGCGATCATCGATCTGGGCCAGGACCACGTGGTCTGGATCGACCGCGGCACCGACCAGAACGTCACGCCCGGAGACATCTTCACCATCTACCGGACCAGCGACCGCGGTCTGCCACCCCTGGTGCTGGGCGAGCTGGCGGTGCTGTCGGTCCAGAAGCGGTCCGCGACCGCCAAGATCATCGAGTCCCGTTACACGATCTTCGTCGGCGACCGCCTCGATCAAAAATAGCCCATCGCCCCGCGGCGACCGGCGCGAGCGCCCAGGCCAGCTGTCCGCAGGCGGCCTCAAGGCGCCGCCGGCGCCCGAGGCGAGGCCGGCGTCACGCGCCTGTGATATCGTAGAAGTTCTTCTTCGAGGCTCCATGGTCGAACAGAATCTCAACGGACGGCTGTTTCAGATCGTCGACGAGCTGGTGCGGCGGGGCATGACGTTGGAGCAGGCGCGCCGGGAGTTCGAGCGCCAGTTCATCGTGGCCTCGCTGAAGTCGAACCGTGGCAACTTCTGCCGCTCGGCAAAGTCGCTGGGCGTCCACCGCAACACCCTACGCAACAAGGTCTCGGACCTGGGCATCGGCTGCGAGGACTACGACCTTCCGGGCCGCCGCCAGCAGCGGCGCAGGACCAACAACTCGCCGCCGCTCTGAGGCTCCCCGGCCGCCAACTCCACGGCGGTTGACGGCGGCCGGCCTACGGCTGCCGACCGGCTGCGCAGGGGTCCCACAGCCCCGCGCAGTCCTATTTCGAGGACGCATCCTGGCATCGATCTCGCAATAACCCCACCTTCGGTCTCATCGACTCGCCCACCCGTGCGTTTAGCGTGCGGCGGTTTGCAGACGACTGCGACGAGGAGGTTCCTGACTTCCCCCGGCTTCGGCCTGTGTGTTGTCGGGCGCCGCCTCGTGAGGAGATTGGACGAAGAGGAGGAACCGTACCCGATGAAGCCGATACGAGCCCGCGTGCCTTCTGCCGCGCTGATCTTCCTGCCCTTTCTGGCGCTCGCCATCCAAGCCGTCCCGTCGCACCCCTCGACTCCTCGTCCCGCCCTGCTGCCGGCCCCCACCCACGAAGACCTGGGGCGTCGGGAGCTTGCCGCCATCCTGGCAGGTGGCGCCTCGGCGTCATGGCCGCAATGGTCGCCACCGACGCAATTGGCGGAAAGAGGCGCGGGCGCAGTCAGTCCCGCCGACCTCAGCGCCGCGCTTGGCGCGGAGCCGCGCCGCTTCGGGCTGTTCCGCGCCGATTCCGCGGTGGACGGCCGGCGGGAGCTGCTGCGGCGGATCCCCTTCGGCGCCATCCTGGCGGCGGCGGGGGAGCGCAACCACGTCGACCCGCTGCTGCTCGCCGCGATGGTGGAGAGCGAGTCGCGGTTCGTCCCGCATGCGGTCTCGCCCTGTGGCGCCGTCGGCTTGATGCAGCTGCTGCCGTCGACGGGTGAGGACTTCGGGGTGAAGGACCTGCGCGACCCCTACGCCAACGTCGACGCCGGCAGCCGTTACCTGCGGCTGCTGCTCGACCGGTTCCGGGACCGGCCCGACCTGGCGATCGCCGCCTACAACACCGGTCCCGAGGTGGTCGCACGCTACGGCTGCGTGCCGCCCTACCGCGAGACCCAGGACTTCGTGAAGCGGGTGTTGACCTGCTACGCCAGGAACCGCCAGGAGGTGACGCCGCCTCCGATCTCGAGGAACCGCTCGCTGCTGGCCGCCGCCCGGCGGTCTCAGTTCTTGCCTACCACAGTGCCGGAGCGTGCCGAGCGGGAGAGCCGGGCCGCTCGCTGAGATCAGGGTCGCTCGCTGAGAGCCGGGCCGTTTGGGCTCTGTGCCCTTCGGCCGGGCCGGGGCCGCCTGGACCTGAGGAGCGCGCCGTACGGGCTCGCTGTGGGTCAGTGCCGAGATCGAACCGTGTTGCCTCGCCCGTTTGAGGCGCGCTCCTCAGGCCCAGACGGCCTGGGGCCCTGCGCTTCCTCTCGCTCAACCGTGCGCTTCGCGGCGGAAAGCGTGGGAAAGGGCCGATTCGGCGCGTCCGTGCGCCATGGTGGCAGAGGTCGCAGGCAAGGGTGTAGACTGTTGGCATGAAGCTGGGCGATATTCTCGTCATCTGCCTCTTGATCCTGCTCTTCTGGGGACCTGCCCGCCTGTCGGGCCTGGGCAAGGGAATCGGCGACGGTATCCGCAACTTCAAGAAGAGCCTGCGCCCCAACGACGGACCGCGACCGGATGGCTCCGCCGGGCCGCACGAGGCGCCGAAGAACTGAGCTGACGGCCCTCGCCCCCGTTTCTTCCCCTTCCCTGCCTGCTTTTCCCTCCTTTCCTCTCCCGCAAACTCGTTCCGAGCCGGGTCTTCTGCGGCTTGGTTTTCTACGGTGTCGCTTAAGCGGCGATTGCGGAGGGCCTGGGGTGCCTGCCCCCCCAGGAGCGCGACTCAAACGGGTGAGGCAATGCGGGCGGGTCTCGGCACTGGCCCTCAGCGAGCCCGTGCGTCGCGATCCTGGGGGGTCGGGCGCCACAGGCCCGGCCCTCGGGCGCTCGGTTCGGGAGCGGGTTTCGTTCCCACACGATTCATTGCGGCTCGAAAGCGCTGCTCCAGGCGCGCTCCAGCTCGTGCGCCAGTGCCTTGCCTTCGGGGACGCATCCGAAGTGATGCAGGAAGCGCCGCAAGGTGGGAGCGATCAGCGGCAGGTGGCGAGGGTGCCCGCGCTGGGCGAAACTGGCGTAGGTTCCGACCGCTTTGAGCGTGCGCTGGGCCGCCGCCCGGTGGTAGCACAGCTCGCCGGCGGCGCCAGGAAAAGCAGCTGCCACCAGCCGGTGCTCTAGCTCCGGCGGCGGGAACAGTGTGTCGTTGAGCAACGATGCCAGGTCGTAGGCCGGTGGCCCCAGACGCAGGTCCTGATGATCGAGCACCGCGACCCGACCCCTCCCGTCCGGCACCAGGTTGCGGGCCATGAAATCACGGTGGCAGGGGACGGGGGGATCGGCTGCGAGCTCCCAGCACAGCCGGTCCAGAGCGCTGTCGGCCTCAGGCGACAGCAACCCCCGAGGCGCGAGGAACAGCTGGCGGGTTTGGGACAGCTCGCGTGCCAGCAGCGCCTGGTCGAGCGGCGGATTGCCGAGCTCTCCTACCAGGGCGATCGGCAGGGCCGCCACTCGGGCGGCCAGCGCGGCGGCATGCTCGAAATAGACGCCGAGCTCGCGCCATGGACGGTCATGCAGATCGGCCAGGGTCAGGGCGCCCAGGTCCTGCACCAGCATCCAACCGCGTGCGCAGTCGACGGCGAGCACCCGCGGCACCGGCACGCCCGCGGCGGCAAGCAGGTCGGTGCTGCGGGCAAACCGCCTGCAGGCCTCCAGTACCTCCTCCGGGTAAACGGCGAGCACCGCCGTGGTGCCGTCCGCGGCGGTGAGCCGATGGTAGCGCCGCGGCGAGACGTCGCCGGCGAGAGGATGGCTCTCGCGAAGCTCGAACCCGGCGTGCTCGAGCCACTCGCCAAGGGCCTTGCGATCGTGCTCTGCGGGCTCCGCCGCCACCGTTGTCGATCCTCGAATGAGGGTCCAAGCTACCACGAGCGCGGCAGGCTTCCAACGCTCTTGGAGGCGTTTGACACCCTCCTGGGGCCAAGGGATAATCCGGCGTCGGCCCTTTTGCAGGCTGCCGGGAGGTTGGAGCTGGACGACAAGCTGCATCACATGCTTCGCGACTTGCGGCGCGCGCTTTCCGAAGCCATCTCGGAGTCTTCGGAGGTCAGCCGGACGCTGCGCAAAATTCGCGAAGAGGGCTATTCGCTCTACCTGCTGGTGGATTGCAAACGAGAAGCGAACGAAGCCGAGCAGCTCCCCGCGGCCACGCCAAAATCGCCCACCGGCGAGCCGCTGTTTCAAATCGACAGCCGCGATCTCTCCTTCCTGAAATCGATCGGCATCGACCCCACCCGCCGCCTCCGCCGGCGCCGCGCCGTCTAGACGAAACCTGGTGGAGCGGGGAAGGCTCTGTGCCCTTCGGCCCGGGCCGGGGCCGTCCGGGGCCGAGGACCGAACCAACGGGCTCGTGGTGGCCCTTCGTTGCCTTGCCGCGACCGGCGCGTCGCGATGCCAGTGCCGGGCGCTTCCCCTGGGACCGGCATTTGGGAAGAAATCTCCTCTCGGCAAAGAGTGTTGTGGAAATCTGCGGGGCGATCCCTGATAAGAAATGGCTGACATGGCGACTGCACCGATGCAACCGACGGATCCGCGTCCGGACCTGCTGGGCTTGTCGCCCGCGGCCTTGCGCGCGGCGCTGGCGGAGCTGATCGACCGGCCTTTCCGCGCCGACCAGATCTTCCAGGCGCTGCACGTCCGCGGCGTGCGCGAGTTCGCGGCGATGACCGAGCTGCACAAGGACCTGCGGGCCCGTCTCGCCGAGCGCTTCCGGATCGGTTGGCCCGAGGTCGCATCGCGCGCGCCTTCCGCCGACGGCACCTGCAAGTACCTGCTGCGGCTCCACGACGGCGCCACCATCGAGGCCGTGGACATCCCCGATCGCAGCCGCCGCACGCTGTGTCTTTCGAGCCAGGCCGGATGCGCCCTGGCCTGCACCTTCTGTGTCACCGGCTTCTGGGGCGCCGGGCGCAATCTCACCGCCGGCGAGATCGTCTCGCAGGTGCTGGCGATCGAAGCCGATCGCCTGCCGGCGGGCGCGGGCGAGGCTGCCGGCCTCGGCGGACCGGCGACGGCGGGCTTGCGCCTGGTCTTCATGGGGATGGGCGAGCCGCTGTTGAACCTGGACGCCTTGCGCCCGGCGCTGGACGTCCTCAGTCGCTCGATCTCGCTGCGCCGGATCACCGTCTCGACGGCCGGGGTCGTCCCGGGCATCGACGAGCTGGCGGCCTGGGATCGGCGCCCGAACCTGGCGGTGTCGCTGCACGCTCCCGACGACGAGCGCCGCTCGCAGGTGATGCCGATCAATCGCAGCTACCCGCTCTCCGAGCTGCTGGCGGCGTTGCGGCGCTATCCGCTCGAGCGCGGGCGGAAGATCACTTTCGAATACCTGCTGATCCGCGGCTGGAATGACGCCGCGGCCGACGCCGACCTCCTGGTCAAGCGGCTCGCCGGCTTGCGGGCCAAGGTCAATCTCATCCCCATCAACCCCGATGCGGTGCTCGGCGAGGCGATGGTTCCCCCCTCCGAGGCGCAGGTCGAGGCCTTCCGGTGTCGCCTGATCCAGCGCGGCATGACCGTCACCGTGCGCCGCCGCCGCGGCGACGACGTGAGCGCCGCCTGCGGCCAGCTGCGGGCCTTCGGGCGGGAGCCCCGCGGCTTCCGCGGCAAGTCCGGAGCCGCTCGGCAACAGGTTTGATGCGCCACTCCCTCGGCGGCGAGCTGACGACGACCGGTCAGGCCTCGCCTGGGGCGAACGGCTGCTGGATCTTCCGCGGCGAGGGCCAGGGAGCGGCGGTGGGATTCGCCGGCCGGGGACCGGTCGGCACCCGGCAGGAGGTGCTCTTCAGCCTCACCGGCGAGCGGCGGCCGGTGGCCTGGGCGCGCCAGATCCATTCGGCACGGGTGCTGCCGGCGCGGTCCGGAGAATGCGGCGAAGGCGACGCCCTGGTCGCGGCGCGGTCCGGAGAGTGCGGCGACGGCGACGCCCTGGTCGCCCGCGAGCCCGGCATCGCGCTCTCGATCGTCACCGCCGATTGCGTTCCGGTGCTGCTGGCCGGTCCGGCCGGCATTGCCGCCGCGCACGCCGGCTGGCGAGGCATCGCCGCCGGAGTGGTCGGCGCCACCGTCGCAGCGCTCGGCGGCCCGCCTGACGAGTCCATGGCCTGGATCGGCCCGGCGATCGGCCGCTGCTGCTACGAGACCGGTCCCGACGTCGCCGCCCAGGTCGCCGCCGCCAGCGATCCGGCGGTCGTCATCCCGGGACCAGCCGGCCGTCCCCACCTCGACCTCCAGGACGCCGTCCGCCGCCAGCTCGTCACCGCGGGTCTCCACCAGCGTCAGATCCGGGTCCTGCCCCTCTGCACGAAATGCGAGGCCTCACGCCTCCACAGCTACCGCCGCGAAGGCAAGGGCGCTGGCCGCAACCACGCCTTCATCTGGCTGGTTTCGGGACTACCAGACTGATCCTGCTCGCCCTGCGGCGGTAAGGTAGACTTCGGCCTCGTATGTCGGAATACGAGCCGGTCATCGGGCTGGAGGTGCACGTCCAGCTGCTCACCGCGACCAAGATGTTCTGCCGCTGCCCCAATCGGTTCGGGGCGGAGCCGAACACCTTGATCTGTCCAGTGTGCCTCGGGTATCCGGGAACGCTGCCGGTGATCAACCGGCATGCGGTCGACCTGGCGGCCAGGCTTGCCGTGGCGCTGGGCTGCGACGTCCATGCGGCTTCGGTCTTTGCCCGCAAGAACTACTTCTATCCCGACCTGCCGAAGGGCTACCAGATCAGCCAGTACGACCGGCCCCTGGCCGAGCGCGGCGAGCTGCCGCTGACCCATCACCCGAAGCGCGTCCGCATCGAGCGGCTGCATCTCGAAGAGGACGCCGGCAAGCTGCTGCACGAGGCGCCGGGCGGCCTCGCCCTGCGCGGCCAGAGCCTGGTCGATTTCAACCGCTGCGGTCTGCCGCTGGTCGAGATCGTCTCCCATCCCGACATGGCGAGCGCCGGGGAAGCCCAGGACTACCTGCAGACCCTCCACCAGCTGCTGCTCTACA
>DATGHG010000457.1:0-11400 GCA_035308185.1 Thermoanaerobaculia bacterium | reverse complement strand
CGGCGGGGTTACAATGAACCCACCTTGAGCACCGATTTCCTTTTGCGGCAGTGGGACCTCCTCGCCCATTTCTCGGATGCGCAGCTGGCGCAGCTGGGCGAGGTGGCCGAGCACCGCCGGATCGCCAGCGGCGCGCACGTCCTGCGCGAAGGCGAATCGACCGCCGACGCCTACCTGATCGAAGGCGGCCGCGTGCGCATCCAGCGGCGGACGCCGTACGGTCTCTTCACCCTGGCGACGCTCCACCCCGGCCAGCTGTTCGGCGAGACCAGCTTCGTGGACGGCAACCAGCGCTCCGGCGACGCCCTGGCGGTCGCCGAATGCGAGCTGCTGGCGCTCCATCCGCAAGGTCTCGCCGCGACGATGGAGAGCGACCAGCGTTTCAGCGTGGCGCTGTACTGGACGTTCTGGAAGAGCCTCTCTTCCAAGCTGCGCCAGACCAACGAGCAGCTCACCCGCTTTTTTTCCGCCTCGGGCAAGCCGGTCAGCACGGAGGAGCCTCCCGCCGCCGCGGTCGCCGACGACTTCCACGTCGACGTCGCGTCGAAGCGCAAGCTCTTCCAGGAGCAGAAGCTCTCGAGCCTGGAGATCAACTTCCTCGCCTCGCTGTCGCGGGAGAAGAAGTTCGCCCCCCACCAGCAGATCTTTCGCGAAGGGGAGGCAGGCGACGAGATGTACGTGCTGCTGGAGGGGCGGGTGATGATCAGCAAGTTCATCCACGGCGCCGGCGAGGAGGCCCTGGCGTTCCTCGAGCGCGGCGACTACTTCGGCGAGATGGCGCTCATCGACAACGAGCAGCGCTCGGCCGACGCCAAGGCTTCCGACCACGGCGCCGTGGTGCTGGCGATACCCCGGGAGGTCCTGGGGGGGATCCTCGACATCCAGAGAGTCTCGTCGCTCCGCCTGCTGCGGCTGCTCTGCACGATGGTGGCCGGGCGCCTGCGCGAGCTCGACGACAAGATCATCGGCTGGTTCATCCTCGCGGGGGGATCCGCGACCGGCTGGCCCGGAGAGCGCTGAGGGCGCCGACTCACCGGCGGGTGAGCCGGAGGCTCACTTGCGAGCGAGCCGGAGGCTCACTTGCGAGCGAAGCGCCGACTCACTCGCGAGCGCAGGCCTTCAGCACCTTGCCGACCAGCGAGGACAGGTGCAGGGTCGCGCGTTCTGCGGCCTGAAACCAGCCGCTGTCGATTCCCTCGGGTGCTTCGGCGATCTCGCCGGGGACGAGGTCCGCGCGGCAAACGGTCACCCGCAGGTCGCGGTAGGTGATGCCATGCCGCACCTCCGCCAGCGGCGGCCCCAGGCGCCATTGGCCACCGTACTTGTCGGATAGCGCCTGGTGGACCGGCATCTGGACGCTCTCCAGGTCGAGCCAGGGAAGCTCCCAGGCGCCGGCGGGAAAACCAGGCCCGGCGGCTGGCCCGGGTCCCCGGCCGTCTCCGGGAAGAACGCGCTGCCGGAAGAGCAGGATGCGATCGTCCTCCCGCGCCGGCGCGATCACCACCGCCATGAGCAGCCGCCGGATCTCTCCTGCCCGCCGACGGCGCGGCGGCGGATAGCTTTCCGGTCGACCTTCGCGGGCGGCGGCGCAACCTGGACGCAGAGGGCAGAGGAGGCAACGCGGCCGCTGCGGCAGGCACACCGTGGCTCCCAGCTCCATCAGGGCCTGGTTGCTGTCGCCGGGTCGGGTGGGATCGAGCAAGGCCGCCGCGGCAGCCAGCAGGTGCGCCCTCGCCTTGGCGAGCTTCGGGTCCCCGGCCAGCGCCAGCTTGCGGGCCATCACCCGCTCGACGTTGCCGTCGAGCACCGGCACGGTGGCGCCGAAAGCGATGCTCGCCACCGCCGCCGCGGTGTAGGCACCCACGCCGGGCAGCTCGAGGAGGCGGTCGACGGTGCTCGGGAACTCCCGCGCCGCGGCGATCTGGCAGGCGGCGGCATGGAGTTGGCGCGCTCGCCGGTAGTAGCCGAGACCGGACCAGAGCGCCAAGACTTCATCGAGCGGCGCCCGCGCCAGCTTGTCGACGGTGGGGAAGCGCTCCACGAAGCGCTCGTAGTAGGGAAGCGCCGCCTCCACCCTCGTCTGCTGCAACATCACTTCGGAGAGCCAGATGCGGTAGGGATCCCGGCTGCGCCGCCAGGGCAGATCGCGCCGGTGACGGTCGAACCAGGCGATCAGGTCGGGTCCGAGAGAATCCTGCTCACCCTTCACGGTGTCAGTCTATACACCGTACAGGCCAATCTGGCATCCGGCCGGCAGGCCGGGATGAGCAGCGCGAGCTTCAAAGCGTCTTGAAGCGATACCGTTCGTAGCCCAATCCAAATGGGCACATTCATCCATTCCTACATCGGTTGACTTGCTTTTTTGCAACACGAAGGACCCCCGGCGTTTCCGCCGGGGGCACTAGAGGGGGGAGGTACCGTTTGCTTGGTGGGCCGTTTGTGGCTGTACCCCTGTGGTTAAGGGGATTTAGGTTGGGCTTTTAGAGGTTGAGACCCCTTACGATCTCGGTGTGGTGGGACTGTGTTTGGCTGGCGGAACCTCCCCCTCGTGGTTTCCTTGTGTTGTCTCTCCTAACATGCAATCGCCGTGCCGTATTTCGGCCAGGGCGGAATCCATGCCCTTCGACCCGTCCCGCGCCATCCCAACTGGACGCCCTGCCCTTGGCGGAAGACAGCGCCGGAGGAGCTGCGAAGGTGCGAAGCGGTGACCACTGCGCCTGCCGCCCTTGGACGGCCCGGTGGTGCCGGGCCGCATGGGGGAGGTCCCTGGGAGATGGGGTTGGTGGCTCTACCCCTGTAAAAGGGGAGATGGGGGGCTTACACGAGAAGGTGAGATCGATTAGGATCTCGTTGCAAGGAAGGAATGAAACGGATTGGAGGGACCCCCCCTTCGTGCGTGGTGCTTCGCATGCCACGTGCTCATGCAGTTGGTGTGCCAATTCCTTCCCTCTCGCGTCTCCCGTTTCCCGGCCTGAGCACTGCCTTCCCACCTCGCCGAGCAGCGCGCCTCCGCGGCTCGCGCCAGACGTGAATAATGGACGCGACATGCCGCCTCATCGCCAGGAGCCGTCGCCACCCCTCCGCATCGGCTGGAAGGAATACCTCGACCTGCCCGAGCTCGGCTTGCGGCGGCTCAAGGGCAAGGTCGACACCGGCGCCCGCACCTCCACCCTTCACGTCCATGCCCTGACCTGGCTCGAGCGCTTCGCCGACGGCACCCGGGACGCGCAGATCACCCTCGCCCCCGATCGCCGCGACCCCGCCCGCATGGTCTGCGCCCGGGTGCGGGTCCTGCGCGAGATCCGGGTGACCGATTCCGGGGGGCACCGAGAGCTGCGGCCGCTCATCGAGACCGAGCTCGTCCTCGGTCCGCTGCGCAAGCGGATCTTCCTCACGCTGACCGACCGCTCGGGCATGCTCTTTCGTATGATCCTGGGCCGCAAGGCGGTGGCGGGGGACTTCTGGGTCGATCCGGCCGCCCGGTATCTCCTGCGCGCCTGGCACCGCCGCCGCCCCCTCGCCGCAGCGAGCGAGCCATGAAGATCACCGTCCTCTCAAGAGGCCCAAAGCTCTATTCGACGGCCCGTCTCGTCGCAGCCTGCCGCAGCCGCCAGGCCGAGGTCTCGGTGTTGAATCCGCTGCATTGCGTCGTCAAGCTCTCCCGCAAGCGGCCGGAGGTCCATCACAACGGCGAACGCGTCACCGGTCTCGACGGCGTGGTTCCCCGCATCGGCGCCTCGATCACCGTCTACGGCCTCGCCGTGCTGCGCCAGTTCGAGATGATGGGGGTCTTTCCGGCCAACGACAGTCTGGCCATCGCCAAGAGCCGCGACAAGCTCCGCGCGCTGCAACTGCTCTCGCGCCACGACATCGGCATCCCGCCCACCGCCTTCGCCAGGCGGCGGGAGGACGTGCGCTCGGCGATCCGCAAGGTCGGCGGCACGCCGGTGATCCTCAAGCTGCTCGAGGGCGCCCAGGGCACCGGCGTCATCCTCGCCGAGTCGGTGAAGTCCGCGGAGTCGGTGCTCGAGGCCATGCACTCGCTCGGGCAGAACATCCTCATCCAGGCCTTCGTCGAGGAATCCGCGGGCACCGACTACCGCGCCCTGGTGGTCGGCCAGCAGGTGGTCGCCGCCATGACCCGGCAGGCCGGAGAGGGTGAGTTCCGCAGCAACCTCCACCGCGGCGGCTCGGCCCGCGGCGTGACCCTCGAACCGCAGTTCGCGGCGACCGCGATCCACGCCGCCCAGGTGCTCGGGCTCAACATCGCCGGCGTCGACATGATCGCCTCACGGGAAGGTCCGATGGTGCTCGAGGTCAACAGCTCTCCCGGCCTCGAAGGCATCGAGGCCGCGACCGGCATCGACGTCGCCGGCGCCGTCATCGATTTCGTGCTCGCGAACGCGGCGAAAGGCTACCCGGGAGACCGCGCCTAGGGCCGCGGGCGCCGGCAGACCGTGCCCTGACATGCGGCAAGCGCTACGGTTCGCCGGCACCCTGGTGGCGGAGGGAGAGACCGCCGACCTCAAGCTGAAAGTCGCCGAGTCTTACACCGCCGAGCCGGTGTCGATTCCGCTCACGGTGGTGCGCGGCGGCGCCGGACCGACGGTTTTCATCACCGCCACCGTTCACGGCGACGAGCTGATCGGCGTCGGCATCCTGCGCACGCTGCTCAACGACGGCTCTTTCGACGGCCTCGCCGGCACCATCGTCGCCGTGCCGGTCGCCAACGTGCCCGGCTTCCTCGCCCTCGACCGGCGGCTGCCGGACCGGCGCGACCTCAACCGCAGCTTTCCGGGCAGCCGCGACGGCTCGCTCGCCTCGCGCCTCGCCGAGGTGCTGTTCCGCGAGGTGGTGCGCAAGAGCGACTTCGGCATCGACCTCCACACCGCCGGCGCCGAGCGCACCAACTACCCACAGATCCGCGCCGACCTGTCCCAGCCGCACGTCGCCGCCCTCGCCGACGCCTTCGGTTGCCCGCTGATCGTCGATTCTCCCGGTCCCAAGCGGTCGCTGCGCAGCACCGCGGTCGCCGCCGGCGTGCCGACCATCGTCTATGAAGCCGGCAGCCCACTGCGCTTCGAGCGGCCGTTCATCGAGATCGGGGTGGCCGGCATCCTCAACGTCCTGCGCTCGCTGGGGATGCTGCCCGGCGTCGTCCGGCGGCCGCCGGTGCGCCTGGTCCTGCGGCGGACGCGCTGGGTGCGGGCCAGGGTCGGCGGCATCGTCGATCTCAAGGTCGAGCTCGGCCAGCCGCTGCGGCGAGGCGAGCCCATCTCGCTGCACACCGATCCGTTCGGACGCGGCCAGAGCCTGCTCGCGAGCCCCCACGGCGGCCTGGTCCTCGGCCTCACCCAGATTCCGCTCGTCCATCCCGGTGACGCGGTGTGCCACCTGGCCCCACTCGGCACGCGCGACATCGCCTCCTGGCGCCGTTTCTACGGGCATGCCAGGGAGTAGCCCGCCCGCGGCCCGCCTTGGGTTACCCTGGCACCGCGGCGTGCCTCAGGACAACCGCCGCGGCAGGGGCTTGCGTGGCCAGGATCCTGTTGGTATCATCCGTCGAGTCGTAGCCAAACTGGCCAAGCTCGAAGCTAACCCCTGAAGCCTAGATTTCCACAGGTTGTGGAATTGTTGTGGATTTTGCAACTCTGCGTGTCGACGTTCGCCGAGGCTCCATGTCGCAATCCCTCTGGTCGCTCCTGCAGAAACAGCTCCGACAGCACCTCGACCCCGAGGAGTTCGCGACCTGGTTCCGGCCGCTGAAGGTGCGGGACGACGGCAACCAGAAGCTGGTGCTCCTGGCCCCCAACCAGCGCTTCCTCCACACCCTCGAAGAGAGCTACCGCCCCACCGTCGACCGCGCTCTCGCCGGTCTCGACGGGCCGGCCTTCGAGGTGCTCTTCTCGCTCGCCGAGCAGGGGGGCGAACCCGCCGAAGCGCCGGTGGTGCTCTCGGATTTCAACCCGAAGTACCTCTTCCAGACCTTCGTGGTGGGCAAGTCCAACGAGTTCGCCCATGCGGCCGCCGAGGCGGTGGCGAAGAACCCCTCGCAGAGCTACAACCCGCTCTTCCTCTACGGCGGCGTCGGGCTGGGCAAGACCCACCTGCTGCACGCCATCGGGCACGAGATCCTGCGCCACCAACCGCAGCTGCGGGTGCTGTACCTGGCGGCCGAGCAGTTCGTCAACGAGCTGATCAACTCGATCCGCTTCGACCGCATGCCCGCCTTCCGCGAGCGCTACCGGACGATCGACGTGTTGATGATCGACGACGTGCAGTTCCTGGCCAACAAGGAGCGCACCCAGGAGGAGTTCTTCCACACCTTCAACACCCTCTACACCAGCCAGAAGCAGATCATCCTCTCCTCGGACTCCTCGCCGCGCAACATCCCGACCCTCGAAGAGCGGCTGCGCAGCCGGTTCGAGTGGGGCCTGATCGCCGACATCCAGCCCCCCGATCTCGAGACCAAGGTCGCCATCCTGCAACGCAAGGCCTTCATCGAGAACCTACAGCTTCCCGAAGAGGTGGCCGCCTTCATCGCCCAGCAGGTGCGCTCCAACATCCGTGAGCTCGAGGGGTTGCTCAACCGCGTGATCGCGTTCTGCATGCTGACCGGCAAGCCGATCTCCCTGGCGCTCGCCCGCGAGACGCTCAAGGACATCCTGCCGGAAGAAGGGCGCAAACCGACCCAGCAGGAGATCATCAAGACGGTGGCCCGCCACTACGACCTCAAGATCCAGGAGATCAAGAGCAAGAACAACTCCCGGCAGGTGGTCATCCCGCGCCAGGTGGCCATGTATCTCTGCAAGAAGCTGACGGTCCTCTCCTACCCGGAGATCGGCAAGCTCTTCAACGACAAGCACCATTCGACGGTCATGTACTCGGTCGACAAGGTCCAGCAGACCCGCGCCACGGACACGGACTTCGACCGCACTCTCACCGCCCTGGAGAAGCAGCTGAGCTGACCGACGCCGGCGTGTGTAAAAGCCGCCGGAAAAGGCTGTGGACGGCTTGTGGACATCGCTCGCGGGTCCGCGCCATACCCAGGCTATCAACACCCTCTCCACAGCTTTCGCACCGTTGGACTGGTCCTGGCGCTATCCCACAACTCGTTGAGAGACAGTAACTTGCGTGTCTTTTCCTCTTTTCCACAGGGACCTTCTACGACTACGGCTATGCTATATTCTGGTCTCTAGCTTGGAGAAGAAGAGCGGGAGAACGCATGGAAATCCGCCTCAAGCGAAACGACTTCCTGGGTGAGCTGGCCCCGATGCAGGGGATCGTCGAGCGCAAGACCACCATCCCTGTCTTGTCGCATATCCTGCTCGATGCGAAGGACTCGCTCCATCTGGCCGCGACCGACCTCGACGTCTCGCTGACCTCGCGCTGCGAAGCCGAGATCAAGGAGGGAGGCGCGATCGCCGTCCAGGCCAAGAAGCTGATCGAGATCATCCGCTCGCTCTCCGCCTCGGAAGTGCTGCTGGTGCAGGAAGAGCCTCGCGTGTTGAGCATCCGTGCCGGCAGCTCGCGCTTCAAGATCCATGGCCTCGCCGCCGATGACTTCCCGACCTTGCCGACCCTGCCCGCGGGTTCCGGCTCCCCCTCCGGCATCGAGATACCGTTCGCCGACTTCCGCCGCATGGTCGCCAAGATCCTCTTCGCGGTCTCTGCCGAGGAGTCGCGCTTCCAGCTCAATGGCGCCCTGTTCAAGGTCAAGGACGGCTCGCTCGAGATCGTCGCCACCGACGGTCATCGGCTGGCCCTGGTCGAGAAGCGAGAGCAGGGCTTGCGCAATGGCACCGGCGAGGAATCGGTCCTGGTGCCGCGCAAAGCTTTGCAGGAGTTGCAAAGACTCGAGGGCGACTCGCCGGCGAGCATGCTCGAGTTCCGCCGCGGCGAGCATCACCTCTCCTTTCGCCTGGGCCGTCGCGAGCTGATCTGCCGGATCCTCGAGGGCACCTTCCCGGATTACGAGCGGGTGATCGCCAAGGACAACGACAAGAAGGTGCTGTTCGACCGCAAGACCCTCGCCGAGGCGGTGCAGCGCGCGGCGCTGATGACCAGCGACCGGGCGCGCGCCGTACGCTTGCAGTTCTCTTCCCGGCAGCTGGTGATCTCGGCGGTCAACGCCGATCTCGGCGAGGCCGTCGAAGAGGTGGCCTGCGAGTACGAGGGGCCCGAGTTCCGGCTCGGCATCAACCCCGACTATCTCTCGCAGTTCCTGGCCGCCGTCGAGACCGATCGCGTCCGGCTCGAGCTCAAGGACGAGAACACTCAGTGCGTCGGCTATCCCCAGGACCCGCCGGTGGTGGGGACCAACGCTGAAGCCGGCGCGGACGGCGCAGACGTCGCGGACGCCCCGAAAGGCGCCGGCAGCGCCGATCCGGCGGACGGCGCCACCGCTTCGTCCGGTGCGCCTGCCGAAGGCAATGCGCGAGGTGCCGCCGCCAACGGCCGCTACCTCTGCGTGATCATGCCGATGCGGATCTGAGCGCGCCGCTAGACACCGCGCCGCCGCGCCGTCGCGCCGCCGAACACCGCCGGAACTTCACAGGATACCGGGGGTATCCGTGCTGTCGCATCTCACCGCCCGCGGCTTTCGCAACCTTCAGCCACTGGACCTCGAGCCGGCCGCCGGCACCCACCTGTTGCTCGGCGGCAACGGCGCCGGCAAGACCAGCCTGCTCGAAGCGATCTACGTGCTTGCCACGACGCGCAGTTTCCGCGCCGGGCAGATCGTCGATTGCGTGGCGCACGGGGCTGGCGAGCTCGCGCTGTGGGGCGAGGTGGAGACCGACCACCGCGCCGCCCTGGCGGTGAGCGTGCAAGAGGGAGTGCGCCAGCGCAGCGTCAATGGCAAGCCGACCTCGCTGGCCGATCATCTGGCGGTGCTGCCGGTCGTCGCCTGGGCCGCGGTCGAGATCGGCGTGCTGGTCGGGGCGCCGGGAGCGCGGCGCCGGTTCATGGATCGCGGCGTCGTCGCCACCCGGCCAGCGGCGCTCGAGGCGCTGGGCCGCTACCGGGAAGCGCTGCGCCAGAAGCGCGAGCTGCTGGCGCACGACGGTGCGGGGATCGAGATCTGGAACGAGCTCCTCGCCGCCACCGCCGCCGAAGTGATCCGCCTGCGGGCCGCCTACGTCGAGGCCCTGCGCGTCGAGCTGGCGGCGGTGCTGGCCGAGGTGGGCGAGGTGCGGGAGATCAGCGCCGCCGCCGCTGCCGTGGCGGCGAATCCGCCGCCGCCGGCCGGCGCGCCGGCGAGCGGTCCATCGGCGACCGAGGTCCTGTTCGGTTTCGGAGCGAGTGGAGGGAGTGGAAGCAGTGGCGGTAGCGGCCACAGCGGCGGGGCCGCCGGCGCGGGCGTCGCGGCGGCCGGCGGCGCCGCCGAGAGAGCTCCCAGCGCCGAGCACGCCGGTCTGCGGCTCGCCGAGATCGAGCTCCGCTACCAGCCGTCGCCGCCCCAGGGACTGGAGGGTCCCGCCGCCATCGCGGCGGTGCTCGACCGCGCGATCGAACGCGAGCGGCGGCGCCAGCAACCGCTGCTCGGCCCGCAGCGCGACGAGCTCGAGATCCTCTGGGGCGGGCACGAGCTGCGGCGCGTCGCCTCGGCGGGAGAGCGCAAGGCGCTGTCGCTGCTGTTGCTGGCGGCCCACGGCAGGGTGATCGAAGCGGCGGGCCGGCGGCCGGTCTACCTGCTGGACGATGCCGACGCCGAGCTGGCGCCGGCGTCGGTGGCGGCCGTCTGGTCGGTCTTTGCGCGCCGCGTGGCCGCCACCGGCGGGCAGCTCTTCGCCAGCTCCAACCGTCCCCAGGTCTGGCTCACGCTCGACGTCGACACCCTCTGGGAGATGGAGAAGGGCCGCCTCGCACCCCTGTGACCGCCGGCGGTGTCCGCAGGCTGCCGGCGGCGGCCGACGCCGAGCGGCGGGCCGGGCGACGGCCCGGTCGCACGGGGATAAACTCCTGTATCTTCAAAGACTAAGGCCTGTCCAAAGGGGCCGTTTTCATGCTATAATTCAACCATCTCGGGGCCCGCCCGAGGATATCCCCGACAGGTATCCCGGCCTAGGCGGGCCAATCCTCAGCCAGCCCATCAGACGGGAGAGCGGTTTGCGAGATCCAGACGACCGGCAGGGCGAGAGCACCGAGCTCGAGGAGCCAGCGGTGACGACCAGCGATTTCCCATCTCCGGCCACTCCGGCAACCCAGGAAACACCGGATGCGACCTATACGGCGGACAACATCAAGGTCCTCAAGGGCCTGGAGGCCGTCCGCACGCGGCCGGGGATGTACATCGGCGACACCGACGACGCCTCGGGCCTGCATCACATGGTCTTCGAGGTGGTGGACAACTCGGTGGACGAGGCGCTGGCCGGCTACTGCTCGGCCATCGACGTGGTGATCCACAGCGACAACTCGGTCACCGTCAAAGATGACGGCCGCGGCATCCCGGTGGACCTGCACCGCGAGGAGGGACGCTCGGCAGCCGAGGTCATCATGACCGAGCTGCACTCGGGCGGCAAGTTCGACAAGAACTCCTACAAAGTGTCGGGCGGTCTGCACGGCGTCGGCGTGTCGGTGGTCAACGCGCTCTCGGAAACCCTGGAGCTCGAGATCAAGCGCGACGGCCAGGTGTGGTTTCAGGTCTACCACCGCGGCGAGCCCGAAGCGCCGATCAAGCCGATCGGCACCAGCGACAGCACCGGCACCCAGGTGCGTTTCTGGCCCGACCCCGAGATCTTCGCGGTGCTCGAGTTCTCCTTCGACACCCTGGCACAACGCCTGCGCGAGCAGTCGTTCCTGAACCGCGGCATCCTGATCCGTCTGCACGACGAGCGCAGCGACAAGTCCACCGAGTTCCAGTATGCCGGCGGCATCGCCTCGTTCGTCGAGCACCTCAACCGCAACAAGACGCCGCTCCATCCCGCCCCCATCTACCTGGTCGACAGCCGCGGCGACTCGGCCGATCCTGCCGCCGCGGTCCAGCCGGTGCCGGCGATCCTCACCGGCGCCGAGACCGTGGAGGTCGCCCTGCAATGGAACGAGGGCTACCAGGAGCTGATCTACTGCTTCGCCAACACCATCAACAACCGCGACGGCGGCACTCACCTGGCGGGTTTCAAGTCGGCGCTGACCCGCACCATCAACGGCTATGCGGCGGCTTCAGGCCTGTCGAAGAACCTCAAGGAAAACCTGACCGGCGAGGACGTGCGCGAGGGGCTGACGGCGGTCGTCTCGGTGAAGATCAAGGACCCCAAGTTCTCCTCCCAGACCAAGGACAAGTTGGTCTCCTCGGAGATCAAGGGCTGGGTCGAGCAGGTGGTCGCCGATCGCCTGGGCAGCTACCTCGAAGAGAATCCGCGCGAGGCGCGGCGGATCGTCGAAAAGTGCGTCGAGGCG
>DATGHG010000456.1:0-12404 GCA_035308185.1 Thermoanaerobaculia bacterium | reverse complement strand
AGCTTGGGGGCGATCCGAGCGGTAGCGAGCTGGCGGCGCGGGTGCGGGGCCGCGCGCTCGCCGCCTATGCCCACCAGGACCTGCCGTTCGCCCGGCTGGTGGCGGAGCTGCGGCCGCAGCGCAGCTTCGCTCACGGGCCGCTGTACCAGGTGGCGCTGACGGTGCAGAACGCGCCGGAGGCCGTGCTCGAGATCCCCGGGCTCCGGCTCGAAGCGGTGCCGGCCGCGAGCGCGGCGCCGGCGCCGACCTTCGTCTCGCTCGAAGTGATCGAGAGCGCGGCGGCGGCGAGCGGCGCGCTGTACTACCGCCGCGACCTGCTCGACCCGCCGACCGCGGCGCGGCTGGCGGGACACTGGCAGACGCTGCTGGCGGGCCTCGTCGCCGATCCCGCGGCCCGGCTGGCGCAGCTGCCGCTGCTGAGCGCCGCCGAGTCGGCCCAGCTGCTGGTCGAATGGAACGACACCGCCTGGGCCGCCTGCGGCCCTCGCCGGCAGCCG
This sequence comes from Thermoanaerobaculia bacterium, assembly GCA_035308185.1. Taxonomy (GTDB): domain Bacteria; phylum Acidobacteriota; class Thermoanaerobaculia; order Multivoradales; family UBA5704; genus JASLEW01. Next base: position 11,907 of record DATGHG010000456.1, on the reverse strand, counting down.
GTCGCCGTGCACGAGAGCTTCGCGGCCCAGGCGGCGCGGACGCCGGCGGCTCCGGCGCTGATCGGCGAGTCCCGCCGCCTCACCTATGGCGAGCTGGAGCGGGAATCCAATCGCCTGGCCCGCTACCTGCGGGCGCGGGGAGCCGGCAGCGAGACGCTGGTCGCGATCTGCCTCGAGCGCGGCGTCGAGGTGGTGATCGCGATGCTGGCGGTGCTCAAGACCGGCGGCGCCTACCTGCCCCTCGACGCCGACGATCCCGACCAGCGGCTGAGCCAGCTGCTGGCCACCTCGCGCGCTGCCCTCCTGGTGACCCGAGCCGCGCGCGCCGGCCGGCTCGCCTCCCCGTCGTCGTCGCCGCGCGCGGTCTGCCTCGACGCGGAGAGCGAGCGGATTGCCGGCCAGAGCGCGGCGCCGCTCGCGGCGGCGGTGGCGCTCGAGCAGCTCGCCTATCTGATCTTCACCTCGGGCTCGACCGGCAGGCCGAAGGGGGTCCTGATCTCGCATCAGGCGCTGAGCAGCTTCGTCGCCGCCGCCGCGGCGTGGAGCGGTTTCGGCCCTGGCGACCGCATGCTGCAATTCGCCTCGCTGGCTTTCGACGCCAGCGTTTTCGAGATCTACACCTGCCTCGTCACCGGCGCGGCGGTGGTGCTGCGCGGCGCCCTGCCGTCCTTTGCCGAGCTGGCCCGCCTGTGCCTGGAGCGCGAGGCGACGGCGCTCTTCCTGCCGACGGCTTACTGGCACGGTCTGACCGCCGGCCTGCGGCCGGGGGCGCCGGTGCTGCCGCGCTCGGTGCGCCTGATCGTGGTCGGCGGCGAAGCGATGCGTGCGGACCGCCTGGCGCGGTGGCGGCAGCGGGTCGCGCCGCCGCAGCGGACATGGAACGTCTACGGACCCACCGAGACCACGGTCCTCGCCGCCGCCCGCGAGGTCACCGGGCTCGAGCTGGCCGACGGCGCCTGGCGCCAGCTGCCGATCGGACGCCCGCTGGGCCATTGCCGGCATCTCGTCCTCGACTTCGAGCTGCAACCGGTTCCCATCGGGGTCGCCGGCGAGCTCTGCATCGGGGGCCCGGGCCTGGCGCGGGGCTACCTGGACGACCCTGAAAGGACGGCGGCGAGCTTCGTGCCCGACCCGTTCGGCGGCGAGCCGGGGGGGCGCCTGTACCGCAGCGGCGACCGGGTGCGGCGGCTTGCCGACGGCGATCTGATCTTCCTGGGCCGCGCCGACCGCCAGGTCAAGGTGCGCGGCTACCGCGTCGAGCCGGCCGAGGTCGAGGCGACGCTCACCAGCCATCCGGCGGTGGCGGAGGCGGCGGTGCTGAGCGTGCCCGATGGGGAAGGCGCCGGCCAGCGCCTGCTGGCCTACGTCACCGCCGCGGCAGGCGCGACCGGCGAGGCGCACGGTGCCGCCGCGGACGCCCTGGCCGGCGAGCTGCGCGCCTACCTCGCCCGCCGGCTGCCCGGCTACCTGCAGCCGGCCGCGTGCATCGTCCTCGCCTCGCTGCCGCGCACCAAGGGCGGCAAGGTCGACCGCCGCGGCCTCGCCGCGCGGCCCGCGCCGGCGTCCGCGGCGGCGGCTCCCGTCCTGCCCTTCGGCGATGCGGTCCAGGAGCTGCTGGCCCTTCTCTGGTCGGAGCTCCTGGCCCTCGACGGCGTCGCGGCCGGCGACGACTTCTTCGCGCTCGGCGGCCACTCGCTGCTGGCCACCCAGCTGGTGTCGCGGGTGCGCGACTGCTTTGGCGTCGAGATCCCGCTGGCGGTCGTCTTCGAGACCCCCACCGTGGCCGGCATGGCGGACGCCGTCTGCGCGGCCTGGCGGGGAGATGCCGCCGCCGCCGGTCCGCTGGTCGCCGGCCAGCGCCCGGCGGCCATCCCGCTGTCCTACTCGCAGCACCGGTTCTGGCTGCTCGACCAGCTGTCACCGGGCGATCCGGTGCAGAACCTGCCGCGGGTGTGGCGGCTCGCCGGCCGTCTCGACCGCGCGGCGCTCGCCGCCGGCCTCGACGAGCTGGCACGCCGCCATGAGGTCCTGCGCACCCGCTTCCCGGGCGGCGACGACGGGACGCCGGTGCAAGAGGTCATGCCCCCGGCGGCGCTGCCGCCGCCGCTGCCCCTGGTCGATCTTTCGCGACTGGCGGCAACGGTCCGGCAGGGAGAGCTCACGCGCTGGGCCCGGCGGACGGCGCGGTTGCCGTTCGACCTCGCCGCCGGACCGCCCTGGCGCGCCCACCTGGTGCGCCTCGCCGGCGATGAGCACGTCCTTCTGTGGACGCTGCACCACATCGCCAGCGACGGCTGGTCACGAGGGGTCGAGCTGGCCGAGCTCGCCGCTCTCTATCAGGCGTTCGCGGCCCGCCGGCCCTCGCCGCTGCCGTCGCTGCCGGTGCAATATGCCGACTACGCGATCTGGCAGCGGCAGTGGCTCGCCGGCGCACCGCTGGCCGCCCTGCTGGCCTACTGGCAGACGCGGCTGAGCGGACCGCGGCCGGAGCTGCGGCTGCGCGGGCGCCGCCCGCTGCCCGACCGGGGTGTCGCCGCCGGCGCCATCGCCGCCGTCCGCCTGCCGCGCGAGCTGAGCGGCGCCGTCAAGGCGCTCGGACGCGGCGAAGGAGCGACGCTGTTCATCGTCCTGCTGGCCGCCTGGCAGAGTCTCCTCTACCTCTCCTCGGGGCAGCCGGACCAGCGCACCGGCACGCCCACCGCGGGGCGCTCGCGGAGCGAGACCGAAGGGCTCGTGGGCTGCTTCATCAACACGCTCGTCCTGCGCACGGTGCTGGCGGCGTCGCTCACCTTCCGGCAGGCGGTGCAGCAGGTGCGGGAGGTGGCGGTCGGCGCCTATGCGCATCAGGACCTGCCTTTCGAGCTGCTGCCCGGCGCCGGCGCGGCCGGCGGCGCGGCGCCGCTGTTCGGCTCCTGGTTCGTGCTGCAGAACGCCCCCCTGCCGGTGACCGCGGTCGCCGGCCTCGAGATCGAGGCGCTCACCCTGGCCGGCGGCGAGTCGAGATTCGATCTCGCGCTCAATCTCGGCGACGGCGATGCGGGTGTGCAGGGACAGATCGAATACCGCACCGCCCTCTACCATCGCGCCACCATCGGCGAGCTGGCGACGGACTTCGTCCACCTGCTCGAGCAGGCCACCGCCGATCCCGCTCTGACGCTGGCGGCGCTCGGCGAGCGTCTGGCCGCCGCCCGCGGCGAGCGGCAGGCACGGGTGGCAAGCCGGTTGGCGAGGGGACCGCGGAGCCCGGGCGCCGGCGCCGGCGCCGGCCGCCGCGGCCGGCCGGGCAGCCCCGGAGACGGCGGCGGATGAGCGCTCCCGGACGCGGACCGGAGGCCCCGGTTGCCGCCGCGCTCGAGGGCTTCGCGATCTCCTCGCAGCAAGAGCACCTCTGGCGCCTGATGCGCGCGGCCGGCGGGCGCGCCGCTCCCTACCTGGCGGCCTGCTCCATCCGGATCGACGGCCCGCTCGACCGCGGCCTGCTGCGGCGGGCGCTGGCGCAGCTGATCGATCGCCATGAGATCCTGCGCACCAGCTTCCGCCGCCTGCCCGGTCTGCCGCTGCCGATCCAGGTCATCGCGGCCGTTGCCGCGCCGCCGCAGCTGCCGGTGGTGACGCTCGCCAAGCTCGCCGCGGCGGTGCCGGCAGCGCCCTCGGCATGGCAGCAGGCGCTCGCCGGCGCGAGCGAGCAGCTTTCCCTGCTGCCTTTCGATCTCGAGCGCGGACCGCTCCTGCGGCTGCTGCTGGTCGAGCTCCGGCCCGACGCCCATGAGCTGCTGGTGAGCCTGCCGGCGCTCTGCGCGGACGCCGCGTCGCTGCGCCTGCTCGCCGCCGCCCTGGAGCTGGCCTACGAGCCGGCCGGCGACGGCGCGCGCCTCATGCCTGGCGCGGCCGAGCCCCTGCAGTACGTCGACTACTGCCAGTGGCAGGACGAGCTGCTCGCGGCACCGGACGTGGCGGCGGCGCAGGCCCACTGGCAGGAGCGCGGCGCCGTCGCCTTGCGCGCCACCGGCCTGCCCGGGGAGCGGCAGCCGGCGGCGACCGCGCCGTTCGCCCCCCGCGAGCTGGAGGTGGCGGTCGCCTCCGAGCTGGCGGCGGCGCTGGCGGCTCTGGCCGGCGCCCGGGGGTGGCCGCTGCCGGCCGTCCTGCTGGCTGCCTGGGAGGTCCTGCTCTGGCGCGTCACCGGCGAGCCGGAGCTGGCGGTCGGCGTGGTGAGCGACGGGCGCCGTTACGCCGAGCTCGCGCCGGCCCTTGGCCTCTTCGCCAGGTCGTTGCCGGTCGCCGCCAGGATCCGCGAAGAGCTTGCCTTCCCGGCCCTGGTGGCGGCGGCGGTGACGGCGCTCGACGAATGCCGCGAGCTGCAGGACCTGTTCGCCTGGCGGGACCTGGTGGACGCCGCCGGGCCCGAGCCGTTCGCGAGCTTCGGCTTCGAGTGGCGGGATGGCGGCGCCGCGGCGGGCGAGCGCGGAGCGCCGGCGACGAGGTTCGCGCCGGCCAGGCTGGGCGCGGCGAGCGATCGCTGGCTGCTGCGGCTGAGCGCGGGGACCACCGCGCCGGCCGGCCTCGCCCTGGCGCTCGGCTACGATGCCGGCCGCGTCGCGCCGAGCGCCGCCCGCCGCCTGGCGGTGCAGCTGCGGCGCCTGCTGGCGGCGATCGGCCAGGCCGGCGGCGGCGCGGTCGCGGACCTGCCGTTCCTCGCCAAGAACGAGCGCCAACGCCTGCTGGTCGAGACCGCCGGACCGCCCCTGATCCCTGCCGCGGCAGGCTGCATCCACCGGCTGATCGCGGCGCAGGTCGAGCGCTCGCCCGCCGCCCTGGCGGTGGCCGCCGGCGGCGAGCGCTTGACCTATCGCGAGCTCGACCGTCGCGCGGCGCGCCTGGCGGGCCGCCTGCGGCGCCTGGGAGTCGGTCCGGAGGTCCGGGTCGGCCTCTGTGCCGGACGGACCGCCGGCCTGGTGGTGGGCATCTATGGCATCCTCAAGGCCGGCGGCGCCTACGTGCCGCTCGATCCCGACCTCCCGGACGACCGCCTGGGCGCCGTGCTGCGCCAGGCGCAGGTCGGCCTCGTGCTTTGCGAGCGGCGGCTGGCGTCGCGGTTGTCGCCCCAGCCGGCGCCGCTGCTGACGCTCGAGGAGGGACAAGCGGCCGGCGGGGCGGAAGATGCCGCCCTGGCGCCGGCTGCCGTCGGGCCGGAGAACCTGGCCTACGTGATCTTCACCTCGGGCTCGACGGGCTCCCCCAAGGGCGTGATGGTCACGCATCGCAGCCTGGTCGCCGCCACCGCCGCCCGGTTTGCCGCCTATCGGGAGCCGGTCGCCGCCTTTCTCCTCACCTCCTCCTTCGCCTTCGACAGCAGCGTCGCCGGGCTGTTCTGGACGCTCTGCCAGGGCGGCGCGCTGCACCTGCCCGACGACGGTTTCCAGCTCGAGCCCGAGCGCCTGGCGGCGGCGGTGCGGCGCGATGGCATCTCGCACCTGCTCTGCCTGCCCGCCCTCCTCGACCTGCTGTTGCGCTACGGCGAGGCGGCCTCGCTTGCCGGGCTGCGCGGCGTGATCGTGGCCGGCGAGACCTGTCCCTGCGAGCTGGTGCGGCGGCACCTGGCGCGGCTGCCGCGGGTGCCGCTCCACAACGAGTACGGGCCCACCGAGGCCACCGTCTGGAGCACCTTCCACCGCTGCACCGAGGCGGACACGGCAGGCACGGTGCCGATCGGCCGGGCCGTCGCCGGCAGTCGAGTCTTCCTGCTCGACCGGGCGCTGCAGCTGGTTGCCGAGGGCGCGCCGGGAGAGCTGTGCATCGCCGGCCCGGGCCTCGCCCGCGGCTATCTCGGCGAGCCGCAGGCGACGGCGGCGAGCTTCCTGCCGGACCCCGCGGGCGGTCCCGGCGAGCGCTGCTACCGCACCGGCGACCTGGCTCGCTGGCGAGCGGACGGCTGCCTGGAGTTCCTGGGCCGTCGCGATCGCCAGGTGAAGGTGCGCGGTTTCCGCGTCGAGCCGGCCGAGATCGAGGCGGTGCTGGCCATGCATCGAGGAGTCCTGGCGGCGGCCGTGGCGGCGTTCGACGACGCCCTCGGCGAGCGCCGCCTGGTGGCCTACTACGAGGCCGCCTCTGCCGCGCCGCCGGACGACGAGCTGCGCGCCCACCTGCGGCGGAACCTGCCCGAGCCGATGGTGCCGGCGCTGCTGATCGCCGTCGCGCGCCTGCCGCGCACCGCCACCGGCAAGCTCGACCGCGGCGCGCTGCCGCCGCCGGAGCTGACCCGGGCGCGCGGCGGCGGCCGGTTCGTGGCGCCGCGGAGCCGCGAGGAGGAGCGGCTGGCGGCGATCTGGGCGGAGGTCCTGGGGGTGGCCGTGGTCGGGGTCGAGGACCGCTTCTTCGACCTCGGCGGCGATTCGATCTCGGCGGTCAGGGTACGGGTGAAGGCCCAGCAGGCGGGCTTCTCGTTCACGGTGCAGCAGCTGCTGGCGCAGCCGACCGTCGCCGCGCTCGCCGGCCTCGGGGGCGGCGCGCCGCTCGCCGCGGCCGAGACGGCGGCGGTGGCTCCCTTCGGTCTGCTGGCCGCGGCAGACCTGCTGGCGCTGGCGGGAGACGTGGAAGACGCCTATCCCCTCGCCAGCCTGCAACTCGGCATGCTGCTGCACGGCGAGCTGGGCGGCGAGGATGCGGTGTTCCACGACGTCGTCGCCGTCAGGGCGACCGCCCCCTGGGACCGCGCCGCGCTCGCCGGCGCGCTGGGCCGGCTTGCCGGCGCCCACCCGGTGCTGCGCACCTCGTTCCAGCTGACGGCGTTCAGCGAGCCGATCCAGATCGTTCACCGCACCGCCGAGCTGCCGCTCGCGGTCGTCGACCTCTCCCGGGTGCCGGCGCCCGGGCAGGAGCTGGCGCTCGCGGCATGGCTCGCGGCCGAGACGCGGCGGCCGCTCGCCTGGGACCGGGCGCCCCTGCTGCGGATCGCCGTCCACCTGCTGGGTGGTGGGCGCCTCCACTTCGGCGTCACCCACCACCACGCCATCCTCGACGGCTGGAGCTCCGCGACGCTGCTCGGCGAGCTGTTCGAGAGTTACCTCGCCGGTGTCGCCGGTGTCGCCGGTGTCGCCGATGTCTCCGGCGTTGCCGGCGTTGCCGGCGAGGCCGGCCGCCTGCCGGCGGTCCGCGCGACTCCCGCGGCGGGCCTCCGCGAGCTGGTCGCTCTCGAGCGCCAGGCGATCGGCAGCGAGGAGACCCGGCGGTTCTGGGCCGACCGGCTGGCCGGGGTGGAGCTCGAACCGTTCCCGCGGTGGGGCGTGCGCGCGGCGCGGTCCGGGCCGGCGGTCGCCGCGGCGGCAAGCCGCCAATCGGTGCCGGTCGACGCCGGGCTCTCGGACCGCCTGCACCAGCTCGCCGGGGCGCTCGGAGTGCCGATCAAGAGCGTGCTGCTGGCCGCGCACCTGAGCAGCATGGCGACGGCGAGCGGGCGCGACGAGGTGGTCACCGCGCTGATGACCCACGGCAGGCCGGAGGCCGCGGGTGGGGATCGGGCCCTGGGCGTCTTTCTCAACGCGGTGCCGCTGCGCCTCCGGCTGGGCGGCGGCAGCTGGTCGGAGCTGGTGCGGCGGAGCTTCGCGGCCGAGCAGGAGGTCCACCCCCACCGCCGCTATCCCTTCGCCCGGTTGCAGCAGGCGCACGGGCGGCAGCGGCTGCTCGAGACCGCGTTCAACTTCGTGCACTTCCACGTCCTGGCGGACCTGCCGACCCTGCCGGGCGTCGAGCTGCGCGCCGCTCGCGGCCACGAACGGACCAACTTCCCGCTCGCGGCGCATGCCAGCCTCGGCATCGCGGACTCGCGGATCGGCATCGTGCTGCTGGCGGACCCGAGCGAGATCAGGCGCGCGCAGCTCCGCGCGCTGGCCGGGATCTATGCCCGCACCTTGGCCGCCATGGTCGACGATCCGCGCGCCAGCCGCGACTCCGTTGCCCTGCTCTCCCCTGCCGAGGTCCACCAGCTGGTGGTGGAGTGGAACGACACCAGCGCCGAGCCGCCGGGCGGGTCCGCGCTGGCGCACGCCCTGGTCGCGGCGCAGGCCGGCCGCCACCCCGATCGGCCGGCGGTGGTGCAGGGCGACCGGGTCCTGCTCTACGGCGAGCTGCAGCGGCGGTCCAGGTCGCTGGCCCGGGAGCTGGTCGAGCGCGGCGCCGGCGCCGGCGTCTGCATCGGCATCCTGCTGCCGCCGTCGCCGGAGCTGCTGATCGCGCTGCTGGCGGTGCTGGAGGCGGGGAGCGCCTTCGTGCCGCTCGACCCGGCCGGTCCTCCGGCCCGCCTGGCGTTTCAGCTCGCCGACGCGGGAGTGCGGCTGGTCCTGGGCTCGCGCCGCCTGGCGGCGGCGCTGCCCGCCACCGCGGCGAGCTGCCTGGCGGCGGAGCTGTGGCCGGCGGCGGCGCCGGCCGGCGCGGCGGCCGGGCGCGCCGTGCCGGAGAGCCCCGCCTATGTGCTCTACACCTCCGGCTCGACCGGGACACCCAAGGGCGTGACGGTGTCGCATGCCAACCTGGCGGCGGCCACCGCCGCTCGCCTGGCCGCCTATCCTCGGCCGGTGGAGCGCTGGTTGCAGCTCATGTCCTTCACCTTCGACGGTGCGCTGACGCCGATCTTCGGCACGCTCGCGACCGGCGGCGCGCTCCATCTGCCGGCACCGGGAGCCGAGCGCGAGCCGGCGCTGGTGGCGCAGCGGATCGGCGTCCTCGGCATCACCCATCTGCTCTGCCTGCCGACCTGGTACGAGCAGATCCTGGCGGTGGCGGCTGCCGGCGAGCTGGCCACGCTTGCCGTCTGCCTGGTGGCGGGCGAGCCCTGCCCGCCGGGATTGCCGGCCAGACACCGCGCCGTGCTGCCGGACTGTGAGCTGGTCAACGAGTACGGACCCACGGAGGCGACCATCTGGTGCTCCCGCTTTCCGCTGCGCGCCGCGACGCCGGAGGCGGCGGTGGTGCCGATCGGCCGGCCGATCGCCGGCGCGCGGCTGCTGGTGCTCGACGAGCGGCTGCATCCGGCGCCGGTCGGCGCTCCGGGAGAGATCTGGATCGGCGGGGCGGGGGTGGCGATCGGCTATCTGAACCAGCCCGGCCTCACCGCCGAGCGTTTCCGCCCCGATCCGTTCGCCGCCGGCGAGCGCCTGCTGCGCAGCGGCGACCTCGGCCGGCGGCGGCCGGATGGCGCCGTCGAATATCTGGGCCGCCGCGACCATCAGGTCAAGGTGCGCGGGTTCCGCATCGAGCTGGGCGACGTCGAGAGCGCGCTCGCCGAGCACCCCGGGGTGGAGCGGGCGGTGGTGATAGCGCACGAGCCCGCGGGCGCGCCCTTGGATCGACGCCTGGTGGCTTATTTCGTCGCCCGCCGGCTGCCGGCGCCCGCCGCCGCCGAGCTCCGCGAGTTCCTGCAGCTCCGCCTTCCCGCCTACATGCTGCCGACCAGCTTCGTCGGGCTGGCCGAGATCCCCACCACGGCGGCCGGCAAGGTCGACCGGCGCGCCTTGCCCAGCCTGGCCGGTGGCGCCGAGACGGCGGCGCGGGCGGGGGTCGCGGCGCCGCCGCGCGACCCGATCGAGAGCCAGCTGCTGCAGATCTGGGAGGAGGTGCTCGAGATCCGTCCGATCGGCGTGCGCGACGACTTCTTCGAGATCGGCGGCCACTCCCTGCTGGGCGTCTCGCTGGTTTCCCGTATCCACAGCCGCTTCGGCGTCGCCCTGCCGATCACCGCTCTGTTCAAGGCCCCGACGATCGAACGCCTGGCGGCCATGCTGCGCCAACCCGCCGCTGCGCCGCCGCCGGCGCCGCTGCGGGTGGTGCCGCTGCAGCCCGCCGGCTCGCGGCCGCCGCTGTTCTGCATCCATCCCAGCAGCGGCAGCATCGTTTGCTATCTCGAGCTGGCCCGGCGGCTGGGTCCGGACCAACCGGTCTACGGTCTCGAGTCGCCCGCGCTGCACGCCCCGCACCCCGCGCCGGCGGCGAGCCTGGACGCGCTGGCAGCCACCTACGTCGAGGCCATCCGCGGCGCCCGCGCCCAGGGCCCGTATCTGCTGGCAGGCTGGAGCGCCGGCGGGGTCATCGCCTTCGCGATCGCGGTGCAGCTGGCGGCGGCCGGCGAGCGGGTGGCGGAGTTGATCCTCCTCGACAGCCGGGTGCCGGAGCCCGCGGCCCCGGACCTCGACCAGACGGCGATCGCGGCCCGCTTCGGCCTGGAGCTGGTCGGCGGGCGCCTCCCCGGACCGCGACCCGCTGACGACGAGCTGCGGCAGCTCGACGGCGGCGAGCTGGTCCGCCGCATCCTGGCGGCGGCGCGAGCCACCGGCGTCCTGGCCGCCGATGCCGGCGAGGAGGAGGTGCAACGGCGCCTGGATGCCTTCGGCGACACCATGCGCATGGTCGCCGGCTACGTCCCGCGACCCTATGCCGGGCACCTCACCCTCATCCGCGCGCAGGGCTCCGGCGTGGACGGCGGCGGCGACCCGACGCTTGGCTGGGAGGCCGTGGCACCGCGCCGGGTGGAGGTGGTGCCGGTGCCGTGGGACCACGACTCGCTGCTGCAGGACGGCGGGCTCGACCGCGTGGCGCTCGAGGTCAGGCGCTGCCTGGAGCGGTGCGGCGCCGGCGGAGGCGAGGGATGAGCGGCGAGACGGGAGCCGGCGGCAGGGCCGGGCGGCCGCCGCACGGGCAGGCGGCGGCGGGCGCGCCGGGCTTCCGCGCGCTCACCGCCGGCAACATCGCCGGCACGCCGCTGTGGCAGCGCCTGCCGGCCGAGCTGCGGGAGGCGGTCCTGGTCGTGTCACAGGTCCTGCCGTTCCGCACCAACGGCTACGTGACCGAGCTCATCGATTGGCGGCACCTGCCGGAAGATCCGATCTATCAGCTGACCTTTCCGCAGCGCGAGATGCTCGATCCCGCGGACTACCGCGCGGTGCGCGAGCTGGTCGAGCGCCGGGCGCCGCCGCCGGCGATCGCCGAGCTGGCCGATCGCATCCGGCGGCGGATGAACCCGCAGCCCGGCGGCCAGCTCGAGCTCAACGTGCCGCAACTCGCCGGTCGCAGCCTCCCCGGCCTGCAGCACAAGTACGCGGAGACGGTGCTGTTCTTCCCCAGTCAGGCCCAGACCTGCCACGCCTACTGCACCTACTGCTTCCGCTGGGCGCAGTTCGTGGATCTGCCGGACCTCCGCTTCAGCGCCGGCGAGACCGACGATCTGGTCGGCTACCTGCGGGCCCACCGCGAGGTCACCGACGTGCTGATCACCGGCGGCGATCCGCTGATCATGAGCGCCCGCCTGCTGCGCCGCTACCTCGAGCCGCTGCTGGCCGCCGATCTCGAGCACGTGCGCAGCATCCGGCTCGGTACCAAGGCGCCCGCCTACTGGCCGCAGCGCCTGGTCAGCGACGCCGATGCCGATGCCGTGCTGCGCCTGTTCGAGGACGTGGTGGCGGCCGGCCGGCACCTCGCCGTGATGACCCACTTCAGCCATCCGGTCGAGCTCTCGACGCCGCTGGCGCGCCAGTGCATCCGCCGGCTGCGGGCGACCGGCGCCGAGGTCCGCCTGCAAGCCCCGGTGGTGCGCCACGTCAACGATTCGGCAGCGACCTGGCGTGAGCTCTGCTCGCTCGGCGTGCAGCTGGGAATGGTCCCGTATTACATGTTCGTGGCGCGCGATACCGGTCCGCGCAGCTACTTCGAGCTCCCCTTGCGGGAGGCCCACCAGATCTACGCGGAGAGCTGCCGGCAGCTCTCCGGCCTCGCCCGCACCCTGCGGGGACCGATCATGTCGACGACCGGCGGCAAGGTCCGGGTGCTCGGCAGCGCCAGCCTCGCCGGGCGCGAGGTCTTCGTGCTCGACTTCCTGCAGGCCCGCGATCCCGAGCGCGTGGGGTGCCCGTTCTTCGCGGCGAT
>DATGHG010000455.1:0-2030 GCA_035308185.1 Thermoanaerobaculia bacterium | reverse complement strand
CGCAGCCGGGCCGTGCCCGGCGGCACGGTCGGCGGCCGGATCGCGCGGACGTCGAAGCCCTGCGCGGCGAGGCGCTCGGCGGCGGTGAGCGCTCGGGCGTTGTCGCCGAGCAGGAGCGGCACGATCGGTCCGTCGCCCGGCGGGCGTGCGACGCCGAGCGCCGTGAGGCGGCGGCGCAGCCGCTCGGCGAGCATCAGCGCCCGCCGCCGGCGGCGCGGCTCGCCGACGACGAGGTCGAGCGCGGCGGCGAGCGCCAGCAGCAGCACGGGCGGCGGCGCGGTGCTGAACACGAAGGGACGGCAGCGGTTGACCAGGTAATCGACGAGGACCTGCGGGCCGGCGACGAAGGCCCCCGACAGTCCCATCGCCTTGCCCAGCGTCGAGACCACCGCCGCCACCCGCCGCTCGACGCCGAACGCCTCGCACAGCCCCGAGCCGCGAGCCTCGCCATAGAGGCCGGTGGCGTGGGCGTCGTCGACGATCAGCTCGGCGCCGTGGCGCGCCGTCAGCTCGGCGTAGCGGTCGAGCGGCGCCGTGTCGCCCTCCATGCTGAACAGCGACTCGGTCACCAGGAACGTGCGACCTGCGGGGTGCGGCCGCGCCAGCTCGCGCTCGATCGCCGCCAGGTCGAGGTGCGGGAACACCACCCTGCGGCAGCCAGAGAGGCGCAGGCCGTCGATCAGGCTGGCATGGTTGAGGGCGTCGGAGAGGGCGCGGTCGCGCGGCCCCAGCAGGGCGGTGAGCAGACCAAGATTGGCCTGGTAGCCGCTGGCGAAGAGCAGCGCGGCCTCCGTCCCCTTCCAGGCGGCGAGCCGGCCCTCGAGATCGGCGTGCAACCGGGTGTGGCCGCGCAGCAGGCGCGACGCCGGAGCACCCAGCGGCTCGCCCGGCGGCAGCTCGGCGAGGCGCGAGAGCAGCGCGGCGCGCAGCTCCGGGTCGCGCGCCAGGCCAAGGTAGTCGTTGGAGCTGAAATCGATGCCGGCGGCGGGGCGCAGCGAGCGCGCCAGGCCTTGGTCGGCGAGCTCCGCCAGGCGGCCGGCGAGGTCGGCGGCAAGCGTGGAGCGCACGCCCCGGCTCAAAGCGGCGACAGGCCCAACCGCCCGAGCAACGCCCGGTCGTGGTCCTCGCCGGGGTTGGGGGTGGTCAGCAGCCGTTCGCCGGTGAAGATCGAGTTGGCGCCGGCCAGGAAGCACAGCGCCTGGGTCTCCGCCGACATCTCGGTGCGGCCGGCGGACAGCCGCACGAAGCTCTCGGGCATGGCGATCCGGGCGGTGGCGACGATGCGCGCCAGGTCGAGGGGATCGAGCGGCGGGCAGTCGGCCAGCGGTGTGCCGGCGACGCGCACCAGGGCGTTGATCGGCACGCTCTCGGGATGCGGGTCCAGGCGCGACAGCACGCCGAGCATGGCGACGCGGTCGCGCCGGCTCTCGCCCATGCCCAGGATGCCGCCCGAGCAGACCGTGATCCCGGCCGCGCGGACGTGGCCCAGGGTGCGCAGGCGGTCGTCGTAGCTGCGGGTGGTGATGATATTGCGGTAGTAGTCCGGGCCGGTGTCGAGGTTATGGTTGTAGGCGGAGAGGCCGGCCTCGGCCAGGCGCTCGGCCTGCTCGCGGGTCAGCATCCCCAGCGTGCAGCAGGCCTCCATCCCCAGCTCGCGCACCCCGCGCACCATCGCCAGCACCCGCTCGAACTCCGCGCCGTCGCGCACTTGCCGCCAGGCCGCGCCCATGCAGAAGCGCGTCGAGCCGTTGGCGCGCGCCTGGCGCGCCTTGTCGAGCACCTCGGCGAGCGGCACCAGGCCCTGGCGCTCGACCCCGGTGTCGTAGTGCGCGCTCTGCGGGCAGTAGGCGCAGTCCTCGGGGCAGCCGTCGGTCTTGATCGACAGCAGCGTGCACAGCTGCACGCGGGTGGGATCGTGGTGCCGGCGGTGCGCCAGCTGGGCGCGGAACACCAGCTCGGTCAGCGGCAGGTCGTGGACGGCGCCAAGCTCGTCGTAGGTCCAGTCGTGCCGGGGGGCTTCGGCTCGGGAC
>DATGHG010000454.1:0-2598 GCA_035308185.1 Thermoanaerobaculia bacterium | reverse complement strand
ACCTACCTGCGTTTCTGGCACGACCCGCTGCTGTCGGGTTTCTCGGTCGACCTTGCACGCACCGATGGCGGCCGCGCCGATCCGGCAGCCGCGCGCACCATTCGGCTGCTGCGCCAAGCGCTGGGTCCCGGACGACCGGTGACCATCCGCTCCAATCGCGCGCTCCGGCGCCTGTCGCTCGAGATCTTCGACCGCACGTTCCTGATCACCGGCGTGCTGCGCCTGCTGGCGGGGCTGGTGGCCGCCATCGGCGTGCTGTCGGCGCTCACCGCCCTGCAGCTCGAACGTACCCGCGAGATCGGCGTGCTGCGGGCGACCGGCCTCACCCCCGGCCAGGTCTGGCAGCTGATCACCGCCCAGACCGGATTGATGGGCCTCGCCGCCGGCCTGCTGGCGCTGCCGGTGGGTCTGGTCCTCTCCGCCATCATGGTCTACGTCATCAATCGCCGGTCCTTCGGCTGGACCATCCACCTCGAGGTGTCGCCCGCGGTGCTGGTCGAAGCCCTACTGCTGGCCCTGGGTACCGCCCTCGCGGCCGGCCTCTACCCGGCTTGGCGCATGGCGCGCATCCCACCGGCGCTCGCCCTGCGCGAGGAGTGACCGCCCTGCGCCGGCCACCGCGCCGTCTGGCGCCGATCGCGACGATCGGGGCGTTGGCCGGGTTTGGCGCGCTGGCGGCGCTGCTGGCGATCGCCGCCTGGCGCCTGAGCCGCGCGACCGGCGGCACCGCGGGCACCCAGCCGGCCGCCCGCATGAGCGTGGCGGCCGCGCTCGGCGCCGCGGACCCGCGCGGCTTCGCGCGCGCCCTCGCGCCGCGCCCCTTCATCTTCCCTGCCGACCACGGTCCCCATCCCGATTTCCGCACCGAATGGTGGTATTACACCGGCAACCTGGCCGCCCGCGATGGGCGCCGGTTCGGCTTCCAGCTCACCTTCTTTCGCGTCGCCCTCGCCCCGCCGGCCGGACTGCCCGCGCCGCCCGCGCCGGTAGCCGGTGGCAGGGCCGCCGGCGTTCCCGGCACCGGCCCACCCGCTGCCGCCGGTCGAACGTCGGCCTGGGCGACGCGCCAGGTGTGGTTCGCCCACTTCGCCGTGACCGACGCCGCCGGCGGCCGCTTCCTGGCCCACGAGCGCTGGGAGCGCCAGGCCCTCGGCCTGGCCGGCGCCCGGGCCGCGCCCTTCCGGGTCTGGGTCGGCAACTGGTCCGCGGCCGATGCCGACCCCGCGGCCGGCGAACCCGCCGTCGGCGGAGCCGCGGTACCCGGAGCCACGGTACCCGGACCCGCGGTACCCGGAGCCGCGGTATCCGGAGCCGCTGCAAACCAACCTCCGCCTGCCGCCACCGAATCCGCCGCCGCGGCGGCAGCCGCCTTCGCCGGACCCGCCGCCGTCCGGCGCTCCTCTGCCGGCACCCCACGGATGAGGCTCCTCGCGACCGCCGGTGCCGCCGGCGGCGACCAGGACGCCACCATCACCGGTGCCGCGGCCGGCGGCGGGGCCGCCATCGACCTGACCCTGACCCCTGTCCTGCCGCCGGTGCCGCAGGGCGACCGCGGCCTGTCGGCGAAGAGCGCCGAGCCCGGCAACGCCTCCTACTACTACTCGCTGCCGCGCCTCGCCGCCGCCGGCACCCTGCGCCTTGGCGGCGAGACCCTGGCGGTCACCGGCCTCGCCTGGATGGACCGCGAGTGGAGCACCAGCGCGCTGGCCGCCGGCGAGGTGGGCTGGGACTGGTTCGCGCTGCAACTCGACGACGGCTGGGAGCTGATGCTCTACCGTCTCCGGCGCGGTCCGCCGGCGCCGCCGGGCGCCGGCGCCACGCGGCGCGCTGCCGTCCCGGCCGCCGCCGACCAGATCGACCCGGCCAGCCTGGCCACCTGGATCGCCCCCGACGGCCACACCCAGACCTTCCCTCTCGCCGCTCTGCGCTTCGCCGAGATCGACCACTGGACGAGCCCGGCAAGCCGCACCCGCTACCCCTCCGGCTGGCGCCTGACGCAGCCCGGCACCGGCCCCGCCGCCTGCGACCTGATCGTCCGGCCACTGCTCGCGGATCAGGAGCTGCGGCTCTCCTTCCGCTATTGGGAGGGCGCCGTGGCCGCCACCGGCACCCACGACGGCAGGCCGGTCGCGGCCCGCGGCTACGTCGAGCTCACCGGCTACGGCGAGGCTCCGAAGCCCGGCTCCGACCGCCAGCCGCTGCCCTGAGGCCCGGGCAGGCGCAGCGGGCGGCTAGCCGGCGCTTGCCCAGCCATCGATGGCGTCGACGGTCCCTGGCGTCCCGGCACCTCCTCGGCATAGTCTCGACCACGTATCCACCAGGCCGATCGCCGCGGCCACCAAGAGGAGAGCGCTCATGTCGATGACCAAAGCCGGGAACACCATCACCAGGATCGATCCTCAGGCGCCTTCCCGGCTCGCCGCCTTCGTCGTCCTCGCCACCATCCTCGGCTTGGCCGGCTTGCCAGGGTTCCCCGCCGCCCGTGCCGCCCATGCCGCCCGTGCCGCCCATGCCGCCGAAACCGCTCCGGCCGCACCCGCCGCCGCCGCCCCGGTCGCGCCGGCCCATCCGCCGGCGCCGGCTCCCCAACCAGCGGCC
>DATGHG010000453.1:0-21967 GCA_035308185.1 Thermoanaerobaculia bacterium | reverse complement strand
CAGCGGGTGACCGGCGACATGCGCGTCACCTTGCGCCAACCCGACCTCGAGAGCACCACCGACCAGGCGCTCTGGGTGGCGATTCGGGACCGCACCCGCGTCATCGGCTTCGAGGGCTACAGCCGCTTCATCGACCGCGTGCTGTGCGACGACGAGGCGAGCGACGACGAGAGGGTGCACCTGCGCCAACGCACCGAGCCGGCGCGTCTGGCGTTCGGCGGCGACGCCTATCAGCTGCTCAAGGTGGCGACCGAAGCGTTCCTGGTTCTCAACTGCGGCATCATGAACGGCATCGACCGGCAGCTCTACCGGCCGGGCGAGCAGGCGGAACGGCTCAACGCGCACGACGACTACGACGAGATCGCGCGCAAGCTCGGCGAATACCTGAGCGGTGGCCTGCCCTACATTCGCACGGTCCTGCGCGGTCTTGGCGTGGAGCGGCCGGAGCGCCACCTCGGCTCGCCGTTCTGCGACACCCTGCTCTCCGGCAGGCCTTTCGATCCCTGCATGCTCGAGCTGATCTGGTCGTACTGGCACGAGGAGGGCATGCTGGTGCAGGCGATGAACACGGTCTGCCTGCGCTTCCAGAACAAGCTGGCCGGCGACAGCACCGCCCTGAGCCAGCTCGAGCTGAGCCCGCTGCGGCCGCTGTCGAACCTGCTCTGGGGCTACATCCAGGACGAGCCGTTCCGGCTGAGCGTGGCCCGCCGCGCCTACGAGTACAGCCACCACTACGGGATCAGCCTGCTCGGCAAGGCGGTCCCCCAGCTGCGCCCGGCGGACGACCGGTCGAAGTTCCTGGAGGCTTTCCACAGCCTGCTGCGGCAGGTGGCGGTCTTCTACAAGGAGGACGCCGACACGACGGTGATCGCCGACGGCTTCCCGCTGCTCAACAGCCTGCAGGAGGTGCACCTGCTGCTCGCCGAGGGAGCCCAGAACCAGTTCCGCGACCTGCCCTGGACCGCGCGCGTGGAGATGCTGATCCAGAAGTGGCTGCTGTCGCGCCGCGAGGTCCAGGACTTCCTGCGCGGCCGAGCGATGGTGCCCTACAAGGAGCCGTGGATGGGGCCCGTCGACTCGCTGCGGCGGCTGCTCGGGTGGGGAGACACCGCGGTCACCTACTTCCGCGACCTCGGCGTCTACGGCGAGCAGATCCTGCTCTCCATCCGCTACGGCAACTGGATGGAGGTCAACGAGCAGGACCGGCCGAAGAACTGGGCACGCTACTTCCAGCCGGAGATCCAGGGCTACCTGCACGCCTACCGCGCGGCGACCGGCGTCGATCTGGGCGTGCGGGCGAGCGGCCACGAAAGGGTCGACTCGACGCCGCCGTCGATCCTGCTCGAGCGGCGGCTGGCGCGGCAGCGGGCGCGATGAGGGCGAGCGACGGTGAGCGGCTTCACCTCCGCGCTCTACCTCGGGCTGGGTCACGCGCACGCGGCGCTGCGGCCCTGGGCGAAGTTGACGGCAGGCATGCCGGCGGCGCTCGCGCCTCCCGAGGGGGCGCGGGCGGTGGCCGGCGCGCTGGCCGGCCTGGCGGGGCTGGAGGCCGCGGTGCTCGGGGCTTCCACCCTGCACCTGTTCTGGGACCTCTTCGGCCAGGCACGCCGCCGGCCGGTGCGGATCCTGGCCGACGCGAGCCTCTACCCGGTGGGGCGCTGGGGGATCGAGCGGGCGGCGGCGGCGGGGGTCGAGGTCGAGACGTTTCCGCACCAGGACGCGGCGGCGCTGGCGCGGCAGCTGGCTCGGGGGGAGGCTCGCCGTCGGCGGCCGGCGCCGCTGGTGGTGACCGACGGCCTCTGCATGGACTGCGGCCGGGTGGCGCCGCTCGGCCGCTATCTCCGGCTCGTCGAGGCGCGGGGCGGCTGGCTGGTGCTGGACGACTCGCAGGCTCTCGGGCTGCTCGGCGGCGGCCCGGGGCCGGGCCGGCCTTACGGGCGCGGCGGTGGCGGCTCGCCGGCGTTCCTGGGCGTCGCTTCCCAGCGGCTCCTGACCGTGGCGTCGCTGGCCAAGAGCTTCGGCGCGCCGCTGGCCATGCTGGGTGGGCCGCGGGCGGCGGTGCACCGCTTCGCGCGGCTGAGCGAGACGCGGGTCTACTCGAGCCCGCCGGCGGTGGCGGCGGTGCGCGCCGCCGAGGCGGCGCTGGCCGCCAACCGCGAGCGCGGCGACCGGTTGCGGGCGGGGCTCGCGTCAAGGGTGTGGCGTTTCCGCCGCCGCCTGGCGGCGGCGGGCATCGCCACCCGCGGCGGGGCGTCGCCGGTGCAGGACCTGGAGGTGCCGGCCGGGGTCGACGCCGCGGCGCTTCACCGGCGCCTGCTGGTGGCCGGGGTGGCGGCCGTGCTGCGGCGCGGGGCCTGCCGGCCGGGGCCGCTGCTGAGCTTCGTGCTGCGCGCCGATCATGAGCCGGCGGCGATCGAGCGCGCGGCGGCGACGGTGATCCGCCTGATCGGGGAACGGGCCGCGGAGCGCCGATGATCATCGATTGTCACTGTCATGCCGGCAAGGGCGATGGGCTCACCGGGCCCTGGGACACGGCGGCGCCGCTGCGCGGCTATCTCCGGCGGGCCGACGCGGCGGGCATCGAGCGCACCGTCCTCTTCGCTGCCTTCCATTCCGACTACCGGACGGCGAACCGGGGGGTGGCGGCCATCGTACGGAGCCGGCCCGACCGCTTCTTCGGTTTCGCCTTCGTTCACCCGGCCCGCGACCGCGGGCGGGTGGAGCCGCTGGTGCGCGAGGCGGTGGAGGAGCATGGCTTCCGCGGCATCAAGGTGCACCGCTACGACGCGCGCATCACCCGCGAGGTCTGCGAGGTCGCGCGGGCCTACGCGCTGCCGGTGCTCTACGACCTGATGGGGGAGGTCTCGGCGGTCGAGCTCCTGGCCGGTGAGTATCCCGACGTGCGGTTCATCATCCCGCACCTCGGCAGCTTCGCCGACGACTGGCGGGCCCAGCTCGCCATGATCGATCACCTGGTGCGGCACCCCAACATCCATACCGACACCTCCGGCATCCGGCGTTTCGACCTGCTGGCCATGGCCGCGCGGCGCGCCGGGGCGGGCAAGATCCTGTTCGGCTCCGACGGTCCCTACCTTCACCCCGGTCTCGAGCTGGCCAAGGTGCGGGCCCTGGGGCTGCCGCCGGCCGCGGAGGAGCAGGTGCTGTCGGGAAACCTCCTGCGGCTGCTGCGCCCGCTCGGGCGGGAGGTGCGGCGAACGGCGATCGCGGTGGCTGCCGGTGGGCCGTTGCAGGGCGAAGCCCGCGACCCGTGGGCGGCGGGGCCGGCCGCGGTTTGAAGCGCGGCGCGCCTAACGCCCGGCGGCGCGGCGCAGCTGCAGGGCGCGCTCGGTGACCCCGAGGCGCTCGGCGGCCCGGCGCAGGTTGCCGGATTCCCCGGCGAGGGCGGCGCGGACGGCGGCGTCGCCGGCCAGGGCGCCGATCTGCTTGAGGCCCAGGCCGCGGGCGAGGGCCAGGCGAACGGCGGCGTCGAAGCCGTCGGCCCCCGCCGGCACGCCAACCTCGCCCGCCGGCCGCTCCTCCTCGGGCACGTCGCCGATGGAGAGCGGGCCGGCGCCGACGTGGCGGTGCGCCAGGCGGCCGACGAGCTGGCGCAGCTCGCGCACGTTGCCGGGGTAGTCGCGGCAGAGCAGCAGATCCATCACCGCGGCGCTGACCGCCGGCCGCTCCTCGCCATAGCGTTCGGCGAGGAAATGCTCGACCAGCAGCGGGATGTCCTCGCGGCGCTCGCGCAGCGGCGGCAGCCGGCAGCTCCAGGAGGCGATCCGGTAGTAGAAGTCCTGCCGGAAGCGGCCCTCTCCGATCTCCTCGTGCAGGTCGCGATGGGTGGCGGAGACCAGGCGGAAACGGGAGCTCTGCCAGGCGTTGCTGCCGACGCGTTTGTAGGTGCCCTCCTGGACGACCCGCAGCAGCTCGGCCTGGAGCTGGGAAGGGAGGTCGCCGATCTCGTCGAGGAACAGCGTGCCGCCGTTGGCCAGACCGACGGCGCCGTCGCGGGCCGCCACCGCGCCGGTGAAGGCGCCCCGCTCGTGGCCGAAGAACTCGCTGCCGGCAAGGCTCGGCACGATCGTGGTGCAGTCGAGCACCACCAGGTCGCGCTTGTCCTGGCGGGCGTCGAGAGTGTGGATGAGCCGGGATATCAGCTCCTTGCCGGTGCCGCTCTCGCCCAGCAGCAGCACCGGCGAGGCGCTGAAGCGCGCCACCTCCACGACCTGGCGCAGCAGCGAGCGCCAGACCAGGCTGCGGCCCGCCAGGTGCCTGGCGACGACCGGGGAATCGACCAGGCGGTCCACCTCGTCCCAGCGTGCGAAGCGGGCGGCGATCGTCGCCGCCGGATCCGGCGTCTCCTGCCAGATGAGGACGTCCGAGGCCCCCGCTGCCAGCAGCCGCCAGCCGTCGCCGCGCGCCAGCGCCTCGCGGTGGGTGCCCACGGCGAGCAGCCGCGACTGGCCGCCCCGGCTGCACGCCCCGATGCGGTCGAGCAGCTCCGGCCCGCAGGCGTCGAACAGCAGCAGGCCCGGACCGGGCGGGATCTCGCCCGAGCTCTGCAGCGGGTGGCAGTCGAGCCCCCGGCCTGCCAGCAGCTCGGGCAGGCCGCGCGGTGTCGCCCGCCCGGGGCCAAGACCAGCCAGCCAGATCGTCTGTCGCCCCATCGCGCCTCCGTGGTGCTACAACGAAGGCCGGGGCGGAACCTTCTCATGCGATGGTGCTCCGGAGCACCGCTCCTCACGGGCGCCAGTTGAAGAAGTGCGCAAACTGCTCTAGATTGCCGTAGACCCTGAGACGGTGCCGCCGGCGCCATGGCGCTGCCGGCGCCAATCATGGCGACGGGCGACGGTCAAGGAGGATCCTCGGATGAAAGGATTCAAGCAGTTCATTCTGCGCGGCAACGTTCTGGACCTCGCCGTCGCCGTGGTGATCGGCGCGGCCTTCGGCGCCGTCGTGACGGCGCTGGTGAAGGACCTGATCACGCCGCTGGTGGCCGCGGTCGCCGGCAAGCCCGACTTCTCCACCATCAGCTTCGAGGTGAACGGCAGCCGCTTCCTGATCGGCGACTTCTGCAACGCCCTGCTGTCGTTCCTGCTGATCGCCGCCGCCGTCTACTTCTTCGTCGTCTTGCCGGTGAACGCCCTGATGGCGCGCATGCGGCGCGGCGAGGAGACTCCCGACCCGACCACCAAGAAATGCCCGGAGTGCCTGAGCGAGGTGCCGATCGCCGCTCGTCGCTGCGCGTTCTGCACCTCGAGCCTGGGAGCCGCCGGAGATCCCAAATGACCGAGAGCACGCCGCCGCTGACCGAGCGCCCGTCCTGGAAAGCGCTGCAAGCGCATCACGCCCAGGTCCGGGAGCTGCACCTGCGGCAGCTGTTCGCGGACGACCCCGGGCGCGGCGAGCGCCTCACCGTCGAGGCCGCCGGCATCTGCCTCGACTACTCGAAGAACCGGATCGCCGCCGAGACGCCGGCGCTGCTGGTGCGGCTGGCGGAGGAGTGCGGGCTGCGGCAGCGCATCGACGCGATGTTCCGCGGCGACAAGATCAACCTCACCGAGCAGCGCGCGGTCCTCCACGTCGCCCTGCGCGCGCCGCGCGGGGAGTCGATCGTCGTCGACGGCGAGGACGTCGTCCCCGGCGTGCACGCCGTGCTCGACCGGATGGCGGATTTCGCCGGCCGCGTCCGCGACGGCGCCTGGACCGGGCACACCGGCAGGCGCATCCGCGCCGTGGTCAACATCGGCATCGGCGGCTCGGACCTGGGGCCGGTGATGGCCTATGAAGCGCTCAAGCACTACAGCGACCGGGAGCTCGCCTGCCACTTCGTCTCCAACGTGGACGGCACCGATTTCGCGGAAGCGACGCGCGCCCTGGACCCGGCCGAGACGCTGTTCATCGTCTCCTCGAAGACCTTCACCACGCTCGAGACGATGACCAACGCCCGCACCGCCCGCGCCTGGCTGCTGCGCGCCCTGGGGGACGAACGGGCGGTGGCCAGGCATTTCGTCGCGGTGTCCACGAACGCGGCGGAGGTGGCCAAGTTCGGCATCGACACCGCCAACATGTTCGGCTTCTGGGACTGGGTCGGCGGGCGCTACTCGATGGACTCGGCGATCGGGCTGTCGACCATGATCGCCGTCGGCGCGGACCACTTCCGCGCCATGCTCGCCGGCTTCCACGAGATGGACGAGCACTTCCGCACCGCGCCTTTCGCCAGCAACCTGCCGGTGCTCCTCGGGCTGCTGAACGTCTGGTACGGCGACTTCTTCGGCGCCCAGACGGTCGCGGTGCTGCCCTACGATCAGTACCTCAAGCGCTTCCCGGCCTACCTGCAGCAGCTCACCATGGAGAGCAACGGCAAACGGGTCACCCTGGACGGCACCGAGGTCGGGTACCAGACCGGCCCCATCTATTGGGGGGAGCCCGGCACCAACGGCCAGCACTCGTTCTACCAGCTGATCCACCAGGGGACGAAGCTGATCCCCTGCGATTTCATCGCTTTTGGCAGGACGCTCAACCCGCTGGGCCGCCATCACCACCTGCTGCTGGCCAACGTGCTGGCGCAGACCGAGGCCCTGGCCTTCGGCAAGACCCCCGAGCAGGTGGCGGCCGAGGGCACCCCGGACTGGCTCATCCCCCACCGCACCTTCCCCGGCAACCGGCCCTCGAACACCCTGCTGCTCGACGAGCTGACGCCCGCGGCGCTCGGCAGGCTGGTCGCGCTCTACGAGCACAGCGTCTTCACCCAGGGCACGATCTGGGGCATCGACTCGTTCGACCAATGGGGGGTCGAGCTCGGCAAGGTGCTGGCGCAGCGGATCATTCCCGAGCTCGAAAGCGCGGCCGAGCCCGAGCTGCGGCACGACGGTTCGACCAACGCCATGATCCGCCGCGTCCGGCGGCTGGCGCCGCCACCCTGAGGGCGCCGGGCGGCGGTCAGCCTGACTTGTCGGCCACCAGCACGGCGCGGTCGCGCAGCTTCTCGGCGGCCGGCGAGAGCGGCGCGTTGGTGAGGATCTTGTTGATCCGGTCGATCGCCTTGGTGCCGTCGCCGAATCCCTGGTACAGCACCACCTCGCCGTAGAGGTTGTCGGCCAGCACGTTGAGCCGGTCGAGCACCGGCACCACGTACTCGCCGCTGGGGTAGCGACGCAGGTACTCGGCGCCGTTGGCGACGTCGTCGTAGCTGTGGGACATGGTGGCGAGGCGCTCGCCGGCCAGCTTCTGCATCTGCGGGTCCCGCTCCTCGTAGGCGAGCTCCTGCAAGGCGGCAAGCTCCTTGAGGCTGGGAGTCAGGTTGCGCAGGCCGGTGCGGGCGCGCTGGCCGAAGCTGCTGTCGGGCGCCGCGTTCCAGGCCCGCAGGAACTGGGTGACCGCCTCGGCCTCCTTGCCGGTGCGGCTATAGGCCTCACCCAGGGACAGCGCCACCTTCGGCACCTCGGGGGAGTCCGGGAAGTTGCTGATGAAGGCGATCAGGAAGGCCGTCTCGAAGACGCCGCCGTTGAAGATCTCGAGGCTGTGCGGGTAGAGCGCCAGGCGGCTGGCTTCGAGCTCGCCGATCTCGGCGCTGAGCTTCGGCACCAGGGGCGGCGGCGGACCCATGGGGTCGAGCGACTGCACCTCGGCGAGCTCCTTGCGGTAGGCGCGCACCACGGCGCCGTAGTCGTGCAGCTCGGGCGCGCAGGCGCCGGCCTCCATGCCCGGGATGCGGGAGATGCGCGTGGCGCCGCCGGCGGGAGCGCCGCCGCCGCGCCGGCCGCCGCCGCGCTGGCGGCCGCCCTCCTCGGTGGCCGGAAGGTCCTCGGTGGCGCCGGGGCGGGGCGGGCACTCGGCGAGCTTCTGGTCGCGGAACTGATGCAGGCGCCCAAGGCGGATCGAGTCGGCGGTCTTGCCGCGCGGCCAGGTGGCGAGGGCGAGCTCGTTGACCAGCTCGGAGACGGTCAGCCGCGGCTTGGGCGGCTCGAGCTGGATCTCGCCCCTGCCGTCCGGTTGCCGCTGCTGCGGCTGGCGCTTCGGCTTGGTCAGGTCCTTGTAGCGCTGGCGCTCCGCGTAGGCGACGAGCACCTGCTGGGTGCGCTGGCGGAAGAGGTCCGCGGAGGTCGGTTTCTGGATGCTCCAGCTGCCCTTGCGCGCTTCGGCGGCACGGCTGCGCTCCTGGGCGAAGGGATGGGTCTGCAGGTAGCCGTACTCGCGCAGCTGCGGCGCCTGGGACTCCATCACCTTCCACAGGCGCTCGGCGCCGTCGGGGTTGTAGCCGGCGGCGGCGGCGAGCTGCTGGCCGACCTGGTCGGCCTCGTCCTCGTTCTCACGGCTGAAGCTGCGCAGCATCAGCTCGCTGATGATCAGGCTGGCCGCCGCCGCTCCCTCGACGCGGTTGCCGCCGCCCGGGTCATAGCCGTAGCGCGGGTCGTAAGGACCTTCGACGCCGTAGCGCGGCGGGTTCTTGGCGGAGCTGATCATGACGCCGGCGACCAGCAGGTTGCCGAGGATGCCCAGCAGCGTCGCGCGGCGCGACATGTGCAGGTAGTGCTCCTTGATCACGTGCCCGATCTCGTGGCCGAGGACGCAGGCCAGCATGTCGTCGTCGGACCCGACGACGTCGATCATGCCGCGGGTGACCAGGATGTCGCCGCTCGGGAACGCCATCGAGTTGGGCTCCGGCATGTTGAGCAGCGAGAAGGTGAACGGGTACTTGTAGAAATCCGCGTGCTGCGCCAGCTCGAAGCCGATGCGGTTGATGCGGGCCAGCGCCGCGGCGTCGTCCGATGGGCCGTATTCCTGCCGGGCTTCGACCAGGGCCTGCATCACCTCGGTCATCATCTTCTCGTCGGAGACGAAGATCGGCGGGGCGCCGGGCGCCGCCGGCGGCGGCGTGGAAGAGGGTCCCGGGGCATGGTAAGGCGGCAGGGTGGCGGGAGGCGCGGCGGGCGAAGCGGGAGCGGCGGGAGCGGCGAGCGCCATGGGCGCGATGGGTACGGAGGGTGCGGTGGGTGCGGGGATCGCCATGGCGGGCCCGCTCGGCAGGGTCGCTGCCAGCAGGAGCATGGCAAGGGCGGGGGCGATCGCGCGGGTGCTGCGGAAGGCACGGATCAGCATGGCAGAGATAGTAGAACCTTCGGAAGCGGTTCACCAGCGCGGTGCACCGAGTTCGCCAGCGGACTGGCCCATGCCGGCGCGGGCAGGAGGCGGCGACGGCGCCGCGGCACACCGGCTCTTGGAAGGAAAAACCGTCGGTGCCGGGGAAAAGTTCCCGCCGGCCGGGATCGCGGGGCCAGGGCAGCGGGTAGGCGGGTAGGAGGTTGCGTGGGCGCAGCCGGCAGGGCGCGGGTCGCGAGCGGTGGCGCCCGGTCTGGCGGCGGGGGAGCCTGTGGTAGGGTTCGGGACCCATGAGCGACCTGACCATCGAGGTCGAAACCGCCAAGGTTTCGATGGACGAGATGCGGCCGGCGATCGACGCCAGCCTCAAGGAGGCTTTCCCCGGCGGCATGCTGAAATGGCGATGGGAAGGCGAGGTGCTGCACCTGACCGGCCCCGGGGCCAAGGGCACGGTGGTGCTCGAGGCCGGACGGCTCGTCGGCCGCGCCCACCTCGGACCGCCGGCCAGCATGATGCGGCCGATCATCGAGCAGAAGATCCGCGAGGTGATGCGGAAGGTCGCGGCGTAGCGCCGCCGGCGGTGCGGCGCGCCCGGACCGCGGGGCCGCCCGATGCAGGACATCCCGAACCTGCCTGCCGAACTGCGGCGCCAAGCAGCAAGCGATCCCGAATCGCCCTGCCTGTTCTGGCCCCAGGGCTGGGACTGGCGGTGGTGGTCCTGGCGCCAGGTCGCGGAGCTGGCGGTGCAATGGTCGGTCACCCTGGCCGGCCTGCCGGCGGCGGCCGGCGTGGCGTTCGCCGGCGATTCCTATCCCCAGGCCGTCCCGCTCGATCTCGCGGTGCAGATGGCGGGACTCACCCCGGTGCCGCTGGCGCTCGGCGGCGGTGGCGGCGTGCCGGGAGACGCCGCCGTGGCGCGGCGGCTGGCGGCGGGCGCGCCGGGGGGTTGCGTGGCCTGGGCGGAGGCGGTCGGGGAGCAGGTGCGGGTGACGCGGTTGGGCGAAGCGGCCGGCGGGGAGGTTCGGGTGGTGGGGCGGGGTGAGCTGGTGGTGGTGGCCGGCGATGACGCCGGCCTCGGTGGCATCCCCGCCGCCGCCGCCGCTGCCGATGCGGCTGGCAATCGCGGCGGCGTCGGCGAGCATTACGGCGCCGGCGGGTGGCGCCGCCTGGCGCCGGCAGCGCTCCTGGATGCGGCGGCGGCGGTCGAAAGCGCGGTCGCCGCGACCGCCGGCCGCCGCCGGGACTCGCGGGATCGCGAGGTGCTGGTCGCCGGTTGGCCGCTGGGCCGGTGGGAAGGGCGGCTGCTCGGCGCCTGGGCGCTGGTGTCGGGGGCGGCGCTGGTGCTCGAGCCCGATCCGGGGCGCCGCCTGGGCGCGGTGCTGTGGGCCAGGCCGACGGTGTTTTACGGCAGCGCCGACGAGCTGGCGGCGCTGCGGTTGCGGGCGGCGGCGCGGCGCGGGGTGGCGCGGCGCCTGGTGTCGGGGCTTGCGCGGCGACCGGTCCGACGCCCGCCGCCGCGGTGGGGGCGCCTGCGCACCCTTTTCCAGGATGGGCCGCCGGACGCGGCCGAAGCGGCCTTCTGGGCAGAGCGCGGCGCGCGGCTGCTGCGCCTGCCCACGCCCGACGAGGGTGGCCAGGGAAGTGTCCAGCCAGGTTGATTCGCCGGTCCCTGGCGAGGTGTGCCAGAGCGGAAATCTCGGCGTGGTATAAGAACCAGCGCAAGAGGAGGTGTCCCCATGGCCGCCGAAGACGCCCAACCCGCATCGCCTCGCTCCCAGGCGCCGCCGGCTCCGGCCTCGCCGGCACCGGCTCCGCCCGCGCCGCTGCGGCCCGAGAACCGCGCCTCGGCGCTCGAGGAGATCCGGCAGCGGGCGGACACCGTCTGGACCCACGCCGGCGGCGGTGCCCTCGACGCTCGGAGCAATGGCAAAGGCTTTCACGAGCCGCTCACCGTCACCGGGCGCGAGGACCTCAAGGGCAGGCACGGCCGGGTGGCCATCGTCGACGGTTGCCGCACGCCGTTCAGCAAGGCCGGCACGGCGTTCAAGGACATGGACGTGGTGGACCTGGCGGGCGCCGCCACCGCCGAGCTGATCGAGCGCACGGCGATCGCTCCGGAGGCGATCGGCCTGTCGGTCTACGGGGTGGTGGTGCCGGCGCTGCACGCGCCCAACCTCGGGCGCGAGGTGGTGTTCCGCGCCTCGCTGCCGATGAGCGTGCCGGGAGTGACGGTGAACCTCGCCTGCGCCTCCTCGACGCGCGCCATCACCTTCGTCGCCGAGGCCATGCTGGCGGGGGAGTGCGAGGTGGCCCTGGCCGGCGGCGCCGAGTCGCTGACCAACGTGCCGATCCAGTTCTCGCGCCGCGCCGCGCACGCCTTCCTCGAGCTGAGCAAGGCCCGCACCATGGGCCAGCGGCTGGCGATCCTCGCCAAGCTGCGGCCCAAGGACCTGGCGCCGGTGGCGCCGGCGATCGCCGAATACACCACCGGCCAGAGCATGGGCGAATCGGCCGAGAAGATGGCCAAGGAAAACGACGTCTCGCGCCGCTCCCAGGACGAGATCGCGCTGCTGTCACACCAGCGCGCCGCCGGCGCCGCCGCCGACGGGCGCCTCGCCGCCCAGATCGCGCCGGTGTTCCCGCCGCCGCGCTACGATCAGGCGATCACCCACGACAACGGCATCCGCGCCGACAGCTCGCTCGCGGCGCTCGCCAAGCTCAAGCCGGTCTTCGACCGGCGCTACGGCTCGCTCACCGCCGGCAACTCCAGCCCGCTGACCGACGGCGGTTCGGCGGTGCTGATGATGACCGAGGAGCGGGCGAAGGCGCTCGGCTATCAGCCCCTGGGCTACCTGCGGGCCTACGCCTACGCCGCCGTCGATCCGCGCGAGCAGCTGCTGCAGGGACCCGCCTACGCCGCGCCCGCGGCCCTTGAAGCCGCCGGCCTCAAGCTTTCCGACATCGATCTGGTCGAGATGCACGAGGCGTTCGCGGCGCAGATCATGTCCAACCTCAAGGCCTTCGCCTCGCCCAGGTTCGCGCGGGAGGAGCTCGGCCGCGGCGCGCCGATGGGGGAGATCGATCTCGAGCGCTTCAACGTCACCGGCGGCTCGATCGCCATCGGCCACCCGTTCGGCGCCACCGGCGCGCGGGTGGTCACGCAGCTGCTCTACGAGCTGCGGCGGCGCGGCCAGAACCTCGGCCTGCTCACCATCTGCGCCGCCGGCGGCGTCGGCTTCGCGATGGTGGTGGAGCGGGAGTAGCCCGCGCCGCGGAGCAGCGCCGGCTATTGCCGGCCGCGCGGCGGCGGCGGCGGCGGCGGCGTGGCGGCCGGCGGCGGCTGGGCGGTGCCCGGAGCGGGCGGCGGCGCCGTGGCAGCAGGCGGCGGCGTGGCAGCAGGCGGCGGCGCCGCGGGCATCATGGTGGCGGGGGTGAAGCGCGCGTCCTCGATCGGCACGTTGAGCTCGATCTTGCTGTAGGTGAGCTTCTGGTTCTGCGCGCTGCCCTTGATCGAAGACACGATCTGGAATGCGTAGCGGGTGCCGCCGACCTCGCGATAATCGTTGTAATCGGAGACGAACGTCACCAGCTTGCCGTTGATCATCCGGCCGCCTTCCCAATGCACCGGCAGGAAGGAGACGGCGTCGATCGAATAGATGAAGACGTCGCCGCTGAGCAAGGTCACCTGCACACGGTAGACGTCGTGCGCGGCGGCACTGGCCGCGCCGGCGGTGCCGGCGGTGCTGGCGGTGCCGGCGATGGTGGCGGCACTGCCGGCGCCAGCGGCGGGAGCCGCTTCCTTGCCCAGCAGCACGGCCTTGCCCTTGGCCGCGGTATCGACCAGCACGTTGTCGAAGTCCGCCTCGTTGGCGATGTTGTGCAGGTCGTCGCCGGCCAGCGCCTCCGGCGCCGGCGACTGCGGCTGCTTCTGCCAGCCATGGACGCCGTCGAAGACGCGGATCAGCTTGGTACCCTGCAGCGAGATCTCCATGCGCATGCGGTTCGGGCGCTTGTGCTCGACGGTGAGCGGCCACACGTTGCCGGGCCCGAGCTCCAGCGTGCCGCTCTCCCGGCGGGTTTCGACGGCGTGCAGCTGCTGCAGGCCGCCGCGCGCCGTGATCGATTTCGCCAGCACTTCCTGAACGGTCAGCTCCTTCGGCGCCGGCGGCGCCGCCAGCGCCGGCGCCGGCAGCAGCAGGGCCGGTGCGAGCCCGACCAGCACGGAGACGACGGCAACGGTCACGTCGCCGCGCGTGCGGCGCGCAGCGATCCTCGAGATGGCGGCGAGCGCCAGGCGCGCGCGGCTTGCATGACTGCCGGTCATCGAAGCCTCCTCAGGTGCGGGAAAGGGTATCAGCGCGCCGCGACCACGATGGCGGCCATGCCCAGCGACGCGAGCTCCTGGCGCAGGGTCTCCGCCCGCTCGCGATCGCCGAACCGGCCCACCTGCACGCGGTTCCAGATGCCGTCGGAATGCACGGCCGCCTCCGGATAACGGCGGACCAGGTCCTGCTGCAGCGCCTCGGCGCGCTCGGCCTCGCCGAAAGCGCCGACCTGCACGGTGTAGTGTAGCGCCGCGGCGGTGGTGCGGGTGGCCCAGACGGCGGTCGGCGTCGGATCCGCCGGCGTGGCGCCGCGGGTGGCGGCGTCGGCCGTGGCGGCGCCGGCCGTGACGGCGTCGCCCGGGGCGGCGGTGTCCGCCGCCTCCGCCGATGCTGGCGCGGTTGGCGCGGTTGGCGCGGTTGGCGCGGTCGGCGCTGGCGGCGCCGACGCCATGGCCGGCTCGCCGGCGGGGGCGTCGCCTGCCGCGACGGGCCGAGCGGCGGATTCCGGCCACGGCCGCGGCGAAACGGGCGCGGCCGCCAGCAGGATGGCCGGCTCCGGCACTCTGGTGTCCCGCGGGTCGTACTTGCCGAGCACCGCCAGCTCGACGCGGGCGGTGCCCGCGCCCACCATCCTCAGCTCGTGCGCCGCCGCGTACGACAGGTCGATGACGCGGCGGTGACCGAAGGGGCCGCGGTCGTTGATCCGCACCACCACCTGGCGGCCGTTCTCGAGGTTGGTCACCTGCACCAGGGTGCCGAACGGCAGGCTGGGATGGGCCGCCGTCAGGTTGCGCTTGTCATAGCGCTCGCCGCTCGCGGTGCGGCGGCCGTCGAAGCCGGGCCCGTACCAGGAAGCCATGCCGTGGATGACGGCGCCGCCGGACGGCTGGGCCGGCGCGGGAACGGGATGGGGGTTGCCGGAGCAGGCCGCCGACACCAGCGCCGCCGAGGCCAGCAGGCCGGCCAGCGCGGTGCCCTGCCGGCGTCGCCGCCGCGGGTGCTGGAGCTGACGGAGATGGCTGCCGTGGTGACGACGGCGCTCGCCGGGCGCGGCGGGGGTGAAAAGGTGGTGTCGCTCCATCTTCACAGGCGGCCGTCACCGACCCGGCCAGTCGCGTATCACCTACTGGACTGCACTGTCCGTATGGTAGCACGGGAGGGCTCGAACCCCGCGACATCAGGCGAGCGTGGCCGGCGGCTGGTATATGATCTGCCGCCGCGGGCATCCGAGCCCCCCTTTCGCCGGCACACAAGCTCAAGATGACGATCCGGGTCGATTCAGAGATCGGGCGCCTGCGGCGCGTCCTCGTGCACCGGCCGGGGCGCGAGATCGACTGGATGGTGCCGTCGATCATGGAGCGCCTGCTGTTCGACGACATCCTCGACGGCGACGAGGCGCGCGGCGAGCACGCCATGTTCTGCGAGGTGCTGCGGCGCGCCGGCGTCGAGGCGTTGGATGCCCAGGACCTGCTCGCCGGCGTGCTGGCCGACGAGGCGGTGAGGTCCGACCTGCTGGGCGAGATCGAGCGCGACTATGGGGTGCAGCCGCCGGTGCTGCGCCAGCTCGCAGATCTGCCGCCGGCCAAGCTGGCGGTGACGCTGATCGAGGGCATCCGCCTGCCGCCGGACGCCGCCGACGCGGGACGCCGCCAGTTCTTCAGCCTCAACCCGGTGCCGAACTACTTCTTCCAGCGCGATCCGCAGGTGGTGATGGGCAACCGCCTGGTGGTGTCGTCGATGGCCAACGACGCCCGCGAGCGCGAGCCGCTGCTGGCGCGCACCATCTTCGCGCATCATCCGGCGCTGGCCGACGCGGCGGCGACCTTCGAGATCGACGTGCCGCCGTCGGGCGCGCCCCAGCACGATCCGGGCTTCCCCTATCCCACCCTCGAGGGCGGCGACGTGGTGGTGATCAGCCCCGAGATCGTGGTGGTGGGGCTCTCCGAGCGCACCAACCGGCGCGGCGTCGAGACGCTTGCCGAGTACCTGCGCCTGGAGGAGACCTCCTTCCGGCACATGGTGGTGGTCGAGCTACCGCACCGGCGCTCGTACATGCACCTCGACACCGTGTTCACGGTGATCGATCGCGGCCTCTGCCTCGCCCATCTGCCGGTGGTCGAGCCCGGCGGCCCGGAATCGGCCCACGTCTATTCGGTGGACCTCTATGCGCGGGAGCTGACCTTCACCCTACGGCCGGGGCTGCTGCGGACCCTCGCCGATCTCGGCGTGGCGCTGACGGTGGTGCCGTGCGGTGGCTCCCTGGAGGCCATCGACCAGCAGCGCGAGCAGTGGACGGACGGCGCCAACGCCTTTGCCCTGGCTCCGGGAGTGGTGCTGCTCTACCAGCGCAACCGCAAGACGATCGAGGAGCTCGCCCGCCGCGGCTTCCGCGTGCTGCCGGGCGAGGAGGTGGCGGCCGGCCGCCACGATCTCATCGGCGGCGGGCCGGCGGTGGTGACGCTGTGGAGCAACGAGCTGTCGCGGGCGCGCGGCGGGCCGCGCTGCATGACCATGCCGCTCGAGCGCGAGCGGCTCTGAGGGCGCACGTCAATGCAAGGAGGTCCCATGCTCCGTCACCTGATCTCGATCCACGACCTCTCGGCGGGGGAAGTCGCCGGGCTGTTCCGCCTGGCCGCGGAGGTGAAGGCGCACCCCGAGCGCCACGCCGCGGCACTGGCCGGCAAGAGTCTGGGGATGATCTTCGAGAAGTCTTCGACCCGCACCCGGGTGAGCTTCGAGGTGGGCATGGTGCAGCTTGGCGGCCATGCGCTGTTCCTGTCCAGCCGCGACATCCAGCTCGGCCGCGGCGAGCCCATCGGCGACACCGCCAAGGTGCTGTCGCGCTACGTCGACGGCATCATGGCCCGCACCTTCGCCCATCAGACGGTGCTGGACCTGGCGCGCTTCGGGTCGGTGCCGGTGATCAACGGCCTGACCGACGACCTGCATCCCTGCCAGGCGCTGGCCGACTACTTCACGGTCGGCGAGGTCTTCGGCGAGCTGGCGGGGCGCAAGCTGGCCTACGTCGGCGACGGCAACAACATGGCGCACTCGCTGCTGTTCGGCGCCGCCAAGGTGGGCATGGACGTGGCCGTGGCCTCCCCCTCCGGCTACACGGTCAAGCCCGCCTACGTCGAGCTGGCGCGGCAAGACGCTGCGGCCGCCGGCACCGCCATCCAGCTCACCGCGGATCCGCGCGAGGCGGTACAGGGCGCCTCGGTGGTCTATACCGACGTCTGGGCGTCGATGGGCCAGGAAGCCGAGGCGCAGCAGCGCCTGCAGGCCTTCCGCGGTTTCCAGGTCGACGCCGCGCTGATGGCGGCGGCGCGGCCGGAGGCGGTCTTCCTCCACTGCCTGCCCGCCCACCGTGGCGAGGAGGTCGCCGCCGAGGTCGCCGACGGCCCTCAGAGCCGGATCTTCGACGAGGCCGAGAACCGCCTCCACGTCCAGAAGGCGATCCTGCTCTGGCTGCTGGGCGGCGCGCCGCTCTAGCGCGGCGGTGCGCCGCTTTCAGGACGGTGGCGGGCGCGGCTCGCCGCGCGGGCCGGAAGCTTCAGGCTGGAGGCGGGTCGCCGAGCAGGGCGAGGAGCCGGCGCCAGGCCTGGCCGCGGTGGCTCAGGGCGTCCTTCTCGGCGTCGGCCAGCTCGCCAAAGGTGCGGTCGCAGCTTGCGGGGCGGAAGACCGGGTCCCAGCCGAAACCGCGATCGCCGCGGGCCGGGAGGACCAGGATGCCGGCGGCGCTGCCTTCGGCGATCAGGGTGCGGTCCGCGTCGCGGTAGTAGAGGGCGGCGCGGGCGACGGCGCGCGGCTCGCCGAGCGCCAGGCCGGTGCGGGCGATGAGCTCGGCGCCGGCGGCCTCCAGCATCCATTTCACCAGCGGGCCTGGGAAGCCGCCGAGCGCCGCGAGGTCGAGGCCAGCTTCCTCGACGACCAGCGGGCGGCCGAGGCGGCGCCAGGCCTCCTCGCCCTTGTGGCGCAGCACCTCCAGCAGATCGAGCGACTGGATCTCGGGCAGGTCGAGCTCGACTGCGCCGAGGCCGGGGCCGGCGAGGCGGCGGGCCTCGGCGAGCTTGCCGCGGTTGCCGGTGACCAGGACATAGGGGAGCGCCGGTATGGTCACGGGCGGCTCGGCAGTGGCGTTGGTGGCGGCGGCGACGCCGGCACGCGGTCGGCGGCGGCAGCGGCGGCGGCAGCGGCGGCGCGGCGGATGTCGGCGATCAGGGCGTCCGCCTGCCGGCGCAGGTCCGCCAGGGTGCCGTCGTTGTGGAGGACCCGCTGGGCGCCCTGGCGGCGGCGGGCGCCGTCTCCCTGGGCGGCGAGGCGGGCGCGGGCGGCGGTGGGATCGAGGCCGCGGGCGATGGCGCGTCGCAGGCGCTCCTCGGGATCGCCCTCGACGGTGACGATCAGATCGAAGCCTGGCCCGTAGCCGGCCTCGACCAGGAGCGTGGCCTCGAGCACGGTCACCGGCGCGGGCGGCGGCGGCGGGTCCGTGGCCGGCGGCTGGTCCGTAGCCGGCGGCGGGTCGGGAGCGGGTGGTGGCGGTGATTCCGGAACGAGCGTTGGCGAGTCCGCGGATGGCGGCGATGGGTCCGGAGCGGGCGGCGGCTGGTCCGTAGCCGCCGGCGGCGATCCCGGCGCAGGCGGCGCCGCGTCCGCCGGGGCGGCGGCGATCTCCTCGAAGCGCCGGCGCACCAGCGGATGGATCGCCTGCTCAAGAGCCTGGCGGGCCGCGGCGTCGGCGAAGACGCGGGCGGCGAGGGCGGCGTGATCGACGCCGCCCTCGGGGGTGAGGACGGCGCCGCCGAACAGCCGGCTCACCGCCGCCGCGCCGGCGGCGCCGGGCCGGTAGAGGTCGGCGACCAGGCGGTCGGCGTCGATCACCTGGAAGCCGGCATCGCGCAGCCAGCCGGCGACCGTCGACTTGCCGCTGGCGAGACCGCCCGTCAGCCCGACGCGGTAGCCGGTTGCCGGCCGGCCCGTGGCGCTCACCGCGGCAGGCCGAGGCGGCGGCGCGCGGCGGCCAGGGTGTTGACCATCAGCATTGCGACGGTGAGCGGTCCGACGCCGCCCGGCACCGGCGTGATGGCGCCGGCGAGGGGCGCGACGCGGGTGAAATCGACGTCGCCCACCAGCACCGAGCCCTTGGCCGCCAGCTGGCGGAGGCGGTCGGCGTCGCCGGGGAAGAGCCGCTCGACACTGGCCTGGTCGGTCAGACGGTTGATGCCGACGTCGACCACCACCGCTCCCGGGCGGACGTGATCCGGGCCGATGATCGCCGGCCGGCCGATGGCGGCGACCAGGATGTCGGCCTCGCGGGTGATGGCGGCGAGGTCGGCGGTGCGGCTGTGGCAGATGGTCACGGTGCAGTGCTCGCGCAGCAGCAGGGCGGCCATCGGCTTGCCGACCGTGGGGCTGCGGCCCACCACCACCGCGCGGCGGCCGACGAAAGGCACCTGGTGGCGGCGCAGCAGCTCCAGGATGCCGTAAGGGGTGGCCGGGACGAAGCCGGGCTCGTCCAGCCACAGCCGGCCGGCGTTGAGCGGGTGGAAGCCGTCGACGTCCTTGTCCGGCGAGACGCGGGCGATCACCCGCCGCTCGTCGATGCCGCGCGGCAGCGGCAGCTGCACCAGGATGCCGTCCACCTCGTCGTCGGCGTTGAGCTCGTCGACCAGGGCGATGAGCTCGTCCTCGGCGAGGGTGGCCGAGCGGCGCAGGGTGCGGCTGGCGATGCCGACCTCGGCCGAGGCCTTGATCTTGCTGCCGACGTAGACCTGCGAGGCGGGGTCGTCGCCGACCAGCACCGCCGCCAGGCCGGGTGCGCGTTTGCCTGCCGCCGCCAGCTCGCGCACCCCGGCCGCCACCTCGGCGCGGATGGTGGCGGCGGCGGCCTTGCCGTCGAGGACGTTCACGGGGTCGACCTCCGGTTCGAGAGGGGGGACGTCTGGGGGATGGTGCCGCTGTACAGGCAGACGATGCCGGCCGCCAGGTCGCTGCAGGCGAGATCGCTGAAGCCGGCGCCGGCCATGCGGTCGAGAAAGCCCCGGCGCTGCGGGAAGCTCAGCACCGAGCTGGGGAGATAGTCGTAGGCCGACTGGCTGTCGGAGAGCAGGCGGCCGATCGCCGGCAGCACGCGGCGAAAGTAGAGCAGGTACAGGGCGCGCAGCGGCGGCGCCTCGGGCACCGCGAACTCGAGCACCGCCAGGCGGCCGCCGGGAGCCAGGGTGGTCGCCAGCTCGCGGAGCGCGAGGTCGAGGTCGGCGACGTTGCGCAGGCCGAAGGCCACCGTCGCCGCGGCGAACCGGCCAGGCGGAAACGGCAGGGCAAGGGCGTCGGCGGCCAGCGGCCGCGGCGGCGGTGCGGCATCGCGGCTGGGGCGGCCGAACTTGCGGCGTGCCAGGGCGAGCATCGGCAGGCAGAAATCCGCCGCCGCCACCCGCGCGCCGCGGCGGCGCAGCGCCATCGCCTGGTCGCCGGTGCCGGCGCAGAGGTCGAGCACCAGCGCGCCCGGCGGTAGCCGCAGCGCGGCGGCGGCGCGGCGGCGCCACCACCGGTCGAGCCCGGCGGACAGGAGATGATTGAGCAGGTCGTAGCGCCGCGCCACCGCCCCGAACATGTCGCGGATGGCCCGGCCCGACTTGTCGAGCCCGGCGGCGGCGTCGGGCAGCGCGGTCGGCGCAGGCGGCGCAGTCGGCGCAGCCGCCGCGGGCGGCGGCGCGGGCGCCAGCAGCGAGACGTCGGACCGGTTGGCGGACATGGCGGCTCAGTCTACCGAGAAAGGCTCGGGGCGAGCCACCCACAACGCCTTGACAATCCAAGCCGCACCGCCTATCATTCGGGGTCCTTTGCGTCGCAGAGGCGGGGATGGCTCGCCGTGACGCTCCGGCCGCACGTTGACCCCTGCTCAGCCTGGCTCAGGGAAGCTGGTAGGTGTGGCAGGTCCGGATGGCCTGGTCGGTCTGGATGGCATGGATGGAGACGCGGTGATGCTGAAGAGAACCTACAGCCCCAAGCTGGCCGAGATCGAGCACCACTGGCACGTGCTGGATGCCACGGGGGTGACGCTGGGCCACCTGTGCTCGCTGGCGGCGCAGCTGCTGACCGGCAAGCACAAGCCGACCTGGGCGCCTCATATCGACACCGGCGACTTCGTCATCGTGGTCAACGCCGAGAAGGCGATCCTCACCGGCAAGAAGGAAGACGACAAGGTCTACTTCCGGCATACCGGCTACCCGGGCGGCCTGAAGCGGGAGACGGCCGGGGAGCTGCGCAAGCGGCGGCCGACCCAGCTGGTCGAGCGCGCGGTCTGGGGCATGCTGCCGAAGAACAAGCTGGGCAAGCAGCAGCTGCGCAAGCTGAAGGTCTACGCCGGCGCCGAGCATCCGCACCAGGCGCAGCAGCCGCGGCCGATGGACGTGGCGAAAGGCCAGGCGCGTCGCGAAGCCGGCGACCGTGAACACCGCCAATCCCGCGAACATCGGCAGGCCACCTAATCGAGCGCGGACTTTCGAGGAGACGGCAGAGTGAGCCAATTGCAGAACTATGGGACCGGCCGGCGGAAGACCGCCGCGGCGCGCGTCTTCCTGCGCCCGGGCACCGGCACCGTGCAGGTCAACGGCCGGACGCTGGACAACTATTTCCCGAACGAAGTCCTGAAGATGGTCATCAAGCAGCCGCTGCTGCTGACCGAGACGGCGGAGAAGTTCGACATCGTCGCCACCGTCGAGGGCGGCGGCAGCGCGGGCCAGGCCGGGGCCATCCGGCACGGCATCACACGCGCCCTGATGGAGTACAACCTCGAGCTGCGCGACCGCCTCAAGTCCGCCGGCCTGGTGACCCGCGATCCTCGCAAGAAGGAACGCAAGAAGTACGGCCAGAAGGGTGCCCGGGCGCGCTTCCAGTTCAGCAAGCGTTGACCTGGCTGACTGGCTGAGAACTCGAATGGCTGTGATTCCGGCGATCCCGCGGCATCTCGCGGGCGCGAGCGCAGGCGAAGGAGACCAGGCT
Source organism: Thermoanaerobaculia bacterium (assembly GCA_035308185.1). Lineage (GTDB taxonomy): Bacteria > Acidobacteriota > Thermoanaerobaculia > Multivoradales > UBA5704 > JASLEW01. Next base: position 533 of record DATGHG010000453.1, on the reverse strand, counting down.
TGGTAGAAGTCACCATGAAGGAGTTGTTGGAGGCCGGCGTGCATTTCGGCCACCAGACCCGGCGCTGGAACCCGAAGATGAAGCCGTACATCTTCGGCAAGCGCAACGGGATCTACATCATCGACCTGCAGAAGACGCTGAAGCTGTTCGATCAGGTCGCCGATTTCGTGCGCGACCTGGCGGTGCAGGGCAAGCGGGTCCTGTTCGTCGGCACCAAGCGGCAGGCGCAGGAGGCGGTCGCCGAGGAAGCGAAGCGCTGCGGCGAGTTCTCGGTCACCAACCGCTGGCTGGGCGGCACGCTGACCAACTTCGTGACCCTGCGCACCTCGATCGAGCGCTTGAAGGAGATCGAGGCGCGCCTGGGCGACGAGAACAGCCCGCTGACCAAGAAGGAGCGGCTGCGCCTCGAGCGCGAGCGCGAGCGGATGGCGAAGAACCTGGAAGGCATCCGCGACATGGACGAGCTGCCGGACGCGCTCTTCGTGGTGGACCCCAAGAAGGAATACATCGCCGTGGCCGAGGCCAACAAGCTC
>DATGHG010000452.1:0-11772 GCA_035308185.1 Thermoanaerobaculia bacterium | reverse complement strand
GTGGCGGGGATCCGCAAGGCGCTCGCCAGCACGCCCTGGTAGCGCCGGGGCAGGAAAGCATAGGAGTCGGTGCCGCCCTGGGAGGGGTTGGTGGTGTACTCGGGCCAGAAGCCGGGGCGGCCCGCGTAGTCGGCGCCGACGCGGTCGAAGGCGCGCAGCAGGGCGCGGTTCCACGGCACCTCGTTGGATTCGAAATAGATGGCGTCGCGTTCGGCGCCGGTGCCGACCTCGTCGAGGTTGATGACGCCCAGGCAGCGGCGCAGGCGGTCGCCCTCGCGGGCCACGTAGGCGCCGGAGGAGGCGTACTCGCTGCCCCAGATGGCGAAGCGCACGCCGGCGCGCGGCGCCGGCAACTTGCCGCTGCGCACCAGGCCGGTCAGGACCCGCGCCAGCTCGAGCACCACCGCCTCGCCGGAACCGTTGTCGTCGGCCCCCGGCCCCCCGGAGTCCGAATCGCCATGGGCGCAGATCAGGTAGTAGCGGTCGGGATCGCGGCCGGGGAGGGTGGCGAGGACGGTGCGCGGGTGGCCGCGGCGGATGGTCGAGCGCAGCATCACCCGCACCGTAGCGCCGGCCGCCGCCGCCAGCCTGCGGCCGTCCTCGAAGGAGACGCCGAACACCGGGATGGGGCGCGGACCGCCGGCGGGCATCGTCGGCAGCGCCGCCACCAGGGCGGCGTCGAGATAGCGGCGGCCGTCGCCGGGGGCGCTGGTCAGGATGGCGAGCGGGCGAGCCGCGGCGGCGGCGAGGCGCCGGTAGGCGCCGCGCAGGTCGCCCGGCACGAAGAGGACCTTGCCGCGCCAGGCGGCGGGGGGCGGACCCGTCAGCTCGGCAGGGTCGCGAACCACCGCCAGCGGCGCGGCGACCGGACCGATCGCCGGCGAGAAGCCGTAGGGCCAGGCCGAGGCCAGGGCGCCGCCCGGCAGCAGCTCGACGCTCCAGCCGTCCTCCCAGTGCGCCGGCTGCGACGGGTCCTCGATCGTCTGCGGCGCCAGCCCGGCGGCGGTGAACGCCGCGGCGATGGTGGCGGCGGCGCGGTCGCCGGAAGGAGTGCCGCCCATGCGCGGCCCGAGGCGCACCAGGTCGCGCACCGTCTGCTGCAGCCGCGCCTGATCGATCTCGCCGGCCAGCAGCGCCTCGGCCGGAGGCGGCGTGAACGCCGGCCGCGGCGGCCGCGGTGCGGCGCCGGCACCCGCCCCTTGTCCGGCGGCAAGCAGGGCGGCGACAACCAGCCAGGCGCGCCCGGACCTCGACCTGGTCGCCGGGCCATTGGCGGTATCGCCGGACCTCGACCTGGTGGCCGGGCCGGCAAGGGCGTTGCAATGGTTGGAATGGTCGACGGCGATGGGCGGTGCCGAGTTCATCGGGTCATCGTATGGCGCGCCGCTCCCGGCGTCACGCTGTCGCATTTATGCTACGCTGAGAGCCTATGAAGACCATCCCCCAGCGCGAGCTCCGCAACCAGAGCGGGAGCGTACTTCGCGAGGCGCAGGCGGGCCAGCTCTTCACGATCACCGTGGATGGCCGGCCGGTCGCTCTGCTCGGCCCGGTTCCCAGGCGGCAGTGGGTTGGCAGAGCCGAATACGGTCCACTCTTGCTGGGGACGGGGCGGGATCCCGGTTTCTTCGCCGACCTGGCGGAGCTGGGCGAGTCCATCGAGCGGCTCGACGAACCCTGGGAGCCGCGACGCCGGTGAGCCGCGGCCTGCTCGATACCTCGGTGATCATCGCCGGCTTCGAGCAGCCGTCGCTCGACTCGCTGCCCGACGAGGCGGCCATCTCGGTGGCGAGCCTGGCGGAGCTCCACTACGGCGTGCTGGCTGCCAAGGACGAGGAGATCCGGCGGCTCCGCCTGCAGCGGCTTGGCCAGGTGGAGGCTACGTTCCAGCCGCTGCCGATCGACGCCGAGGTTGCCCGCGCCTTCGCCCGGGTGACGCATACGGTGAGGCTGGTGGGACCTCAGCCGCGGGCGCGGGTCATGGACCTCTGGATCGCGGCCACCGCCCTCTGCCATGGCATCCCGCTCTTCACCTGCAACCGCGACGATTTCTCGCCGCTCCGCGAGCTGATCGACATCCGACCCCTTTGACCTGCCCGGGAGGGCGAGGCGAGACATGTTCAGCCAGCTGCTGGTGCCGCTCGATTTCACCGACAAGAACGAGGCGGCGATCGCGATCGCCATCGAGACCGCGCGCCGCGACGGCGCCGAGGTCACCCTGCTGCACGTGATCGAGACCATCGATCACATGGAATTCGACGAGATGGCCGATTTCTATCGCAAGCTCGAAGCGCGGGCGGCGGCCAGGATGGCGGTGCTGGTCGAGCGCTTCGTCGGCGCCGGCGTGCGCGCCCGCTTCGAGATCGTCTTCGGCAAGCGGGCGGAATCCATCCTCGAGCAGACGGCGGGCGGCAAGATCGACCTCGTCGTGCTCTCCTCGCACCGCGTCGACCGCGAGCACCCGGCCCTGGGCCTGGGCACCATCAGCTATCAGGTGGCGATCGTCGCGCGCTGCCCGGTGCTGCTGGTCAAGTAAGCGCGCTTCGCCTCAGTCCTGCGGCCCGGCCGGACCGAGGTGGCGGTAGGTCCGGTTCCAGTAGATGAGCGGCGGGTTTTCCGGGTTCGGCACGCCGCTGGCGTGCACCGAGCCGACGTAGATGCTGTGGGTGCCGGCGGGATAGCGGGCGTGGACGCGGCAGTCGAGCCAGGCCAGGGCCTCGATCAGGATGGGCGCGCCGGTCACCGCCGTGCCCCAGCGCCCCTCCGCGAAGCGATCGCCCTCCTTGAGCCAGGCGAAGCGATCGGAGAGCGCCGCCTGGCCCTCGCCCAGGATGTTGACCGCGAAGACGGTCCCCTCCCGCTCCAGGAGATCGAAGGCCTTGTGGCGATGGTCGATCACCGTGACGATCAGGGGCGGCTCGGCCGACACGGACGCGAAGGCCGACACCGTCAGCCCATGCACCTCGGGGCCGTTACGGATCGTAACGATGGTCACACCGGCCGGAAAGTGCCGCAGGGCGTCCCTGAAGTCGCTCGACGAGATCAAGTCCGGTCTCTCCTCCTGCAGCACGGCGCTGATGCGCTGACAGCCGGCCGATTGTCCCATAACCGCCCTCCCGGCACCGGTTCGTGATTGGGGGCCTCCCCTATACGGTGCCGCGGCGGGGCCGGAACGGTCCCGCCAGCCACCGTCCGGCCCGCTGGTGCCGGGAGAAGCCGGCGCCAGCCCACGCCAGGCGACGAAAAGTGCCGGCGAGAAAGTGCCGGCGGTGAGGCCGTCCTTTACGGCGAGACGGGTTCCAACTAGAGTACGTCCCGTCAATCCACCTTGCGCCCGCGCCCTTGCCGACCACCGGCCGGCGATTCGCGCGCCCGATCGGGGGCCGATCATGGACGAGCTGATGCCTTCCACCTGGACCCGGAGCCGCGGCGGGTGCTGGCGTCGCGGCGCCGCGGTGCTCGCCGGCGCGGTGCTCCTCGCAGGCGCCGCGCCGCTGGCCGCCGCCGACCTGAGCGGCCACCTGACGCTGCTGGCCAAGAACGGCAAGGGCGCGGCCCGCGGCGCCGACCCCCGCCTGGCGGTCGTCTACTTCGAGCCGGCGGCGGGCGCCGGCGCGGCCGGGGGAGCCGGGGCGGCCCACGCGGCTCGCGCGGCGAAGGAGGCTGACACGCCCTTCCAGCTGCTCACCAAGAACAAGGAGTTCACCCCGCACGTGCTGGTGGTGCCGGTCGGCAGCCGGGTGCAGTTCCCCAACCAGGATCCGATCCTGCACAACGTCTTCTCGGTGTCGCCGGGCAACGCCTTCGACCTCGGCATCTACCGGGTCGGACCGCCCAAGGAGAAGCGCTTCGAGCAGGCCGGCCTGGTGCGGGTCTACTGCAACGTCCATCAGGCCATGGTCGCCTACATCCTGGTGCTCGACACCACCGCGTCTCACACCTCGCCCGCGGCCGACGGCTCCTTCCGGCTCACCGGCCTGCCCAAGGGGCCCGGCAAGCTCACCGTCTGGCACGAGCAGGTCGATCCCTGGTCGACGGAGCTGACGCTGCCGCTGCCGGAGGACGCGCCGCCGCTGCAGGCGCGGCTGGTGGTGGTGCGGCCGAAGCTGCCCCTTCACCTCAAGAAGACGGGCGAGGCGTACGCCAGCGGTGACGAATACCGATAGCCCCCAGCGCCGGGTCAAGCTGTCCCTGGGGACCCGGATCCTCCTGGTCACCTCGCTGCTGGTCGCCCTTTCGGTGGGCTTCTCGGTGGCGGTGACCTCGCTGCTGGTGCGCAACATCGCGCACCAGGCGGCGCTCGATTCCCTGCAGGGCAGCGCCACCGCCCAGGAGACCCTGCAAACGCAGTATTACGAGCAGCTGAAGCTGATCTCGGGACTGGTCGGCCAGGATCCGGCGCTGATCGCCTACGTCGCCGAGGCCCAGGCGCAGCAGGAGCAGGGGTCGATCCTCGAGCTGCTGGGGAGCCGCCAGGCCGAGCTCAAGTTCACCTTCGCCATCGTCCTCGACCCGACCGGCCGGGTCATCGCGCGCACCGACGCCCCGGCCTCGCGCCAGGACCTGTCGCAGCAAGCGCTGATCCGCGAGGCGCTGAGCGGCCCCAAGGAGAGCGCCGGCGTCTGGCGCGAGGGGGACCGCCTGTACTACGCGGTCGCGGTGCCGATGAGCAAGGCCTCCGAGGTGTTCGGCTACATGGTGGCCGCCTTCGAGATCACCAACGCCGCGGCCAGCCGGGTCAACTCGGCCAGCGGCGGCGACGTCGCTTTCGTCGCCAGCGATGCCAACGGCGTGCGGGTGGTGGCGAGCACCCTCGACGCCAGCATGCGGCAGCCGCTGGTCGCCGCGCTGAGCGGTCTGTCGGGCGGCAAGCCGCTGACCGCCTTCGCCGGCGGCGAACCGCGCGAGGTCGAGCTGTCGCTCAACGACGAGCCCTGGCTGGCGCTGATCTCGCCGCTGCGCGACGCCGCCGGCCGGACCGTCGGCCATTCCGTCGCCCTGGTCTCGATGCACAAGGAGCTGGCGCCCTTCCGGCGCATCGAATGGGTGGTGCTGCTCGCCGGCCTGGCGGCGGTGCTGCTGATCGCGCCGCCGCTGTCGCTGTTCTTCGCCCGCCGGACGCTGCTGCCGGTGCGCCGGCTGGTGACCGCCACCGAGGCGGCCCGCCAGGGCGACTACAACCAGCGCATCGTCGCCGAGAGCGCCGACGAGATCGGCCAGCTCGCCCATGCCTTCGACGATCTGCTCTCGGACCTGCGCGAGAAGCGCGACATGGAAGCCTACGTCACCGAGCTGTCGCGCAACCTGCCGGAGCCGGGTCCGGCGCGGGTGCTGATCGGCGCGCCTCAGGCGCGCGACTCGCTGCTCATGGGCATCGAGCTCCGGGGCTACGCCAACCCGCACCTCGAAGCCGGCGGCGCCGACCAGGTGATCGAACGGCTGGGCCTGGCGATGCAGCACCTGGAGGCCACGGTGACCACCGCCGGCGGCCAGATCGAGGGCATCGCCGGCCATCGCGTGCTGGCGCGCTTCGACCGCAGCCGGCGGCCGCTCGGAGCGATCGCGGCGGCGGCCGAGATCCTGCAGCCGCACAGCGTCTGGGGCGACGACACCGGTTCCGAGGCGCCGAGCATCGCCATCGCCGCCGGCACGGTGGTGACCGGACCGGTGGCATGGGGCGACCAGTCCGAGCGCGCCATGGTGGGGCAGCCGGTGCAGCAGCTCGAAAGCCTGCTGCGCGAGGCGACCCCCGGCGACCTGGTGCTGGGGCGGGACGTCTATCAGCAGGTGCGCGAGCACTTCGTTCGCGCCGGCTACGAGCTGGCGCCGCGCCGCGGGCTGATCAGCCCGCAGCCGATCTACGTGCTGACCGCCGACCTCGCGGCGCGGCTGGCGAGCACCCATACCATCACCCCCGCCGGCGAGACGGAGCAGACCGGCGGCGAGGAGGCGGCGCTGCTCACCCTCTCCGGGCTGGCGCCCGGCACGCCGATGGGCAAGCGCTTCCAGGTGCTGTCGGTGCTCGGCAGCGGCGGCATGGGAGTGGTCTACAAGGCGCGTGACCGCGAGCTCGACGACCTGGTGGCGCTCAAGGTGCTGCGGCGGGACCTCTGGGGCGACCGCGCGCAGCTCGAGCGGATGAAGAGCGAGATCAAGCTGGCGCGCAAGATCACCCACCCCAACGTGCTGCGCACCTACGATTTCGGCGAGCTCGACCGGGTGGCCTTCATCTCGATGGAGTACGTCCGCGGCGTCACCCTGCGCTACATGCTGGACCAGGCCCACCGGCTGCCTTATTCGGCCGGGCTGCGGCTGGGCAAGCAGCTGTGCGCGGGGCTTGGCGCGGCGCACGCGGTCGGCGTGATCCACCGCGACATCAAGCCCGAGAACCTGATCCTCGAGCCGACCGGCAACGCCAAATTGATGGATTTCGGCATCGCGCGCCCGGTATCGCGCCTGACCCCGGGTCAGACGCAGGCCGGATTCATCGTCGGCACGCCGCAGTACCTGGCGCCCGAGCAGGTGCAGGGGGGCGACATCGACACGCGCGCCGACATCTATTCGACCGGGGTGGTGCTCTACGAGATCTTCACCGGCACCGTGCCGTTCAAGGCCGACACCGCCATGGAGGTGCTGGTCAAGCATCTGCAGGACGAACCGCCGGCGCCGAGCAGCCGCTGGCCGGAGATGCCGCCGCGGCTTGAGGCGGCGATCCTGCGCTGCCTGCGCAAGAACCCGGCCGAGCGCTTCCAGCGGATCGAGGAGCTGCAAAAGGAGCTCGAAGCGCTGAGCGCCTGAGACGAGCCTGGTTGCCCAGCGAGGGTGTGAGGGGGCGGAGGGATGCGGGGCCAGGAGCGCGATTGCAGGGGTGCAGGGGAAGGGCAGGCGTGATTCCGTCGTATCCTGGAAGAGGGGGAACGGGACGCATGATGCCGGCCGAGGCCGATAGCTCAGACACAGCTGCTTCCAGCCGGACCGGCCCGGCGGCGCCGGAGCCGCCGGCGGCCGGCGGCCGGCTGACCCACGAGGCGCAGCCCGCCGGCGAGCGCCTCGCGGAATACGAGACGCTGCTCGAGATCAGCTCCCGGCTGGCCTCGTCCCTGGACCTGCCGACGGTGCTCGAGATCGCGCTGTCGACCGCCGAGCGGGTCTGCCGCGCCGAGACCAGCTCGATCTGGGAGCTGGACGACGAGCGCGGCGAGCTGTTCTTCCGCGTCGTGCGCGGGCGGGCGGCGGGCGAGATCCGCGGCCTGCGGGTGCCGCTCGGCCAGGGCATCGTCGGCAGCGTGGCGCAGTCGGCGGCGGCGGAGGTGGTCAACGACGTCGCCGCCGATCCGCGCTGGCACGGCGATCCGCAGCAGGTGTTCAAGACGCGGGCCATCCTGGCCGTGCCGCTGCTCGCCAACGGCCGCGTCGCCGGCGTGCTACAGCTGCTCAATCCGGTGGGCCGGGCGCACTTCACCGACGACGACCTGCGCCGCATGCGGCTGTTTGCCGGCATCCTGGCGCATCCGCTGCAGAACGCCCGTCTCTATGCCGTGCAGCGGCGCCAGTTCCTCAACATGGTGACGGCGCTCGCCGAGACGCTGGAAAAGAAAGATCCCTACACCGGCGGCCACGTGCGCCGGGTGGTCAGCTACTCGCTGCTGCTGGGCGCCGAGATGGGGCTGGACCGGCGCGACCTCAAGGACCTCTGGCTGGCGGCGACGCTGCACGACATCGGCAAGATCGGCGTGCCGGACCGCATCCTCGGCAAGCCGGCGCCGCTCGACGGGGACGAGGCGGAGATCATGCGCCGCCACACCACCGACGGCGCCTCGATCGTCGCCCACCTCTCGAACCCGCACGTGCTGCCGGGCGTGCGCAGCCATCACGAGCGCATCGACGGCGCCGGCTATCCGGACGGGCTCGAGGGCGACGCCATCCCCCTGGCGCCGCGGGTCATCGCGGTGGCCGACACCTTCGACGCCATCACCACCAGCCGCCCGTACCGCCAGGGACTGGCGCGCGAGCGCGCGGCAGCCGAGATCGAGAGCGCGGCCGGGACGCAGTTCTGCCCGCGGGTGGTGGCGGCGTTCAGCACGCTGTTCGCCGCCGACCGCTTCAACCTCGCTGCCGGCGAGGCGGTGCTGCAGTCGATCTCGGAGCTCGACGAACCCGATTAGCGGTGGGAGACCAGGCCGCAGGAAGTGCGCCGGTGAGCATGCGCCATCTCGTCGTCTGCAGCCGCTGCCGGCGCCAGCTCGACGCCGGCGACCGCGGCCCCGGCGAGCAGGTGCGCTGCCCCTGCGGCGAGCTGGTGGAGGTGCCGGCGCTCGCGGCTCACGACTCGGCGGTGGTCCGCTGCTCGGCGTGCGGCGCACCGCGCGAGGGCAGCGAGCCGGATTGCCGCTACTGCGGCTCGAGCTTCACCGTCCACGACCGCGACATCGACACCATCTGCCCGGTCTGCATGGCGCGGGTGAGCGGCGGCGCCCGCTTCTGCGACCATTGTGGCAGCCCGATCCTGGTCGAGCAGGCGGCGGCGGCCGCGACGCCGCTGCACTGTCCGGTCTGCGGGCCGGCCAGGCAGCTCACCAGCCGGCAGCTCGGCGGCGAGCCGGTGGCGGTGTCGGAATGCGAGACCTGCGGCGGGCTGTGGGTCGATCGTTCGACTTTCGAGGTGCTGGTGGTGCGCGCGCGGCACTCCCAGCTCGGCAGCGCGGCGCTGGCTCTGGCCGTGGCGGCAGCGACGGCCGGGCCGCGGCCGGGGGCGCCGGGCGGCGGCCGCATCTACCGTCCCTGTGCGGTCTGCGGCGCACTGATGAACCGCCAGAACTACGGCCGCATGAGCGGCGTCATCCTCGACATCTGCCGCGCCCATGGCATCTGGTTCGATCTCGACGAGCTGCCGCGCGTGCTGTCCTGGATCCAGAACGGCGGCGAGCAGCGCGCCGACCGCCTGGGCGCCGAGCAAGCGCAGGCGGCGGCGCGCCAGCGCCGGCTCGACGCCGCCGCAGCCGGTTCCGGTCCGGCGCTGGGCGGCGGCTGGGGCTACCGCGAGCCCGACGGCAGCCTGTTCGCCGTCCTCGTCAACCTGCTGGGCGACGGCCTCAGCTACCTTTTCGACCGCCGCTGAGCGGCGCCGCCGGCCGCGGGACTCCATGGCGGCCCGCGGTGCGGCCGCGGGCGGGGCGGGGGCGGGGGTTAGACGCTAGATCCATTTTGAATCGATGGAGCGATGGGCCGGTCCGTAAGGCCTTGTTATTCTGGTTGAATGTCCATTCGCAGGAATGCGAAATAAGGAGGAACCAGATGACCAGCCTGCCCGCTCAGAGTGACTATCCGCGTCCCCATCCTCGCCGCCGCGCCGCGCTGCTCGCCGCCGCGGTGGCACTGACGGCGTCCATGGCCGCCACCCTTCCCGCCTTCGCGTCAGGTTTCCGCGATGCGCCGGCGATCGCCGGCAGCCCGAAAGTCGACGGCACCGATTTCTTCATGTTCCGCAGCTATGAAACCGGCCGCCAGGACTACACGACGCTGATCGCCGACTACAACCCGCTGCAGGACCCCTTCGAAGGCCCGATCTACTTCCCGCTCGATTCGAGCGCTTTCTACGACATCCACATCATCAGCGGCAACCACACCGTGGAGGACCTGACGTTCCGCTTCCGGGTCAGCGAGGTCTCGCCGCTGCAAACCTTGAAGGTGGGGCCCATCGGCAACCGGCGGGCCACGCCGGTGCCCTGGCTGATCACCGGCCCGCTGGCGCAACCGGGCGCGGCCAACGTGGCGCGCAGCTATACCATCCGGGTCCTGGCCGGCGACATTCGCCAGCCGACCTCGGTCCAGTTCGTCAGCGACGCCGACACCGGCTCGACGCGCTTCGGGATGCCGCTCGACAACATCGGCACCAAGACCATTCCGGACTACGAGAGCTACGCTCGCGGCTTCATCCACAACATCGACATCCCGGGTTGCGGCAAGGGCAAGGTCTTCGTCGGCCAGCGCAAGGAGCCCTTTCAGGGCGACCTCGGATCGCTGTTCGACGAGGTGAACCTGCCCAACCTGCTGGGCAGCCCGACCGGCAGGCAGTCGAACACCGCCAACAAGAACATCACCAGCTTCGTGCTCGAGGTGCCGACCGCCTGCCTGGTGGGCGGCGGCTCCGGACTGGTCTCGGGCTGGACCACGGCCCGCCTGCCGCGCGTCCGCTCGCTGAAGGATGCGCCCACCTATGATGCGCCCTACGACGAGAGCGGCGACTACGTGCAGGTCTCGCGGGTCGGCAACCCGCTGGTCAGCGAGCTGCTGATCGGTCTGCCCGACAAGGACTTCTTCAATGCCAGCCATCCGCGCGACGACACCAGGATCGTGCCTTACGTCTCCTACCCGGCGCTGCCGCTGCTGATCCAGTCCTGGCTGACGAGCGCCGGGGTCCAGGCGCCGACGCTCTACCCGCGCGAGGACCTGATCGTCGGCTTCATGACCGGCATCCCGGGTCTCAATCAAGGCGGCCCGCAGGGCGAGGTCATGCGCCTCAACACCCTGATCGCGCCGGTGCCGGCCGCCCAGCAGAACCCGTTGGGCGTGGTCGGGGGCGACTCGGCCGGCTATCCCAACGGCCGGCGCCCGGGCGACGACGTGGTCGACAACTCGTTGCGCGTCCTCATGGGTTCCGCACTGCCGGCCAGCCAGGCGCCGTCGGGACAGCTGCCGTTCACCGATGGCGTGGAGGTCAACGCCCTGATGTTCGATCAGGTCTTCCCCTATCTGATCACGCCGCTGCCCGGATCCAGCAACTGACCCGGAGCGGCGCGCCGCCAGGCGGCGGGCCACGATGGCGGCGCGGTGCCGTCGTGGTCCGCCGTTCCGGCCGCGGCGGCCGGCCGCATCACCGCTTGGCGCCGGCAACCAGGTAGCCGGCGGGCGCCTGGTCGAACAGCTCCTTGTGCTCCTGCGAGCAGAAGTAATAGGTCTTGCCCTGATAGACGGACCTGGGACCGGTCGCCTTGTCGGTGTCCATCTGGCAGACCGGGCAGAGGGGGTGCTCGTCCGTCGAGATGCGGGCCGCGGCGTAGATCGCGTTCGACTCCGGATGCAGCCAGCCCTGGCCCTGGTATTCCATGTAGGTGGCGGTCTGCTGGGCGATCTCGCGGCCGAAGTAGCGCTCGACGACCCGCAGCGCGAGATCGATACCGGAGGAGAGGCCGCCGGCGGAGGCGAGGTTGCCGTTGTCCACGAACCTGGCGCCGCGTTGCACCCGGATGTCGGGGAACTGCATGGCCAGGGTCTGATAGGAGCTGTGGTGGGTGGTCGCCGGCTTGCCCGCCAGCAGGCCGGTGCGCGCCAGCAGGAAGGCGCCGGTGCAGACCGACATGGTGAGGTCGGCGCCGGCGGCCGACTTGCGGATCCAATCGATCATCGCCGGGGTGTGCTCGTGCTGCGCCGGGATGACGATGACCTTGGGCGCGGGCGCGGTCGCCAGGGTGTAGTCCGGCACGATGGTCATGCCGGCGCTCGCCTGCAGCGGTTTGGTGCTCTCGGCCACGGTGTAGAGGCGAAAGGGCGCGTCCCGGCGGCTGGGGACGACGACGTCCTGGAAGACCTCCCAGGGGCCGCAGAAGTCGATGACCACGGCCCCTGCCGACAGCAGGAAGGCGACCGGGATGCTGCCCTGGGCAGGGGGCTGCAAGGGGACGAGGCCAGGTGTCGCGGCCGGGGTCGGGCTCGCGAGCAGGTTGCGGGCAGCCGCCAGGGACATCGCCGCCATCAGGCCGAGGGCGGCCGACCCCT
>DATGHG010000451.1:0-3684 GCA_035308185.1 Thermoanaerobaculia bacterium | reverse complement strand
GTAGACTTCGGGTAGCTCGGCATGAGGCGCGATCTCCTGTCGGGTCAGGCTCCGGCGGGAGCTGTCATCTCTCGCCGGCGCCGCTTGATCGAATGGGGCGGCACGCGCCGCCCCGCCTTGTTCTCTCGGCGATCAACCACTAGGGCAAGAAGGGGGGGCCGCGGCTCCGGCAGGGGCGCGAGCGCGGAGGTGCTGCCAGGATGGCGGCGCCGCCCTCAAGCGGCGTTCTCTTTCGCCCCCCATTCGCCCCAAGGGAGAGCGACTCTCCGCACCAGTTTCCGCAAGTGCCTGATTCCATTGGAGCCGGCACCCGGATTTGAACCGGGGACCTACGGTTTACAAGACCGTAGCTCTACCCCTGAGCTATGCCGGCGGAGGCGGGATGGGGCGGCGCGCGAAGCAGGGTGGGCGCGCGTTTCAGTTTAGCTGCTGCGGTCGTCTGGCGGCAACCGTGTGCCCGGCCGGGCCGGCCGGAGCGACTCAAGCGACCCGACTCCCTGGCGGCCGCCCGTGCTGCGCTGCCGCAGCGCCTCGTAGAGGATGGCGGCGGCCGCGGTCGCCAGGTTCAAGGAGTCCAGACGCCCTCGCATCGGCAGGCCGATCGTGCCGTCGCAGAGGTTGCGGGTGCGGTCCCTCAGCCCCTTCTCCTCGCCGCCGAAGCACAGAACCACCTTGCCCGTGAGGTCGATCTGCCAGGGGGGCTGCCCGGCGGGGTCGGTGCCGTAGGCCCAGAAGCCCGCCTTCTTCAAGCTCTCCAGGGTCATGGCGGAGTTGGTGATCCGCTCGATGGGTAGCCACTCGCTGGCACCGGCGGCGGTCTTCGCGACCGCCGGCGTGATCGGCGCCGAACCGCGGTCGCGGATCAGGACCTGCCCGACTCCCGCGCCCTCGCAGACCCGCAGCACCGCTCCCAGGTTGCGCGGGTCCTGAACGTCTTCCAACAGGACCACCAGGTCGGGATCGGCGGCTCCCTGGGACTCCGGCCCTGACCCTGGCGAGCCCGGTTCGGCGGCGCGCCACCCCTCACCCGCCTGCCGCCCCTCGCTCACCAGCCTGCCCCCGGGCCGCAGCTCGGCCGCCATGCCGTTGTGGGCCGGGCCGGCGAACGCCGCCAGCGCCCGCTCGGGCACCGACTCGAACGGCACGCCATGACGGCCGCAGAGGTCGGCGATCTCCTGCCGCCGCCGCCCCTGCCGCACCGTACTGACCAGGACCCTGGCCACCTGGTGGGGCCGGTGCCGCAGCGCCTCGCGCACCGGGTGATAACCGTAGAGGAACATGGACACTCCGGGCCACCACGCACCGCCGCCCGCCGCGCCAGGCCGCCGGCCGCCCTACCGCTCCATGATCTGCTGCTCTTTGTTGTGCAGCGCCGTACCGACCTCGGCGATGAAGCGGTCGTGGAGCTTCTGGACCTCGTCCAAACCGCGACGCTCGTCGTCCTGGCTGATCGTCTTGTCCTTCTCCAGCTTCTTGAGCTTGTCGTTGCCCTCGCGCCTGGCCTGCCGCACCGCGTTGCGCGCGTGCTCCGACATGTCGTGCGCCTTCTTGACGATCTCCTTGCGCCGCTCCTCGGTGAGCTGCGGCACCGGGATGCGGATGATCTTGCCGTCGCTCGACGGATTGAGGCCCAACTCGGCTTTCATGATCGCCCGCTCGATGGCGCTGATCTGGCTCGAATCGTACGGCTGCGCGGTGATCATCGCCGCGTCCGCCACCGCCAGGTTGGCCACCTGGTTGAGCGGCACCTGGCTGCCGTAGTAATCGACCGTGACCCCTTCCAGCAGCGCCAGCGAGGCGCGGCCGGTGCGCAGGTGCCTGAGGTCGTGGTGGAGATGGTCCAGCGCGTGCTTCATGTGCTGCTCGACCTCGTGAAAGACCTCCTTCATAGCGCCTCCTACAGCAGGTCAGGCCCGCACGATGGAGCCCACCCGCTCGCCGCAGACCACCCGGCGGATGTTGCCGGGGGTCATCAGGTTGAAGATGGCGATGGGGATGCCGTTGTCACGGCAGAGGCTGATCGCCGCCGTGTCCATCACCTTGAGGCCCTTCTCCAGCACCTCCTGATAGGTCACCGCGTGCAGCATGACGGCCGCCGGATCGAGCTCCGGATCGGCGGAGTAGAGGCCGTCGACCTTGGTCGCCTTGAGCAGGATCTCGGCGTGGATCTCGTTGGCGCGCAGCGCCGCGGCGCTGTCGGTGGTGAAATAGGGATTGCCGGTGCCGGCGGCGAAGATCACCACCCGCCCCTTCTCCAGGTGGCGGATCGCCCGCCGGCGGATGAACGGCTCGGCCACCTCGCGGATGTCGATCGCGGTCTGCACGCGCGTCGGCACGTCGCGCTTCTCGAGCGCGTCCTGCAACGCCAGAGCGTTGATCACCGTCGCCAGCATGCCCATGTAATCGCCGGTCACCCGGTCGATGCCGCGATGGCTTGCGGCCAGCCCACGAATTATATTACCGCCGCCGACCACGATCGCCGTCTCCACTCCGAGGGCGTGGATCTCGCCCACCTGATCGGCGATCGCCGCCACCACCGGCTCGTGGATGCCGAACGGCTGCGGCCCCATCAGCGCCTCGCCGGAGAGCTTGAGCAGCATCCGGCCGTAGCACGGCCGCGGGTCGGGGGGCGCTTGGCTCACTTCGCCGCCTGCGCCACCTCGGCGGCGAAGTCGTCCTGGCGCCTATCGATCCCCTCGCCCAGCTTGTAGCGGGCGAAGCGGCGCACCTGGATGTTCTCGCCGATGCGACCGATGCGCTCGGCGATCATCTGGCCCACCGTGTGATCGGGGTCCTTGACGAACGGCTGCTCGAGCAGCACGAACTCCGAATAGTACTTCTCGAGCTTGCCGGCGACGATGCGCTCGACGACCGCCGCCGGCTTGCCGGAGGCCAGCGCCTGCTCGTGGAAGATGGCGCGCTCGCGCTCGAGCACCTCGGCGGTCACCTCGTCGCGATGGACGAAGCGCGGGTCGGCCGCGGCGATGTGCATGGCGACATCGCGCACCAGCGCCTGGAACTGATCGGTGCGCGCCACGAAGTCGGTCTCGCAGTTGACCTCGACCAGCACGCCGATCTTGCCGCCGCCGTGGATGTAGGAACCGACCGCGCCTTCCGCGGTGATGCGGCCGGCCTTCTTGGCCGCCGCCGCCAGACCCTTCTTGCGCAGCCCGTCCACCGCCTTCTCGAGGTCGCCGCCCGACTCGGCGAGCGCCGCCTTGCAATCCATCATCGGAGCGCCGGTGCGCTCGCGCAGTTGCTTGACCATTTGTGCCGTGACTTCCATGTCCAGATCTCTCCTTGACTGCCGGGGCCGGCCGCCGGACCACGCGCTCGCCGTGACCACCGAAGAAAAAAGAAAAGGCCAGATCGACGCGGGTTCGACTGACCTCTTCGCAACGCGCCCCGCCGCCCGTCGGCGGCCGGCGCCCGATATGGTTGCCTGTCGCCGGCTACGCCGGGGCCGCGCTGCTCACTCCACCGGCGCCACCCGCGCCGCCCGGCCCGCTCGCTGCCGGTCCGGCCGCCGCGCCGCTCGCTGCCGCGTCCTTGTCGAACGTCGCCGAGCCGCCGGCCGCGCGGCCGCCGGAGCCGCCGTCCTTCTTCTGCGCCATCACCTGCTCGGCGAGCCGCCCGGCGCCCTCGATGTAGGCGTCGGCAACCCGCGACGCGAACAGCCGGATG
>DATGHG010000450.1:0-5497 GCA_035308185.1 Thermoanaerobaculia bacterium | reverse complement strand
GCCCAAGACCGGCTCGCGCTGATTGGCGGCGAGGTAGCGGCGCAGCCGTCTTGCGTCTACGGGCCGGTGGCGCTTGCGGTAGCCACCGGCTCGCGGGCCGCCAGCTCGTCAAGCGCGGCCATCGCCTGCCGTTCCGCTGCGGCGCCGGCGCCCAGGCCGCATTCCCGCAGCCCGGCGGCCACAGCGGCGACGGTGCGGCGCAGCAGGTCGGGGTTGCCGATCACCCAGCCCATGTGGCCGACGCGGAAATAGCGGCTGCGCAACTCGGGGAGGAGCCCGGTCGCCACGGTCACGCCGTGGGCCCCGATGCGCGCCACGACCGCCGCCGCGTCGGCACCGGTGGTGGCGCCGGCACCGGTGGCGCTCCCGCCGCTTGCCGGCTCGGGCAGCAACAGGGTGGAGAGGGTGTCGGCGGCCAGTTCGTCGCGGACCGGCAGCAACCGCAGGCCAAGTGCCCGCCAGGCGGCTCTCAGGGCGGCGCCGGCGCGGGCGTGACGGGCGATCCTCGCTGCCGCCCCCTCGCTCTCGATCTCGGCCAGGCCGGCGGCGAGGGCCAGCACCAGGTTGGTCGGCGGGGTGGAGAAGTAGGCGGCGCGGCGCTCCTCGTAGGCACGCATCACCGGTAGCCAGGTCTCCCAATCCAGGTACATCGGCGGCGCGCCGCGCCGCGCCGCCCGTGCCGCCAGCGCCCGCGGGCTCGCCACCATGAGCGCCAGCCCCGGTGGCAGGCCGAGCGCCTTTTGGGAGGCGGTGAGATACACGTCGGCGTCCCAGCCGGCCATGTCGAAGGGCTCGCCGGCGGCGGCGCAGACGCCGTCGAAGACCGCCAGCATGCCCTCCTCGCGCGCCAGGCGGGCCAGCGGCTCGGGATCGATGCGCACGCCGGTCGAGGTGTCGACGTGGGTGGCGAACAGCGCCCGGCAGGGCATCGCGCCGGCGGCGCGGTCGGCGGCCAACGCCGCGCGCACCTCCGCGATCGCCGGCGCCTCGCCGGGGGCGGCGCCGACCTCCAGGAGAGCGGCTCCCTGGCGCCGCAACATCTCGGCCATGCGGTCCGAGAAGTAGCCGGTCTTCACCAGCAGCACGCGGTCACCCGGCGAGATCAAATTGGCGACCGCCATGTCCATCGCCGCGGTGCCGCCGCCGCCCACCACGAACGGCTGGCTCGAAGGCGCCGCCGACCAGACCCGCCGCATCGCCGCAAGCGCCTCGCCGAATGCCGCGATCAGCGGCGGTGCGGTGTGCCCGGGGGGCGGCGCCGAGTAGGCGGCGAGCACCCGCGGCGAGACCTCGACCGGCCCCGGAATCATCAGCAGCGCGCGCTCCGCCATCAGTTCTTCCCTCCCGATCCTCACACCGTGACCAGACGATAGACCAGTCGCAGGGCGCCGTCGATGCCCAGCCGCGCCGGCGGCAGCGCTCGGGCGTGGATGCCCAGCAGGCGCGAGAACAGCGCCGGCTCGGCGGCGAGCGCCCGCACCACCCGCCGGCGCAGCCAGGGCCGGCGCTCGATGGCCAGGAGCAGCGAGGTCATGTTGTCCGGCAACCGGCCGATCCGGCGCTGGGCGGCGGCGTAGCGCGCCAGCGCCTGGTCGTCGGGCGCCGCGGGTCGGCCCGGCGCGGTCGCGTTCAGCGCGATGGCTTCCAACGCGCCCGCGTAAGGCAGCTTTGCGTGTAGCGTGGTTACTTCCGGCGCTGCCGGCTGGTTGCCGGCGGCCCGAGTCGCGGGCGCCAGCGCCGCGACCAGCGCCACCGCTTGGTGCAGCGCCACCGCCAGGCCCTCGCCGGTGATGGCGTCGACGTAGCCGGCGGCATCGCCCACCAGCGCGACGTTGCCGCGCACCACGGCGCGGGCGCGCTGCAGCAGCGGCCCGGCGCCGCGGTCGCGCGAGGCCGGCGGCGCGCCGGCCAGCCGCGCCGCCAGCGCCGGAAAGCTCGCCAGCAGGTGGTCGAAGCTCGCCAGCGCCCTAGCCGCACCGCTGGCGAACGCCGTTGGGGCAGCCAGCGCGCCGGCCTGCTCATCCGCCACGTCGGCCTGCCCATCCGCCACCGCGGACCGCTCCGGCCCGCCCCACAGCATCGCCACCCCGACCAACCGCGGCCCGACCGGCGTCACGTAAGCCTCGCAGCCGGGTCCCCAGTAGACCTCCACCATGTCGCTCCACGGCCGGCACGCGAAGTGGCGGCGCACGCCGAAGCGGCGGCTGCGGTCAGGCGGCGACGACGGTTCGAGCCCCGCCCACTGCCGCACCCGCGAGCGCAGACCGTCGGCGCCGACCACCCAGCGTGCGGCGGCCAGCTCGAGACCGGCGCGGTCGGTGTAGGCGCCGCTGGCCAGCCACCGGCCCGGCTCCTCGGCAAGCCGCGGCGCCGGCGTTCCTGGCTGCGCAACCGGCGCCGGCTCGCCGCTCGGCCTTGCCGGCGCCGGCTGCGCCGGCGCCAAGCCCGTGGCGGCGACCCCCCAGCACAGCTCGACCCCCAGCTCCTCGGCGCGCCGCACCAGCGCCCGGTGGAGGTCGAGCCGCCGCACGCCCAGCCCGCCGGCCCGCGGGAACACGCCCTCGGCCACCGTGTCGCCGTCCAGATAGCGAATGCCGCGGATGCGGCAGCCCTCGCCGGGCGGGAGCGCCACCCCCAGCTCGCCCAGCCGCGCCACCGCGTCCGGCATCAAGCCTTCGCCGCAGGCCTTGTCGATCGGCGGCCGGCAACGGTCGAGCACGCGGACGGAAAGACCGGCGAGGCGCGCCTGGATGGCGGTGGCGAGGCCGGCGGGACCGCCGCCGACCACCAGCAGGTCGGTCGCCGCGCCGGTCATCGGAGGTGAGTGCGGCGAGTCCGCATCAGGGCAGACCCTTGCCGCGGCGCGCCACCCGCCAGCGCACATATGCCAGGCTGGAACGGGCGACCGCCCGCGCCAGGTGCAGCGGCGTGACCGGCGCCGGCGGGGCCAACGCACCCTCCAGGTAGAGGCGCAGCGCCTCCGAGCGCTGCAGCTTGCCCGACGAGGTGCGCGGCAGGGTGCCGGGCGCCAGCACCTCGAAGCGGTCGATCGCCAAGCCGGTCGCCGCCAGCACCGCCTCGCGGCAGGCGTCCGGGAGCGCCGCCAGCTCGGCCGCGGTGGCGTGCCGCGAACGCTCGACGAACAGCGCCAGCACCTCTCCCGGCGCGCCCTCCGGCAGCCAGCTCACCGCCACCGCGCAGCCGGCGCGCACCCCCGGCAGCGCATCGACCGCCTGCTCGATCTCCGCCGGCGAGTGGTTGCGGCCGCGCAGGATGATGAGGTCCTTGGCCCGGCCGGCGAGATAGAGCTCGCCGTCGTCGAGGAAGCCGAGGTCGCCGGTGTCGAGCCAGCCGTCGTGCAGCGCCCGCGCCGTGCCTTCGGCATCGCCGAGGTAGCCCTGCATCAACGACGGCCCGGTCACCCACAGCCGCCCCACCCGCCGCCGCGGCAGCTCGCGCCCGTGGGGATCGCGCACCGACAGCCGGAACCCGGGCAGCGGCCGGCCGACCGAGACGATCTCCCTGCCGGGCTCGCCGGTGCCGGCGCCCGACCCGCCGGCAGGGGTCGGTCGCGCCACCCGCTCCCGGGCCAGCGCCTCGCGGTCGTACCAGCCGCTGCGGTAGGGTTCGTCGAGGGCGGAGAAGGTGACCGCCAGCGCCGCTTCCGAGAGACCGTAGACCGGCGTCAAGGCGGCCGGCGAGAAGCCCCAGCGGGCGAAGCGTTCGGCGAAGGCCCGCAGCACCCCGGGGGCGACCGGCTCGGCGCCGTTCAAGGCAGCCCGCCAGCAGGAGAGGTCGACGCCCTCCATTTCGGCGTCGGCAACCCGCGACAGGCACAGGCTGTAGCCGAAGTTCGGGGCGGGAGAGATGGTCGCGCCGTAGCGGCCGATGGCGCGCAGCCAGAGCGCCGGCCGGACCACGAACAGCTCCGGCGGCAGCAGGGTCAGCGAGGCGTCGCGCGCCAGCGCCGGGAAGACACAGCCGATCAGTCCCATGTCGTGGTAGAGCGGCAGCCAGCTGGCGCAGCTGTGGCGCACCGCCTCGTCGTCGTGCCACGAGCCGCTCAGGATCTCGGTCTGCGCGACGATCGCGCGATGGCTCAGCGCCACCGCCTTGGGCGCCACGGTGGTGCCGGAGGAGAACTGGATCAACGCCAGATCGTCGGGCCGCGGCCGCACCCCGGCGACCACCACGGCCGCCGCCGGCAGGTCGCCGACGGGCAGGTCGGCGAGAGTCCGGCAGCCATGACGCGGCCGCGCCGCCGCCACCGCCTCGCCGAGGAAGCGTTTCACCCGCGCGTCGGCGAGCACCAGGCTGGCGCCGCAGGCCGCCAGCATGCGGGTGGTGCGGGCAACGTACTCCCGCAGCCGCCCGAGACGGACCGGCGGGTAGAGCGGCACCGGCACCGCGCCGGCCAGCAGCGCGCCGAAGAAGCCGGCGAAGAACTCGACGCCGGTGGGAAACACCAGCGCGACGCGCTCGCCGGGCGCGACGCCCAGGGCGAGGAGGCCGCCGGCGACGGCCAGCGCGCGCTCGCGCACCTCGCCCCAGCCCACCCAGACCGCCTGCTCGCCGCGATCGACGAAGCGCAGGCCGCCGTCCGCGAGCCGCCCCGCGCGCAGCAGGTAGTCGTTGAGGGTCTCAGCCAAGCTTCCTCCGCACCGTCTCGACCAGGTCGCCGACCGTCACGATCGCCGCCTCGTCGCTCTCGTCCAGCCTCACCCGGTAACGGTTCTCCACCTCGGCCGCCAGGGTCAACAGACGCACGGAATCGAGCCGCAGGTCCTCGATCAGCCGCATGTCGCCGGTGAGCGGGCCGTCCCAGCCCAGGTGCTCCCGCGCCACCTCGGCGATGCCTTCCAGGATGTCAGTGTCCATGGCGCCTCGTTCCGTTCATTCCTCGCTTCCCCGCGGGGGGAGCGGCGGCGGCCAGCGCCGATTCCTCGGCGCGGATGCGCACCGCCAGCACACCGGCATTGGCCACCGAGAATCCGGCGGCGGTGAGCCAGGCGCCATGCAGCAGCGGCAGCGCCGCCATCTCCACCACCACCGCCAGGTAGTTGGGGTGGCGCAGGAAGCGGTAGGGGCCGCCGGTCACCGGCGGCACGCCCGGCAGCCAGACGATACGCGTCGTCCAGCGCTCGCCGAGGCTGGCGATCGCCCAGTAGCGCAGCGCCTGCGCCGCCACCAGCAGCACCGCCATCGACGCCGCCAGTGCCGGGCGGAACGGCCGCCGCAGGCACCAGACCTCGAGCGGGCAGGCGACCAGGAAGGCGCCGTGCAGCAGCACCATCGCCGGGTAGTGGCCCGGCGCCGCCTCGACGCCGCCTCGCGCCAGCAGCGCCCGCAGGTGCCGGCGCGCGAGGCGCAGCTCGAGCAGTCGTTGGGCCGCCACGGCGGCGATCAGCAGAGTGTAGAGGACGCGGCTGTCGACGCCGAGGACGGTCATGCGGCGTGGCTCACCAGCGCAGCAGCACCAGCTCCGAACAGAAGCCCG